>JAFKGG010000432.1 GCA_017307915.1 Burkholderiales bacterium | reverse complement strand
GCGTCACGTAGACGTAGGTGGTGCGTATCTCTCTATGGATACGGCGCAGCTCCTGGCGCATCTGCGCGCGCAGCGACGCGTCCAGATTGGACAGCGGCTCATCGAGCAGCAGCACCTGCGGCTCGCCGGCGAGCGCTCGCGCAAGCGCGGCGCGCTGCTGCTGCCCGCCCGACAGCTCGCCGATGCCGCGATGCGCCAACTCTTGCAAGCCGACCAGCGCCAGGGCACGCTTGACCTTGCCGGGAATTTCAGAGCGCGCGATGCGCTGCCTGCGCAGAGGGTAGGCAACGTTGTCGAAAACGTTCATGTGCGGCCACAGGGCATAGCTCTGGAATACCATTCCCAGACCACGCTTGTCGGGCGAGACCGAATGACCTGCGTCGCCGTCCGCGACCAGCGTCGAGCCGATGAAGATTCGCCCATGGGCCGGTTGCTCAAGGCCCGCGAGACAGCGCAGCGTGCTCGTCTTGCCGCAACCGCTGGGCCCCAGCATCGCGACGAACTCGCCTTCATGGACCGTCAGATCAATGCCATCCACAGCGACGGATGTGCCGTATCTACAAGTCAGTGATTGAACCGTTATCTTGCTCATGAATCCTCGTGGCGCGGAAGCGATCCTCGTCGTCGCAGGCGGTGGCGCTGACTTTGAAGCGTGAGCCGAGAGAACGTCTGTATCCGCGGATACACAAGGGCGCGCGCAACGAGGAGAAGCCGGCCTTGTATCCGCCGATACAGACGCCGCGCAAACGCGCCGGAACAATGTCCGCAGCAGGCACGCGTGGCGGCCTCGCCCTTGTTTGCGTCTCGAGGAGGGTTCGAAAAGCATGATCGACAGCAACCAGCCCGGCTTCAACATCCTGAGGCTCGGCTACATCGAATATCAGGTGACGAATCTGGAGCGCTCGCGCGACTTCTACGTCGACGTGATCGGCCTGTACGAAACCGGACGCGACGCGAACGCGGTCTACCTGCGAGCCATCGAAGACCGCGAGCACCACTGCGTGGTTCTGCGCCGTGCGCCCCATCCCGGCATCGGGCACTTCGCTTTCAAGGTGGCTTCAGAGGCCGACCTCGACGCGCTCGCCGCCAAGTACCGCGAGCTGGGCCGTCCGGTACGCTGGTTCGCCCCGGGCGAGCGCCACGCCCAGGGCCGCACGCTGCTCGTGCAGGATCCGCTGGATTTTCCGGTGGCGTTCTATGCATCGATGGAGCCGGTCGAGTGGCTGCTGCAGAAGTACCACCTGCACCGTCACGGCCGGCCCACGCGCCTGGACCACGTCAACGTGCTGACGCCCGATGCGCAAAGAGGCTACGACTGGTACGTCGGCGAGCTTGGATTCCGCCCGGCGGAGCTGACCGAATCGGCGCCGCCCGAAAGCCGCATCTGGGCCAGTTGGCTCTACCGCAAATCCACCGTGCACGACATCGCAGTGATGACCGGCAAGGGGCCGACGGTGCACCATGCAGGTTTCTCGCTGATGGAACCGATGGGCATCATCCATGCCTGCGACGCGCTGGCCGGCGCCGGCTATGCCGACAACATCGAGCGCGGCCCCGCGCGACACGGCATTTCCAACGCGCTGTTCGTCTACGTGCGCGACCCGGACGGCAACCGCTTCGAGCTCTACACCGGCGACTACCTCACCACCGACCGCGATGCCGAGCCGGTGCGCTGGCTGCTGGACAATCCGCGCCGCCAGACGCTGTGGGGCCCGCCGCCGCCGCGCCGCTGGTTCGAGGAATCCATGAGCGTCGCCGACATCCAGACCGGCAGGATCATCGAACCCCAGGACGCGCAGATGCGCGCCATCCCGAAGTACGTCGTGGACTGACCGCACGAGAGACACCCGCCATGAAAACGATCGTCGTTCCACCCACCGGCCTGCTGCCGCATCGCCCCTATTCGCCGGGCGTGCTGGCCGGCGGCCATCTGTACGTGTCCGGGCACACCGGCTCCGACCCCGTGACCCGCGTCATCGCCGAGGGCGTCGCGGCCCAGGCGCATCAGGCGTTCAGGAACATCCGCGCCGTGGTCGAAGCCGCCGGCGGCACCATGGCCGACGTGACCAAGGTCAACGTGTTCATGACCGACATGGCCGGCGATTTCGAAGCGATGAACGCCGTGTTCCGCGAGGTGTTTCCCGAGGATCCGCCGGCGCGCACGACGGTCGGCGTGTCGCACCTCGCACGGCCCGGATTGCATCTGGAAATCGAGGCCATCGCAGTGCTCGACAACAATGCGGCGGGCGCAGCGCGCTGAGCGTTGCCGCCGCATCGCCCCACCTGCTGACGCACGCACTACTTCCATGATCAAACATCTCATCAACGGCCAGGCGATCGAAGGCGCCGCGGTCTTCGAGAATTCCAATCCGGCCACCGGCGAGGTGATCGCCGAAGTGGCGGCCGGCGGCCAGGCCGAGATCGACGCCGCCGTTGCCGCCGCGAAGGAAGCATTTCCTCGTTGGGCGGGCCTGCCGGCGCGCGAGCGCGCCCGCATCATGCGCAGGCTGGGCGATCTCATCACGCAGCACGTCCCCGAGCTGTCCGAACTGGAGACCGACGATACCGGTCTGCCGCTGCACCAGACGCGCCACGCGCTGATCCCGCGTGCCTCGGACAACTTCCACTTCTTCGCCGAAGTGGCCACGCGCATGGACGGCAAGTCCTATCCGGTCGACCGCAGCATGCTGAACTACACGCTGCTGCAACCGGTGGGCGTGTGCGGCTTGATCTCGCCGTGGAACGTGCCGTTCATGACGGCGACCTGGAAGGTGGCGCCCTGCCTCGCGCTGGGCAATACCGCGGTGCTGAAGATGTCGGAACTCTCGCCGATGACCGCCGACGCGCTGGGCCGGCTCGCTCTGGAGGCCGGCGTGCCCAAGGGCGTGCTGAACATCGTGCACGGCTACGGCCGCGACGCAGGCGAAGCGCTGGTGCGGCATCCGGACGTACGCACCATCTCCTTCACCGGCGGAACCACCACCGGCAAGCACATCACCAGCGTGGCCGGCCTCAAGCGCCTGTCGCTGGAACTCGGCGGCAAATCACCGGTGCTGGTGTTCGAGGATGCCGACCTGGGGCGCGCGCTCGACGCCGCGCTCTTCACCATCTTCTCGATCAACGGCGAACGCTGCACGGCGGGGTCGCGCATCTTCGTGCAGGCGTCGGTCTACGATCGCTTTGCACGCGAATTCGCCGAGCGCGCCGGCCGTCTTCTGGTTGGCGATCCGCGCGACGAGGCAACCCACGTCGGCGCGATGATCTCGCGCGCGCACCGCGAGAAGGTTGCCGGCTACATCGACATCGGCATCAAGGAAGGCGCGACGCTGGCTGCCGGCGGCCCGGGCCGGCCCGAGCACCTGCCCGAGCGCGTGCGCAACGGCAACTTCGTGCGGCCGACGGTGCTGACCGGCGTGGACAACCGCATGCGCGTCGCGCAGGAAGAGATCTTCGGGCCGGTGGTGTGCCTGATTCCGTTCGAGAACGAAGACGAAGGTCTGCGCCTGGCCAACGACGTGAAGTATGGTCTTGCGTCCTACATCTGGACGCAGGACATCGGCAAGGCGCACCGCCTGGCCGCAGGCATCGAAGCCGGCATGGTGTTCGTCAACAGCCAGAACGTGCGCGACCTGCGCCAGCCTTTCGGCGGCATCAAGGAATCCGGCATCGGCCGCGAGGGCGGCGACTTCAGCTTCGAAACGTTCTGCGAGGTGAAGAATGTCTGCGTGTCGTACGGCAGCCATCCGATTCCCCGCTGGGGCATCGAATGACGATCAATGCGGCGCGGCCGCCCCGCTGCGCCGTAGCTTGATCGTGCGGCCGGCCAGATCGATCCGGCCGGCGCGCTTGAGCTTCTGCAACGTGCGGGTGACGGTCACGCGCGAAAGATTGGTCATGTTGCCGATCTGCTCGTGCGTCAGATGAACACTGATATGCGACGCACAGGCATCCACCTCGTCGGCATGGGTCTCGGCCATCTGCTCGAGAAAGCTCAGGATGCGCCGGTCCGGCGTTTCGTAGACGGCCCGGTGCAGGCGGTCGACCGCCAATCGTTGCTTCAGGCTCAGCAGATAGAACAACGACATCGCGAAGCGCGGATTCTGCGCGATGTATTCCTCCATGTGCGCCACGTTGAGCTGCAGCAGTTCCGAGGGTTCGATCACGCGCGCCGCCGAGTAGCGCGGCAGCGCGGTCAGCGCCGCCGCCTCGCCGATGATGCTGCCCGGCCCCATGATGTTGAACGTGGACTCGTGCCCGTCGTCGCTGAGATTGAAGACGTGCACCTTGCCCGACAGCAGGATGTAGAAGCGCCTGTCGATCACGCCCTGCGTGAACAGGTATTGGCCCGCTTCGTGCCGCACCCGCTCGCCGATGTCGGCTTGCAGAATGTAATCCACGTATTCGCCACGCGGGATCCAGGTTTCCGACGTCGTGCCGGGCCGATGCGCCTGGGACGCGGCGTTCTCGAAAGTAGGTTGCATTGTCATGGCGTCATTCCGGGCGGAAGTACAGACGGCTGTTGCTTGCAAGTGGCGTATCGGACGGGCGACTCCGCAATATGCGCAAGGCAGGCGTCAGCCCGACAAGGCTGACGCCACCGGAGCATTTTCCGTCATGATCTTACGCTGCGCGATGATGGTGCGCCACACTGCACTTGCCGTCTTCATCGCCCGGCCGCGGCATGGATGCCGGCGCGCGAAGCCGCCCTTTGGCACCCTTTGGCGCGGGGATGATCGCCTGGACATCGTGGCCGGCCGCCCGCGGTAGGGCGGCCACGATGTCTAGAACAGATCGAAGTACTCGCGATGCTCCCAATCCGTGACTTCAGCCTCGAAGCGGGCGATCTCGGCCTCTTTGATGTGGAGGAAGTAATCGATGAAGGCCGCACCGAAGCCCTCGCGCAGCACCGCGTCCTCGCGCAGCGCGGCCAGCGCCTCGGCCAGACTGCGCGGCAGCATTGGCGCTTTGGCTTCATAAGGCGTGTCGGCCGACGGGCCGGCGTCGAGCCCCTGGCGCATGCCGTCGAGCCCGGCGAAGATCTGCGAGGCGAAATACAGATACGGATTGGCCGCCGGCTCGCCGATGCGGTTTTCCAGCCGCGTGGCGCCGTCGCCCGGCCCGCCGATCAGCCGCAGCATTGCGCCGCGGTTGTCGCGCCCCCAGGTGGCGCGGTCGGGCGCCAGCGAGTTCGGCCGGAAGCGCCGGTAGCCGTTGATGGTGGGTGTGGCGAACACCGAGCCGCCGCGCGCATGCGCCAGCAGCCCGGCCAGAAAGCGCCGACCCACCGGCGACAACCAGGCGGCGGCCGACTCGGGCGGCCCGTCGGCCGCTTGCGGCGCGAAGGCGTTGCGGCCGGTGTCGCGCGACACCAGTGACTGGTGCAGGTGCCAGCCCGAGGACATCACGTGCGGCAGCTTCGGCCGGCACATGAAACTGACGTGATAGCCGTTGCGGCGCGCGATCTGCTTGGCCGCGCTACGGAACAGGATCATCGCGTCGGCCGGCGTCATGCCCACGGTGGGGCCGAACACGAATTCGATCTGGCTCGGGCCCAGCTCGATTTCCATCGAACGCAGCGGCAAGCCCAGTGACTGGATGTGGCCGCGCAGCAGCTCGATGACCGGTTCGAGCTGATCGTAGCGCTGCTCGGCAAGCAGCCGATAGCCGTTGTTCAGCAGCGCGACCTGCGGCGGCTCGCCAGGCCAGCCGGCGTCGCCGGGCGCCAGCCTGGGATCGGTGACACGGTAGACGTGGAACTCCACTTCCAGCCCGACCATGTAGTCGAAGCCGGTGGCGGCCAGCTCGGCCAGCGCACGCCGGTAGACGCCGCGCGTGTCATACGGCACCGGGCGGCCGTCGTGGAAGTAGGCATCGCACTGCAGCCAGCCGGTCTTGGTAGCCCAGGGCAGGATGCGGAAGGTGCTCGGATCGGGCACGATCAGCACGTCGGAAGCGCCCTGGAAATCGCGATTGCCCATACCCGCGCCGGAGCTGAACACCGGCCATGCGGTGCGATCCGACGAGTCTTTCAGCAGGGCGGTGCCGACCAGCCCGACGCCGCTGCGCAGCACCGCCAGCGCCTCGGCGGCCACCAGCGTCTTGCCGCGCACCAGCCCGTGCTGATCGACGAAGGCCAGCCGCACCACTTCGAGCCGTTCGTCGCGGATCGTGCGCTCGATCTCGGCGGCCGCGGCGGCCTGCGCGTCGCTCCACAGGCCATGGCGTTCGACGAAACTCATGCTCAGGCCCCGTTCGGTGCGACAGCGGCGGCAACCGCGGGGTTCGATACGCCGGCAGCGCCCGGCGCACCGACATCGAACGCCGCCCCCCACGGCGCACGCGCGCGCCGGCGCCGGTCGATGCCCAGGCCGTAGTCGCGCATCTGTTCATGGTCGGCAGTGGGGCCCACGCCGTCCATCGTCACCGGGCCGCGAACGCGGGCAGCCTCGTCGCTCGACAGGCACATCGGCGGCGTGCCGCCCTGTTCGACGGTGTCGATGGCGCGCAGCAGCATGCGGCGATAAGCGATCACCGCTTTATCCGACGAACCCAGGTGCTCGCGCGTGCGGTCTTGTATACCGCCCTGCGATTCGCAGGCCCACTGATCATGCACGTTGATGTCCATGCCCATCCCGGTATAGGTTTGCGTCAGTTGTTCGCCGACGTCGAAGCCCCAGCCGTTGCGCCGGCCCACGCGCGGCCGGTAGTCGGGCAGCTCGTGCAGTTTCAGCCGCTGCTCGCGCATCAGCGCCTTGTCGACCGGCGTACTGAAGCTGGTGAAAAACGCGTACCAGTATGAATGAGTATCGTCGACCGGCACGTGCCACTGCGTGATCGTCATCTCGTCCGACATGGGGATGGCGAAGGCTTGCGGGAACACCTGGTTGGTCAGCCGCACGTGCGTATTGCGCTCATCGATGCGCCGGAACGCGGTCAGGTGCAGGCCGTGCGCGGCCGGCTCCACCAGGATCTCGGGCCGGTAGAACTCGCGCAGCACGCGCGTCATCGGTATGTCGGAATCGCTCGATGCATTGCGGAACTGCCGGCCATAGGCCGCTTCGCCGGTTTGTTCGTCTTCGAAGAAGCGATGCAGGAACGAGGCGTGCGCCGGATCGATGCCGACCTCGAGCGCCTGCAGCCAGTTGCAATCCCACAGGCCCTTGAACGCGAACACGTGCGACTCGGGCGCGACGAAACAGTCGAGCGCGGGAAACGCCGGCGGCTCGCCCTCGCCCAGATAGGCCCAGACCACGCCGGCCTTTTCCACCACCGGATACGAGCGCTGCTGGATGCGTTCGCACATGCGGCTGCTGTCCGGCTCGGCCGGGGTTTCCAGGCAGCGGCCGTTGACGTCGAACAGCCAGCCATGGAAAGGGCAGCGCAGGCCGCCGTGCTCGCGCCGGCCGTAGGCCAGGTCGGCGCCGCGGTGCGGACAGTCGCGATCGAGCAGCCCCCAGCGGCCGGCCTCGTCGCGGAACAGCACCAGATCCTGCCCGAGCAGGCGCACCGCCTTCACCGGGCGCTGGCCGGCCTGGGCGGATGAAAACTCGTCGACCAGCGCGGCCGGTTGCCAGTAGCGGCGCAACAGGCGGCCGGCGGGTTGATCGGGGCCGACTCGGGTCATTCGATCGTTCTGTTCGCTGCTGATCATGGCGTGTCTCCGGAAAGGCGATTGACGGATGAGAACGGCGACAGACGATCGTAGCGGCAGTCGCTGTATACAATCATCGTATCACGGCATACAACGCCTTGTTAAGAGGTGTACACTGACATCGTCACAGCCTGATTCCCCGTCGCCCGCGCGGCGCTCGATCCGCCCTATGTCCTTGCAACGCACTGTTCTGGTCCGCCTGCGCGACATGATCCTGCGCGGCGAATTCGCACCCGGCGAACGGCTCGCCGAGATCCAGCTCGCCGAACGGCTCGATGCCTCGCGCACGCCGGTGCGCATCGCCTTGGTCACGTTGGAACAGGAAGGGCTGGTGGAACTCGCCGAAACCGGCGGCTACGTGGTGCGCCGTTTCACGCCGCGCGAGATCTCCGACGCCATCGCGGTGCGCGGGCTGCTCGAAGGCATGGCGGCACGGCTGGTGGCCGAACACGGCGTGTCGCGCCAGCTCGACCGCGACCTCGACGACTGCCTGCAACAGATCGACCGCATCCTGGCGCACGACCCGTTGACGCTGGATCACTACGCCGCCTATTCGGTGGCCAATGACCGGCTGCACAGCCTGATCGTGCAGGCCGCCGGCAATACCGCGCTGTCGCGCGCCATCGAAATGAACGACAAGCTGCCGTTTGCCAAGGCCAGCGCCATGCTGCCGATGCAGGCGGCGCTCGACAGCGACCGGCAATGGATGCTGTATGCACATCGCCAGCACCACATGCTGGCCGACGCGCTGCGCCGCGGCCAGGGCGCGCGCGCGCAGGCGCTCGCCGAAGAACACGTGAACGTGGCGCAGACCAGTCTGCGCTACGCGATCGACCGGCCCGACGAGAGCGAACGGCTGCTGCCGGGCATCCGGCTGGTGTCGGGCGGCTAGGGCCTGTCAACGCGATGATCGTACCCGCGTAAGCCAGGCCAGCTGCAGCGCGCGTACCATCACGCCGAAACGACATGGCGCAGCCACCCACTCCGATGCCATCCCTTTCTCGCACCGACACGCTGCGCGGCATGCTGCGCGCGCCGCAACTGGAAACGCTGCTGGGCGACGCCGCGCTGCTGGCCGGCATGCTGCGCTTCGAGGCCGCGCTGGCGCGCGCGCAGGCCGATGCCGGGCTGATGCCGGCGGCAGCGGCCGAGCTCATCGAGCGTGTCTGCCAGGCGCTAGCCGACGACCCGGCACGGCTCGACGCACCGGCGCTGGCACGGCAGGCGCGGCGCTCCAGCACGCTGGCCATTCCATTCGTCAAGCGGCTGACCGACGAGGTCACTGCTGCCGACGCCGAAGCCGGCCGCTACGTGCACCTGGGCGCCACCAGCCAGGACGTGATCGATTCGGCCACCTCGCTGCTGGCGCGCGCCGCCGGCGGCGCGCTCGACGCGCTGCTGCGCCGGCTGGCCGATGCACTGGCCGCGCTGGCCGGGCAGCACCGCCGCACGGTGATGACCGGCCGCACGCTGCTGCAGGCGGCGGTGCCGATCAGCTTCGGCTGGAAAGCCGCCGGCTGGCTGGCACAGACGCTGCGCGCGCGGCAGGCGCTGGCGCAGGTGATCGACGCGCACGCGCTGCTGCAGTTCGGCGGCGCCAGCGGCACGCTGGCCGCGCTGGGGCCGGCCGCCGACGCGGTCGCGCAAGGGCTGGCCACGCACCTGGCATTGCCGCGCGCGCCGATCTCGTGGCATGGCGCGCGCGACGGCTATGCGCGCATCGGCGCCGAGCTGGCGGTGGCCTGCGGCGGCGCGGCGCGCATCGGCCGCGACGTGTCGCTGCTGATGCAGCCCGAAGTGGCTGAAGCTTTCGAGCCGGCCGGCGAAGGGCGCGGCGGCTCGTCGGCGATGCCGCACAAGCGCAATCCGGTCGGCTCGATGCTGGCGCTGGAAGCCGCCTATCGCGCGCCCGGCCTGGCCGCCACGCTGCTGGCCGAGCTGGCCTCCGAGCACGAGCGCGGCCTGGGCACCTGGCAGCACAGCGCCTTCGTGCTGTCGGATCTGTTCGATGCCGCCGGCAGCGCGCTTGAAGCGATCACCGAAGTGATCGAAGGCCTGCGGCTCGATGCGGCGGCGATGCGGGCCAATCTCGACGCGCGCCAGGGCTTCGTCTTTGCCGAGGCGCTGACGATGCGACTGGCCGAAACGCTGGGCAAGGCAACAGCACAGCGACGCGTCGAAGCGCTGTGCCGACAGGCGCTGGATCGCGGCGTGAGCCTGGCGCAGGCGCTCGCCGACGACGCCGAACTGACGGCCGGACCCGATGCCCACCGACTGGCCGACGTATTCGATGCCAACGCGCAACTCGCCGGCGCCGATGCGATGATCGACGCCGTGCTGGCGCAATGGCGGGCCGCATCATGATCGCCGTGCCGCGCGCGGCAAGCCGCTTGAGCCCGGCAACGCGCGCCGTCGGTTGTACGCCAGCCGCACACCGTGCCTGCCGTTCGGCGCGCCCTTCGGGTTCGCTCCAATGTCGAACCTCATTGCTTGTAATTTAGACTTTACGATTGCCCGCCGCCGCCATGCTGCTACCGGCCGGGCACAACGGAGACTTTGAATGCCTTTCCTGCAACGCGACGGCGCAAGATTGTTCTGGCGGCTCGACGGCGACCCGGCGCGCCCGGTACTGACGCTGCTCAATTCGCTGGGCACCGACCATACGCTATGGGAACCGGTGATGCCGGTGCTGCTGCGGCGTTTTCGCGTGCTGCGCATGGACAAGCCCGGCCACGGCTCCTCGGACGCACGCGCCGGCGACTACACCATCGATCAACTGGGCGAAGACGTGCTGGCCGTACTCGATGCTGCCGGCATCGAGCGCACGCATCTGTGCGGCGTGTCGATCGGCGGCATGCTGAGCATGTGGGTGGCCGCGAAGGCGCCGCAGCGCGTCGACCGGATCGTGCTGTCGAACACCTCGGCCAAGGTGCTCAGCGAAGGCTTCGCCGATCGCATCGCCAAGGTGCGCGAAGGCGGCATGGCCAGCGTCGCCGACATGGTGCTGGGGCGCTTCTTCACGCCGCGCTTCGTGGCGCGCGCCAACGAACGTTTCCACAGCGTTCGCACCACGCTGCTGCAGATCGACCCGGCCGGCTACGTCGGCTGCTGCGCGGCGCTGCGCGACATGGATCTGCGCCCGCTGCTGGGCTCGATCAAAGCACCGGCGCTGGTCATCACCGGCCGTGACGATTACTCGACGCCGCCGGCGATGGGGCAGGCGCTGGTCGCGGCGATTGCCGGCGCGCGCCACGCCGAACTGCCGGTGGCGCACATCTCGCACGTCGAAATGCCGGCGCGCTTCGCCGACCTGGTGGTGCGTTTCTGCGAAGGCGAACCGCTGCGCGATACGCCCGATGAAAACTGGCCGCTGCGCAACGCGCCGCTCGACGAAGGCACGCGTTACGAGCGCGGCCTGCAACGGCGCCGCCAGGTACTGGGCAGCGACTACGTCGATTCGCGGCTGAAGAGCCTGGCGCCGCTGAACACCGGCTTCCAGGATCTGATCACGCGCTACGCCTGGGGCGAGATCTGGACGCGGCCGATCTTCGACGACCGCACGCGCCGCCTGCTGGTGATGGCCATCACCTGCGGCCTGGGCCGCTGGGAAGAATTCGACCTGCACCTGCGCGCCGGCCTCGAAGCCGAACTGGAGCCGGCCGAGATCGAAGAACTGCTGCTGCTGTGCGCGATCTATGCCGGCGTGCCGGCGGCGAACACCGCCTTCCAGCACGTGCTCAAGCGCATCAACGACAACGACAAGACCTGAACCTCACCCACGAGGGTTCCCATCATGAAGCTTCTGGAAGTGCTGGCGAAGCTGTGCGCAGTCTTCGCCGGCCTGGTCATGCTGATCGTGGCGCTCGCCACCTGCGGCAGCATCTTCTCGCGCGCGGTGTTCGGCGCCTCGCTGCTCGGCGACTTCGAGCTGGTGCAGGTCGGCATGGCCTTCGCCGTGGCCTCGTTCATGCCGCTGTGCCAGTTGCGGCACGGCCACATCATCGTCGACTTCTTCACCACTCGCGCCAGCCATCGCACGCGCCACGGGCTCGACCGCACCGGCTGCCTGCTGGTCGGCTTGATGGCGGGGCTGCTCGCCTGGCGCACGCTGCTGGGCGGCATCAGCGCCCGCGAATCGCAATCGGTAACGATGCTGCTGCAATTCCCCGAATGGATCGCCTTCATGGCAATGGTGCCGCCGCTGGCACTCACCGCGGTGATCGGCATCGTGCAGTCGCTGCGGCCGATGTCGAACACCGAAGAGTCGAGCATCGTGGTGCCAGACTCGCTCTCCCAATAAACCGCCGGTTGAATCGACGATGAGCCCGATTACCCTGTGTTTGCTGATTTTCGCCATCATGCTGGTGCTGATGGCGATCCGCATCCCGATCGCGGTGGCGATGTTCGTGGCCGGCACCGCCGGCTACCTGATGCAGGCCGGCTGGCTGCCCTATGCCAACTTCCTGAAGACGCAGACCTATTCGCGCTTCTCCAGCTATGACCTGTCGGTGATCCCGCTGTTCCTGCTGATGGGGCAGTTCGCGATGCACGGCGGCTTGTCGCGTGCGCTGTTCTCATTCGCCAATGCGCTGCTGTCGCGCGTGCGCGGCGGCATGGCGATGGCCGGCGTGCTGGCCTGCGCGTTCTTCGGCGCGGTGTGCGGCTCGTCGGTGGCCACCGCCGCCACCGTCAGCTCGGTGGCGCTGCCCGAGATGAAACGCCATGGCTATTCGGGCCGGCTGGCCACCGCCACGCTGGCGGCCGGCGGCACGATGGGCATCATGATCCCGCCGTCGGTGATCCTGATCATTTATGCGATCCTGACCGAGCAAAACATCGCCAAGCTGTTCGCCGCTTCGGTGATTCCGGGCCTGATCGCGATCGGCGGCTATCTGATCGCGATCGCCGTGTACGTGCGGCTGGTGCCCGGGCACGCGCCCGAGCGCGACGGCACCACAGAGTTCGACATGCGCGACGCGCTGTTCGGCCTGGGCCCGATCGTACTGATCTTCGTGCTGGTGTTCGGCGGCATCTATGGCGGCCTGTTCACGCCGACCGAGGGCGCGTCGGTCGGTGCCATCGCCACCTTCGTGCTGGCGCTGGCGCGCGGCGAACTCGACTTCACCAAGATCCGGCTGAGCTTCTACCAGACGGCCGAAAGCTCGGCGATGATCTTCCTGATCTTCATCGGCGCCGACCTGATGAACTCGGCGCTGGCGCTGACACAGGTGCCGGTGCAATTGGCGCAGGCGGTGGGCGCTTCGGGCTGGCCGCCGCTGGTGATCGTGGCGGCGATCCTGGTGTTCTACATCGTGCTCGGCTGCGTGATGGACGAGCTGTCGATGATCCTGCTCACCGTGCCGATCTTCTTCCCGATGGTAATGGGGCTCGAACTGTGGGGGCTGGCACCCGATGAAAAAGCCATCTGGTTCGGCATCCTGATTCTGATGGTGGTCAGTATCGGCCTGCTCGCGCCGCCGGTGGGCCTGAACGTCTACGTGGTCAACAGCATGGCCAAGGACGTGCCGATCGGCGAGAGCTATCGCGGGGTGGTGCCGTTTCTGATCAGCGATGGGCTGCGCACGATCCTGCTGCTGTTCACGCCCAGCTTGTCGCTTTATCTGGTTCGCTTGATGAATTGAAACCCGGGTGCGCGCCGCTGCGGTGGCCCGCCTGCGGGCGGCAGTCGGCGCAGCAGGCGGCGGCCATGCCGCCGCCGCGCCGTGCGTTCAGTGCAGCACCAGCGGCTGCTGCATCAGCCCTTCGAACTGGCGCAGGAAATCATCGACTTCCTCGATCGAAGGCTCGGAATCGATCAATTCCTGCACGCTTTCGCGGAAATGGCGTGCCAGATCTCCACCCAGGTAGATTTCACGACGGGCCAGCTTGTCCATGACCTCGAAGCCGCCGACGCGCTCTTCCGCGTCCTTGAATTCGACGACACAGTAGCTCGGGCTGTTGTAGATCATGTTCATATGCACTCTCCAGTGCTACTAACATGGTGTCGGCACGACGCGTTTCAAGTTGAGCCCTGACTACCTGGTGCGCGCGCATTTCCGACGGACGACCCCTTTTCTTACACGGATGAGCGGCCGAAATGGTTGACCGCACCCGCCCTTCCAGCTCAATCGCCGTGCACCGCCGCGGGCGGCTCGCTCAGCGCCGAGCGCAGCGTCGCCTCCACGGCTGACAGCCATTCGGGCGCGATGCCGCTCTCATCACACTCCAGCAAGATTTCGACCCGGTTGTCGCGCCGGTAAGCCGTTGCTTGCCAGGTGCTGCTGTCGACATTGCCGATTTCGTCAGTATCGTCCAGTTGCCAGCCATACCATTCGCGTTCGGTGCGGAACACGCCCTTGGCGCGCAGCGCCGGCGCACCGCCGAGCCAATCGCCGGCCAACGCCGTCTGCAAGCGGCGACGGTCGAATTGCACGCTGGCCGGCCAGCGCCAGCCCACCGATTGCAGGCCGGTGCCTTTCTGCTGCAGGCGCCAGGCGCCCAGCAATGGGACGAAGCTGCGGCGCGTGAGCGGGGCCGGCGCCGCGTCAGGCGAGCCTTCGGGCGCGCCTGGAACCATTGTTGCCGCCGGCGCTGGCAGGCCAGCCGGTTGCGCATCCTGCACGGGCAAGGGCCAATCCACGCCCGTCATCCGGTTCGCATCACCGGCGGCCTCGCTGTCTCCCGCCACGATCACCGATCGCCCGAACGGCGGCAGCGCCGCCAGCCTTTGAACCAGCGCCGACAGCTCGCCGGCCGGCAAGCCCGCCGCTCGATTGATCACCACGCAATCGGCCGCTTCGATCTGCGCACGCGCCAACTCGTGCAGGCGGTGCGCCGCGAACGGAGCCGGACGACGGGCATCGACCAGCGCCACGATGTGCTCGAGCTGCAGATGGCGATCGAACGGCGGCTGGCGCAGCAGATCGATGAGCGGGCCGGGATGGCCCAGGCCGCTCAGCTCGATCAGCAGCCGATGCCAAGGCCCGGCACGCAACAGCCGCGTCAACGCGGCACGCGTGCCGGCCTGCGCCGCGCAGCAGGCGCAGCCGCCGGCCACGTCGAACACCGCCGGCGCCGCCAGCAGGGCCGCATCGATGCCGAGCGCACCGAATTCGTTGACCAGCACCGCCCAAGGCTCGTGCACGGGCCGCGTGGCCAGCCACTGGCGGATCAGCGTGGTCTTGCCGGCGCCCAGAAAGCCGGTGACGACGGTGACGGGAATCGCTTGCATCGACATCGGGTTCCTCGCGCCTGCCGGACGCACGGCGCAGCACTTTGCGGGCGCGCGGGCGCCGCGCCTACACGCCCACAGCGCGCATCAGCGCCGCCAGAACGCCGGCATCAGCACCACGAAGAAGGTCAGCAGTTCGAGCCGCCCGGCCAGCATCGCGATGGCCAGCACCCAGGTCTCGAAATCGGAGAACGGCGCGTAATTCTGCATCGGGCCATAGCTGCCCAGGCCCGGGCCGATGTTGTTGACCGAGGCCACCACCGCCGAAAACGCCGACATGAAATCCTGCCCGGTGGCCAGCAGCAGCATCGTCAGGCCCACCTGCGTGACGCCCCACAGCAGCATGTAGCCGAGCACGGCGAAGATGATCGAATTGCCGACGATCTGCCCATTGACGGTGAGCGGCGCGACGGCGCGCGGATGGATCAACCGGCCCAGCTCGCGGCCGGCCTGCTTGATCAGGATCAGCGCGCGAATCATCTTGATGCCGCCGCCGGTGGAACCGGCCGATGAGCCGATGCAGCCGATGAACAGCAGCCACACCGGCACGAACATCGGCCACACGGTGTAATCCTGGCCCATGAAGCCCGACGTGGTGCCCAGCGACACGGTGTTGAACGTGGCATGCCGCAGCGCTTCGCCCAGCGTCGGATAGACGCCGAGCGCATACAGGTACAGACCGAGCCCGATGCTGCTGCCGAGCAGCAGCATCAACACCGCCGAGGCCTCGGCGTCGCGCAGGTAGATGTTCAACGAACGTTGGCGCAGCGCGACGAAATGCGTCGAGAAGCTCAGCACCGCCAGCAGCATGAACACCACCATCACCGCTTCGACCTGCGGCGAATCGAACGACTGGATGCTCAGGTCGTGCGTGGAAAAACCGCCGAGCGCCATCACCGACATCGCATGACACAGCGCCTCGAACCACGACAGCCCGGCCAGGTGCAGGCCCAGCACGCACAGCACCGTCAGGCCGGCATAGATCAGCCACAGGTACTTGGCCGTCTGCGTGATGCGCGGCGTGAGCTTGCCCTCTTTCATCGGGCCCGGCGTCTCGGCCTTGAACAGCTGCATGCCGCCGACGCCGAGCAGCGGCAATATCGCCACCGCCATCACGATGATGCCCATGCCGCCGTACCATTGCAGCGCGTGGCGCCACAGGTTCACCGACTGCGGCAGGTTCTCCAGCTTGCTCAGCACCGTCGAGCCGGTGGTGGTCAGCCCCGACATCGATTCGAAATAGGCGTCGGTGAACGACAGGCCGGGAATCTGCTGCATCAGCGGCACCGCGCCGACCACCGCCATCACCAGCCAGCCGAGCACCACCAGCAGACAGCCGTCGCGCGGTTCCAGTTCGCGCGAAAACGGCCGCGTGGCGCCCCACAGCAGCGCGCCGCAGGCCAGGCAGCCCAGGCCGCTGATGAAGAAATGGACGTGCGCGCCGTCGTCGACGCCGAGCGACCACAGCAGCGGCGGCACGAAGGTCGCCGCAAACACCATCAGCAAGCCGCCCAGCACATGGGCGATCACCAGCAGCCGCTTCAATCAGGAGCCTGTCGGAGGAAACTCAGTCGAGATCCCAGCGCTCGGGCAGGGCTTCGATGAAGCCCATCTTGCGCAGCATGTCGAGGCTGTCGTCGAGGTTGCGAAAACTGCGCAGCGACACGCGCAGCTCGGCCACGCTGCGGCGACCATCGACCAGTGCCAGCAGCAGCCGCAGCCGGCGCGGGATGGTTGAATCGGTGGCACGGGCTTCGTCGCGGCCCATGCGGGTTTTGATGAAGATTTCATCCTCGCGCATCAGCGCGGGCATGTCACCGAAGGCCAGGCGACGCATGGCAGGGCTATGGGGCAGCATGGTTGCCAATGGTACTCCGAGCGCGCCGGCACCGCAGCCTGCGGCGCCGACGCGGCGTGAACCAGATCACGCCGTGACGATCAAAGCTGACAGCGGCGCAACAACGCCGCCGGCCATCAGCGATACAGCACCGAGGGCAGCCACAGGCCGATGGCCGGGAACACGTACAACATGAGGATGGCCAGCATCTGGATGGCCATGAACGGCATCATGCCCATGAAGATCTGCCCCAGCGTGACATGCGGCGGCGCCACGCCCTTCAGGTAGAAGGCCGACATCGCCACCGGCGGCGACAGGAACGCCGTCTGCAGGTTCAGCGCCACCAGCAGCCCGAAGAACAGCGGGTCGACCTGGAAGTGCGCCAGCAGCGGGATGAAGATCGGCATGAAGATGACGATGATCTCGGTCCACTCCAGCGGCCAGCCGAGCAGGAAGATGATGATCTGCGACAGCACCAGGAACTCGATCTTGGACAGGCCCAGCGACAGCACCCAGCGCTCGATGACCTCCTGCCCGCCGAGCAGCGCGAAGGCGGCCGAGAAGATCGACGAGCCAACGAACAGCCAGCACACCATCGCCGAGGTCTTGGCGGTGAGAAACACCGATTCCTTGAGCATGCCCATGTTCAGCTGCCGGTAGGCGAGCGCCAGCAGGAAACCGCCCAGCGAGCCGACCGCGGCAGCCTCGGTCGGCGTGGCCAGCCCGAAAACGATCGAGCCGAGTACGGCCAGGATCATCATCGACAACGGGAAGAACGAGCTCAGCAGCATCTTGAAGATTTCGAGCCGGGCAAAGCTGAGCAGCGCGTAGAAGATGACCAGCAGCGCGATGCAGCCGATCAGCAGCCACCAGAACCAGGCAGGCGCGGGACGCACCTGGTCAGTGCCGTCGGCTGCCGCGGCAGGGGCTGCCGACGCAGACGCGGCGCTGCCGTCGGACGCGGCTGCGGCCGAGGTCCAGGCTGCGCCGGCGGCTTCGGCAGTGCTTGCGGTACCGGCAGCGCCCGTGTCGGCGGCTTGCGGCGCCGCGCCGGCGCCCCCCGAGGCCGCGGCATCGCCTGCGGCGGGTGGCTCGGCCACTGCGTCGCCCCCGGCCTGCGCATCGGCCCCGCCCTCGGCCGAGGCTTCCTGCGGTTCATCGGCGGATTCGTCGGGCGGTTCGGCAAGCCCGTCGGCATCGGCCTCTTCGGGCTCGGCCAAACCACCTTCGGCCGCCTGCGACTGCTCATCATGCGAGGCGCCCATTTCCTGCAGCCCGCCGAAATCGGCTTCGACCACCGGCGCGGTAACGCTGCGCCAGACCAGCGACAGCATGAGGATCACGAACAGCGCCGGCAGCAGCGCGATCAGCAACTGCCACAGCAGCTTGGAGAACGGCACGTCGGCGTTGCGCGGCCCCTTGATCGCCTTCAGCAGCGCCGGCAGTGCGCGGCTGCCCAGTGCCGTCTGCAAGCGTTGCGTCAGCGGCGGCAGCGCGATCTGGCGATCGGCGGCCGACAGCGGTGGCATCGTGGCCGGCCGCAGCTTGGCCAGCACCACCACGTACACGACGTACAAGCCGGCCAGCATCAGGCCGGGGAAGAACGCGCCGGCATAGAGCTGCACCACCGACACGCCGGCGGTGGCGCCGTAGACGATCAGCATCACCGACGGCGGGATCAGAATGCCCAGGCAGCCGCCCGCAGTGATCGAACCGGCCGCGATCTTGGTGTCGTAGCCGGCCTTGAGCATCGCCGGCAGCGCCAGCAACCCCATCAGCGTGACCACCGCGCCGACGATGCCGGTGGCGGTGGCGAACACCGCGCAGGTGAAGATGGTGGCCACCGCCAGCGAACCCGGCACGCGCGCCAGCGCCAGGTGCATCGACTTGAACAGCCGCTCGATCAGGTTGGCGCGTTCGACCAGATAGCCCATGAACACGAACAGCGGGATCGAGATCAGCACGTCGTTAGCCATCACCGCATACGTTCGCTGCACCATCAGGTCGAGCGTCTGCTCGATGGCGCGATCGGCGTTGCCGCTTTGCGTGAAATAAGCAAAGAAGGCGAACAGCACGCCCATGCCCATCAGCGTGAACGCGGTGGGAAAGCCGAGCATGATCGCCACCACCACCAGCGCCAGCATCAGCAGGCCCAGGTGGCCGCCGGTGAGGTTGCCCCACGGCATCAGCACCACGGAGGCCAGCACCACCAGGGCCATGATCGACAGGCCGAAGATCAGTTCCTTGCGCATCGCGAGAGCCCTTTCAGCGCGACGGCGCGTCGTCTTGGTGGACCATGGCCTTGAGCTTGTCGACGTCGACCTCTTCGACGTCTTCAGTGCGCGAAGGCCAGGCGCCGGTCTTCAAGCAAACGACGCAGCGCATGATCTCGACCAGTCCCTGCAGCAGCAGCAGTGCGCCGGCGATCGGGATGACGGTCTTGAACGGATAGATCGGCGGACCGTCGGCGGTGATCGACGAATGCTCATTGATCGCCCACGATTCGGCCGCGTAGGTGTAGCCTGCCCAGACCATTGCGATCACGCCGGGAATGAAGAACACGATGTACAGCACCAGGTCGACCAGTGCCTGCGTACGCGGCGAGAAGAAGCCGTACAGGATGTCGCCGCGCACGTGGCCGTTGTGCGCCAGCGTGTAGGCGCCGGCCATCATGAACAGCGCGCCGTACATCATGATCTGCGCGTCGAACACCCAAGGGTGCGGGTTGTTCAGCGCATAACGCGAGAACACCTCCCACGAGATCATGACGGTCAATGCCACGACCAGCCACGCGAAGGCGCGGCCGACCCAGGTCGATACCCGGTCGATGAACAGATACAGCTTCTGCATGATCTGGCTTTCAGAGAAAAGAACGGAATGCGGCCGAGGTCTCAGCAACCGGGCGGCACACCGGCCGCACGCGGCACGGGCAGGGCAGCGCCGGCACGCGCGGCGCGCAATATGAAGGGCGCCCTCCTTGCGAAGGGCGCCCCATCGACATTGCGGCGCGCGCCGGCCGCCGCAGTCGCCCCTAAGCCTTCTTCTTCTGCGCGAAGTAGTGGTTGTAAGCCATGCGCCGGTTGGCGTTGGTGTCGAGATCCCAGCGCACGGTGCGCGCGGCGAAAGCCCGCTGCGACTCCATGATTTCCTTGAACAGCGGGTTCTCGGCGGCCTTCTTGTTCGCCACCTGGTCATAGATCCGCAGCTGATCCTGCAGCACCACGTCAGGCGTCTTGTAGAAGCGCACGCCCTGCTTTTGCTGCATCTCGAGATAGTCTTTCGAGTAGCGATCGATCTGCTTCCACGACATGTCGGCCGAGGCGGCTTCCACCGCGTTCTCGATGATCGCCTTCATCTTGGCCGGCAGTGCATCGTACTTGGCCTTGTTGAACATGATCTCGAACTGCTCGGCGTTCTGGTGGAAGCTTTGCAGCATGCAGACCTTCGACACGTCGGGGAAGCCCAGCACGCGGTCGGACGAGGCATTGTTGAACTCGGCGCCGTCGATCAGGCCGCGGTCCATCGCCGGGATGATCTCGCCGCCGGGCAGCGCGTTCACCGCCACGCCCATCGCCGTGAACACGTCGATCGCGATGCCGACGGTGCGGAACTTCAGCCCCTTCATGTCGGCCGACTTGGCGATCGGCTTCTTGAACCAGCCCAGCGGCTGCGTGGCCATCGGGCCGTAGACGAACGACTGCACGTTGGCGCCGACCGACTTGTACAGCTTGTCGAGCAGCGCCCTGCCGCCGCCGTACTTGTGCCAGGCCAGCAACATGTTGGCGTCCATGCCAAATGCCGGGCCCGAGCCCCACAGCGCCAACGCGCTGTTCTTGCCGTAGTGGTAGACCAGCACGCCGTGGCCGCCGTCGAGCGTGCCCTTGGACACGGCGTCGAGCAGGTTGAACGCCGGCACCACGGCGCCGGCCGGCAGTACCTCGATCTTCAGATCGCCGCCGGTCATGTCGTTGACCTTCTTGGCGAAATCGACCGCGTATTCGTGGAAGATGTCTTTCGCCGGCCAGGTGCTCTGCCAGCGCATGCTGATCGGGCCCTGTGCCTTGGCGATCATCGGAAAGCCGAGTGCGCCGGCGCTCGCAGCGGCTGCGCCTCCGATGAACTTGCGGCGGGTACGGGTCTCGTTCGTCATCTATGGGTCTCCTCGTATGTGGGCCATTGCCGAAGGGCTAGGCGGACGTGATACGCAAAGCACGATGACGTCGTCTGTACCGCCGCGCGACGCCAACGATCAATCGTATGCGACAGCACCCGGCACTGTCACGCAGCACGACCCGCGGGGTTTTCCCTGACGAGGTGAAGCAAGCGCTTCAGAAAAAACCGGCCGAGACCTGAAACAACCGCTCGACCTTGGCAATGCTGCGCTTGTGCTCGACGAACACCACGACGTGGTCGCCCGACTCGATCACCGTGTCGTGATGAGCCATGATCACCTGCGCGCCGCGCAGTTCATCCGCGGCCTCGGACTGATCAGTTTTTCTTGGCGGACGCACGATGGCACCGATGGTGGCTCCGCGCGGCAGATCGATCTGGTCGATGCGCCGGCCCACCACCTTCGAGGACTTCATGTCGCCGTGCGCGATCGCCTCCAGCGCCTCGGCCGCGCCGCGCCGCAGCGAATGCACGGCGGCCACGTCGCCGCGGCGCACGTGCATCAGCAACTGGCCGATGGTGGTCTGCGAAGGCACGATGGCGATGTCGATGCGGTTGCCCTGCACCAGGTCGGCATAGGCCTGGCGATTGATCAGCGCGATCGTGCGACGCGCACCAAGCCGCTTGGCCAGCATGCACGACATGATGTTGTTTTCATCATCCGAGGTGAGCGCGACGAACAGATCCATGTCGGCCACCCCTTCGTCGACCAGCAGGCCTTCGTCGGTGGCATCGCCGTGCAACACCAGCGTCGACACCGGCAGCTGCGTGGCCAGGTAGGTGCAGCGACGCGCGTCGGCTTCGACGATGCGCACGCGATAGTCGCTGCCGAGCTGGCGCGCCAGCCGCAAACCGATGTTGCCGCCGCCAGCGATCATGATGCGGCGCACGGGCTTGTCCATGCGGCGCAGATCCGACAGCGCGGTGCGGATGTGTTCCGACGCGGCCAGGATGAACACTTCGTCGCCGGGCTCGATCAGCGTGTCGCCGTCGGGGCGGATCGAATGATCGCCGCGAAAGATCGCCACCACGCGCATGTCGACGTTCGGGTGGCGCGCCGCCAGCTCGCGGATCGGATGCGCGACCATCGGCCCGCCGGCATAGGTGCGCACCGCGATCAGACTCAACTGCCCGTCGGCGAACTCGAGCACCTGCAGCGCCTCGGGGAACTCGATCAGCTTGGCGATGTAGTCGGTAACGGTCTGCTCGGGGCAGATCAGGTAGTCGACCTTGAAGCCGTCCTCGCCGGTGATCTCGGGGTGATCGAGAAACTCGGGCGCGCGGATGCGCGCCACCCGCGTGGGCACGTTGAACAGCCGTGCGGCAAGCTGACAGGCGACCAGGTTGGTCTCGTCGCGCGTGGCGGTGGCGATCAGCATGTCGGCATCTTCGATGCCGGCCAGTTGCATCACCGGCGGATGCGTGCCGTTGCCGGCCACCGTGCGCAGGTCGAGCTTGTCCTGCAGCAGCTTCAGGTTCTCGACGTCGGTATCGACGACGGTGATGTCGTTGTTTTCGGAGACCAGCTTCTCGGCCACCGACGCGCCGACCCGGCCGGCGCCGAGAATGATGATCTTCAATGGAAGGCGCGGCCGTTCAGCCGCTCTGCTTGCGATAGGCGCCGCGCGACAGGTCGATGCCGAGCTGCTTGAGCTTGCGGTACAGGTGCGTGCGTTCCAGGCCGGTTTTCTCGGCCACGCGCGTCATGCTGCCGTGCTCGCGCGACAGATGGTGTTCGAAATAGGCGCGCTCGAAAGCGTCGCGCGCTTCGCGCAGCGGCAGGTCGAGCGGCAGATCGCGCAGCGCCACGCTGGCCGGGCCAGGGGCCGCCGGCGCCAGCGCGGGCCCGACGCCGACCGGCGCGAA
>JAFKGG010000431.1 GCA_017307915.1 Burkholderiales bacterium | reverse complement strand
CGCACGCCGATCGCCCATGCGCTGGCGCATCCGCAGCGCGTGCGCAGCCTGGTGCTGAACACCACCGGTGGCGTCAAGCTGCCCGCCGAGATGCTGCAAGAAGGTGATTTGCAGGCATTGCGCGAACGCTCGATCGCTGCGATCAGCAATCCCACCGCTGAAAGCGTTCGCAAGCGGCTGGAATGGCTGATGGCCTCGCCCGATCGCGTCACCGACGAGCTGGTCGAGCTGCGCTTGGCCTATTACTCCGACCCGGCGGTGCAGCAGGGGCTGCGCAACGTTTTCAACACGCAGCTCGATCCGGTGTTCCGTAATCAATATGAGTTGACGGCCGAGCAGCTGAAGGCGCTGCGCTGTCCGTCGCTGGTGCTGTGGACCGACAAGAACCCGCACCGCGACGCCGAGGCCGGCCGCCGCATCGCGCAGCAGATTCCCAACTCGCGTTTCCATCTGATCGAGAACGCCGCGCACTGGCCGCAATGGGAGGCGCCGCAGGTGCATGACCGCCTGGTCAAGCAGTTCCTCGGCAGCATCGGGTAAGGCGCCGCGAAAGGAAGCATCGAATGAATTCCGTCGTCACCGAAGCGGCGCACGAGATCCGCGCCGTTCTGGAAAATGCCGTCGTCGAAGACAAGGCTGCCGGTTCGTTCAAGGTCAATCGCCGCGCCTTCGTCGAACAGGCCATCCTGGAACTGGAGCGTCGCGCCGTCTTCGACCGCTGCTGGCTCTATCTGGGCCATGCCTCGGAAGTGGCCAAGCCCACTTCCTTCATCACGCGCAGCGTGGCCGGCCGTGCACTGCTGATGAACCGCGACCGCCATGGCGCGCTGCACGTGTTCCATAACGCCTGTTCGCACCGCGGCGCGCTGGTCAGCCGCGAACGCAGCGGCGCGCGGCGCGCGTTCCAGTGCCCGTATCACGGCTGGGTCTACGACGATCGCGGCGTGCTGTTCGACGTGCCCGGCCGCGAAGCGATGGCGCCCGGCCTGATCGAAGACGGCTCGATGAACCTCAAGCCGGTGGCGCACGTCGCCGAGCATCGCGGCTTCGTCTTCGTGAACTTCGATCCGCATGCGCGGCTGAGCCTGAAGGAGTATCTGGCCGGCGCTGCCGACGTGCTCGATATCGTCGCCGATCAGGGGGGCGACGGCATGGAAGTGGTCGGCGGCATGCAGGAATACAGCCTGGCGGCCAACTGGAAACTGCTGCAGGAAAACAGTGCCGACGGCTACCACGCGGCGGTCACGCATTCCACTTATTTCGATTACGTGCACTCGCGCGACGGCGTGCGCACCGACATCGATCCGGTGGCGGCGCGCGGGCGCTGCTACGACCTGGGCAACGGCCACGCCTATACCACGTCGCACGGCACGATGCCCTGGGGGCGCCCCTATGGGCGCTGGATTCCCGGCTGGGGCGAAGAGGCCAAAGCGGAGATCGAGCGCATCGTCGCGCAGACGATCGAGCGGCTTGGGCCCGAGCGCGCGGCGTTGGTGACGCAGGCCGATCGCAATACGCTGATCTTCCCGAACCTGGTCGTCAACGACCTGATGGCCGTAACGATCCGCACCTTCTATCCGGTGCGCACCGACTACACCGAAGTCAGCGCCTGGGCACTGGCGCCGATCGGCGAGAGCGCCAGTTCGCGCGACCGCCGCCTGCGCAACTTCGTCGAGTTCCTCGGCCCGGCCGGTTTCGCCACGCCCGATGACGTGGAGATGCTTGCGCTGTGCCAGCAGGGCTATTCCAACCTCGACAGCGTGCAGTGGAACGACATCTCGCGCGGCATGCACACCGACCAACCGATCAAGACCGACGAAGCGCAGATGCGCGCCTTCTGGCGCCGCTGGCATGAGCTGATGCTGGCCAAGCGCTAAGGGTGCAGACGATGAACATCACTGTCGAACAGGCCCGCGCACTGCTGTATCGCGAGGCCGAATTGCTCGATCGCTGGAAACTGCGCGAATGGGCCGCGCTGTTCACGGCCGATGGCGAGTACCTGGTGCCGGCCACCGATCTGCCCGAAGGCAATCCGGGCGAGACGCTGTTCCTGGTCTATGACGATCGCCATCGCCTGGAGCAGCGCGCCGAGCGCCTGCTCAAGCGCAATGCGCACGCCGAATATCCGCATTCACGCACGCGGCGCATGATCTCCAACGTGCAGCTCAAGGACGGCGACGCGCAGACGGCACGCGTCGAATGCAATTTCGTCGTCTACCGCTCGCGTGGCGACCGGCTCGACATCTATCCGGGGCACAGCCTGTACGACGTCAAGGTCGACGAGCAGGGGCAGTTCCGCTTCCGGATGAAGCGCGCGGTGCTCGATACCGAAACGCTGCGGCCGCAGCACAAGCTGAGCATCATCCTGTGAGCAGCGCACCGGCAAACCAGCGGCCGCTGCGCACGGCCATCGTCACCGGCGCCGGCATGGGGCCCGGCGGGCTGGGGCGCGGCATCGCCGCCGGGTTGGCGCTCGGCCAGCAGATGAACGTGCTGCTGGCCGACGCCGACGATAGCGTCGAACAGGCCGCGCACGAACTGCGCCAGCAGTTGGGCGAGGCCGGTGCGGCGCGCATCGCGCACTTCGTCGGCGACCTGTCTTCCGAAGCAACCGTGCAGTCGATGGTCGACAGCGCCGTGGCCCGCTTCGGCGGCGTCGACGTGCTGGTCAACAACGCCGGCGGCGGCGTCATCCGCCCGTTTCTGGAGCACGACGCGCAGTCGCTGCAAACCACCATCGCGCGCAACCTGTGGACGACCCTCTGGTGCTGCCACAAGGCGCTGCCGCTGATGGTCGCGCAGGGGCACGGCCGCATCGTCAACATCGGCGCCGACTCGCTGCGCACCGGCATTCCCGGCCATGCCGCCTACAACGCGGCCAAGGGCGGCGTCATCGGCCTCACGGCCGGCCTGGCGCGTGACTGGGCGCATCTGGACATCACGATCAACACCGTGTCGCCGTGCGTGATCAACAGCGGCCGTTTCCAGGAGCGGCTGCGCACCGATCCCCAGCTGGCTGCCGAGTTCGTTCGCGTGGTGCCCAAAGGGCGCGCAGCCGAAATCAGCGAGGTGGTCGACCTGGTGTGCTTCCTCGCGCGCAAGGAAACGGCATTCATCACCGGCCAGGATTTCAGCGTCAACGGCGGCAGTGCTATGCCCTGAGCTGCACGGCAGCCGCTATGAGGAGACACCCATGATCCGATACCGCAGACTGGCCTATCTCGCGCTGAACGTCAGCGATCTCGACCGCTCCGTCGCTTTCTACCGCGACGTGATGGGCTTGCAGCACGTCGGCGCGAGCGATACGCCGCTGCGCTTTCTGCGTTGCAGCGACAAGCACCACGACATCGTGCTGTATCGCGGCGATCCGGGCCTGAAGCGCATCGCTTTCGAACTGGAATCAGCCCCCGAACTGCCGAAGCTGCAGGCGGCGCTGCAAGCCGCCGGCGTGGCGCAGCGGCCGATTCCCGACGAAGACGTGGCGGCGATGCGCACCGGCCCGGGGGTACGGATGATCGAACCGAATACGCAGGCGACGATCGATTTCTTCGTCGCCGGCCCAGCCGGCTCCGATCCCTATCCGCCGTTCGTGCCCACGGTGGCCAAGATCGAGCGCCTGGGCCACCTGGTGCTGAAGACCGCGCGCTATCGCGAGACGGTCGATTTCTTCCATCAGGTACTGAACTTCCAGATCTCGGATCAGATCGGCGAGGCGGTCACCTTCATGCGATGTTTTCCCAACCCCTTGCATCATTCGTTCGGGTTGGCCGACGGCAAGGGGCAGAGCACGCTGCATCACGTGAACTTCATGGTGACCGACATCGACGACATCGGCGTCGCGATGTGGCGCTTCAAGCGTCTGGACGTGCCGATCGTCTTCGGACCGGGACGCCACCCCACGTCGAACAGCATCTTCCTGTATGCGCTCGACCCCGACGGCATCACGGTCGAATACAGCTTTGGCATGGAGCAGTTTCCCGAGAGCGGGCCGCGCCCGCCCAGGCTGTTGCCGGCCGTACCGAAGAGCGTCGATTCATGGGAAAGCCCGATCGATACCCGCAAGAACGGCGTCGGCACGATCGAGCTGCCGCAGTGACACAGGCATAAGCCGATTTCGTGGAGGAAGACAAATGCAAACTCAGAAAACCGCACGGCGTTCGATCCTGAAAGGGCTGCTGGCCGCGGCGGCAGTGCCGGGCGCTGCGCGCGCGCAGTCCGCCAATCGTCCGCTGCGCATCGTCGTGCCGTATCCGCCCGGCGGCACGCAGGACGCGATGATGCGCGTGATCCAGGAGCCGCTGGGGCGGTTGCTGGCGCAGCCCATCGTCGTCGAGAACCGTGCAGGCGCCGCCGGCATGATCGGTTCGCACGAGGTCAGGCAGGCCTCGGCCGATGGCAATACGCTGCTCTTGTTCAACAACGGCATGGTCATCACGCCGCTGGTGCAGCGCGGCGCCAGCATCGACTTTGCCAAGGATTTCGCGTCGGTGACCACGCTTGCCGAGGCGCCGCTGGTGATCTTCGGGCACGCCTCGCTGCCGGCCAACGACATTCGCGAATTGATCGCGCTGGCCAAGGCCAAGCCGCGTACGCTCAACTTCGGCAGCACCGGCCTGGGCGGCCTGGGCCATCTGACGATGGCTGCCTTCGAACGCAAGGCCGGCATCGAGCTGTCGCACGTGCCCTATAAAGGCAACGCGCCGTTGATGCTGGCCTTGATCGGCGGCGAGGTGCCGTTGGCGATCGGTACGGTTTCCGATGCCACCTTGCAGAGCATGCAGGCCGGCAGGATCAAGGCCTTGGCCGTCACTTCGCGCGCCGCTTCGCAGGCGCTGCCCGGCATTGCGCCGATCTCGGATACGGTGGGCCCGTTCGGCATCTCGGCCACCTACGCGTTTCTGGCTCCATCGGCCACCTCTGCCGACGCCGTGCAGCGGCTGCGTGAGGCGATCGTCAAGGTGATGGATCTGCCCGACATTCGCCAGCGCTATCTGTCGTACGGCAACGTCGTGCGCACCAGCACGCCGAAAGAGCTGAACGACCTGATCCTGAACGAGGCCAGCGAATGGAAATCGGTGATTCAGAGCGCCGGCATTCGTGTCGAATGAGGCGCCGGCGATGAGCGCGGCCGAGCCCGCGAAGCGGCCGCCGCTACAGGGCATCCGGGTCGTCGAGTTCTCGCACTACATCGCCGGCCCGTTCTGTGCCTTGATGCTGGCCGACCTCGGAGCCGAGGTGATCAAGATCGAAAAGCCGGCCGGCGGCGACGATCTGCGCCGCTTCGCGCCGTCGATCGGCGACACCGGCGGTGCCTTCCTATGGGCCAACCGCAACAAGCGCAGCATCGTGCTCGATCTGCGCAATGCGGCGGCCCGTGACATCGCGCTCGAACTGGTCGACGGCGCCGACGTGCTGATCGAGAACTTCGCCGCCGGCGTCATGGCCCGTTTCGGTTTCGATCAACCGAGCCTGCAAGCGCGCAACCCGCGGCTGGTCTATTGCTCGATTCCGGCCTTTGCGCGCGAGGGCCCGAATGCCGGCCGCGTTGCGCTCGATCCGATCGTGCAGGCCGAAGCCGGTTTCATGTCGGTCAATGGCGACGCCGATCGCGAGGGCGTGCGCACCGGCCCGTCGATCATGGATCTGTCGGCCGCGATGATGGCCTGCAACGGCATCCTGGCGGCCTTGCTGGCGCGCGAGCGCGGCGGGGCAGGGCAGCACGTCGAGGTGCCGCTGTTCGAGCAGGCGATCACGATGCTCGGCATGCATGCGGTCAATTGTCTGGTCAGCGGGCAGGAGCCGCGCCGCAGCGGCAACATGAGCCCTGATGCGGCACCGTCGGGTGTATTCGAGGCCTCCGACGGCCGCTTCTACATGAGCTGTCCGGCCAACCCGCAATTTGCCGCGCTGGCCGCGTTGATCGACCGTCGCGATTGGATCGAGCAGCACGAATTCGCCACCCGCGAAGCACGCCAGATGCATGCGCAGACGCTGCATGCGCTGCTGGCGGCGGTGTTCGTGAACGACACGCGCCAGCGCTGGGTCGAGCGCCTGCAGACCGCCGGTATTCCGGCCGGCATCGTGCGCACCGTGGGCGAGGCCCTGCATTGTGAGGAAAGCCGCACGGCGGCCCTGGTCGGTGAGCTGATGCATCCGCGGCTGGGGCGGGTGCCGACCTTGCGCTTGCCGCTGCATCTGTCGGCGACGCCGCTGGCGCAGCCGCGGGCGGCGCCTGACCTGGGCGCCGATACCGAGGCCGTACTCGACCAGTGCCTGGGCAAGAGCGCACCGCAGATCGCCGAGTTGCGCCAGGCCGGCGCGTTCGGCCGAGCCTGAAGCCGGCGGCGGCCACGGCGAGGAGAAGCAGGATGCGAGCCGTCGTCTGCGAGCGCTGGGGCCACTACCGCGACCTGTCGCTGCGCGAGATGCCCGCGCCGCCGCTGCGGCCGGGCACGGTGCGCATCGGCGTGCACTATGCCGCGGCCTCATTCGGCACCACGGTGATGGTGGCCGGCAGATACCAGCGCGCCTTCGAGCTGCCGTTCGTGCCCGGCGTAGAGGTCTCGGGTGTGATACTCGAAGCTGCCGATGACGTGCGGCAGTTCAGCCCCGGCGATCGTGTTTGCGCCGCACTCGATCATGGCGGCCTGGCCGACGAGGCGATTGCCACTGCCCACACCGTCTATCCGGTGCCCGATGAGGTGAGCCTGGACATCGCCGCCGCCATGCCGCTGACCTACGGCACGGCCTGTGCCGCGCTGCGCTGGGCCGCGCGGCTACGGCGCGGCCAGACGCTGCTCGTGAACGGGGCGGCCGGCGGCGTCGGGTTGGCGGCGGTCGAGATCGGCCGCCAGCTCGGCGCCGAAGTGGTCGCCGTGGCCGGCAACGCCGACAAGCTGCGCGCGGCCGAACAGCACGGCGCCGCACACACGCTGCTGGCCGATGATGAGCTGGTGCAGCGGGTGAAAGCGCTGACCGGCCGGCGCGGCGTCGATCTTGTCATCGACCCGGTCGGCGGCGCCGCATTCGAGGCTGCGCTGCACTGCCTGGCGCAGCACGGCCGCATCGTCGTGATCGGTTTCGCCAGCGGGCAGGTGCCGCAGATCGCCGCCAACCTGTTGCTGGTCAAGAACGCGACGGTGACCGGCTTCAACTTCGGTCAGTACGTCGGTTGGGGTCGCGTCGACGAGCGGCAGCGCCATGCACGGCGGGTCGGCGCGATGATGCGCATGCTGCTCGACTGGACGGCCGGCGGCGTCTTGCGCCCGGCGGTGGCGGCGCGCTTCGAGCTGGCGCGCTTTGCCGAGGCGTTCGACGAAGTGCTGGCGCGCCGCTCGGTGGGTCGCGTGCTGATCGAGATCGGCGCGGGCGGCGCGGCGGTGCACCGGCCGACGCTCAGCCCCGCGCCGATACGTTCGGGAGCGCGCCGTGCCTGATCATGTGTTCATGCACCTTGCGCAGGTGCGCGTGCAGTTCCTTGGCCGCGCGATCGGCATTGCGCGCGCGAAGCTGTTCCATCAGGCCGCGCCGCGAGAGCGTCAGCTCCTTCGACGGATACAGCTCGATCGACAGCAGCACCGAACGCACGATGTCGGTCAGCGACTTCACGACCATCATCATCACCTTGTTCTTGGTCGTCGCCGCCAGCAGCGTATAGAACTCGCCGGCCAGTTCGATCCGCTTTTCGCGCGTGGCTGAATCGACCAGCAATTCGCTCATGCGCACATTGTCTTCGAGCTGGTCCAGTTCCTCTTGCGTTGCGCGTTCGCATGCCAGCCGCGCAACCGATTCGAGAAAGAAGATGCGAGCTTCCGTCAGATCCGAGAGCGGGAAGGTGCCCAGGTCGAGCATGTCCTGCATCAGCTCGGTCAATTTGCTGCCGCCGGCGCCCTGGATGAAGGCGCCGCCTTTCGGGCCGCGCTGCAGCACGACCACGCCGGCGTTCTCCAGGCTGCGCAGTGCCTCGCGCACCGCCAGGCGGCTCACGCCGAGCTGTTCGGCCAGTTGCCGCTCCGGCGGCAGCTTGTCGCCGGGCCGGAGCGCGCCGCTGACCACCTGGGCGCGGATGCGATCGCAGACTTCCTCGAATGCCCGGCGCGAAGGGATGGGTTCGAACACGACCTTGCTGTTCATTCGTGGGAGTGTCCCGGTTTGCAGTGAGCGAGTATTGGATTCGGATCAAATCCTAGCAATATTTGAAAGTCATACCAAAAAGAAGCCGGCGACCGGCTCGTATGCCTGGATGGGGGGCCGGCGATGAACATGCGATTGCAGGTCGATCTGTCCGACATGCGCCTGTTCGTCAACGTGGCCGACAGCAGCAACCTGACGCGCGGCGCCGAGCGCAGCCATTTGTCGGTGCCCGCGGCCAGCACGCGGATCAAGAACCTCGAAGAGGGGCTGGGCGTGAAGCTGCTGTACCGCGGACCGCAAGGGGTCAGCCTGACGCCGCCGGGTGAGGCGTTCGCGCATCACGCGCGCCTGATTCTGCAGCAATTGGAGAGCTTGAACGGCGATCTACAGGATTACACCAGCGGCCTGATCGGGCATCTGCGCATGTTCGCCGGCACCAGCGCCGTCAGCGAGTACCTGCCGGCGGTGCTGGCGACCTATCTGCCGCGGCATCCCGACGTAACGATCGACCTGCGCGAACGTTCGTCGGCCGATACGGTGCGGGCATTGATCGACGGGCAGGCCGACATCGGCATCGTGTCAGGCGAGGTCTCGACGGAGGGCTTGCAGACGATCGGTTACGGCAGCGACCGGCTGGTGCTGGCCGTCTCGCCGCGGCACCCGCTGGCGGGCCAGGCCAGCGTTTCGTTCGCGCAGACGTTGGCGCATCGGCAGATCGGCCTGGCTGAGGGCAGCGCCCTGCATCAATTGCTGCGGCAGCAGGCCGAGGGGCTGAACCGGCGCCTGCCGATTCGTGTGCCGGTGGGCAGTTTCGAGGCGGCGTGCCGGCTGGTCGAGGCCAATGCCGGCATCTGCATCCTGCCCGAGCCAGCGGCGTGCCGATATGCGCGGGCGATGTCCTTGTGCCTTGTGCCGCTGCAAGACGAGTGGTCTGACCAGCCGATGTACGTCTGCGTGCGCAGCGTCGAGCAACTCCCTTCGTTTGCGCGTGATCTGCTGCGGCTGCTGCAATGTGATGCCGAGCTGCGGCGATGTCCGCGGCGCAGGCGCCGGGCAGGGGCGGGCGGCACGGCCGCGCTGCGCGGCGCCGGGCATGCGCAGTCGCCGCGCGGGCCAGCGTGCGGGCCGCAGGAGACGGCCGCCGCGTGAGCGTGGCTCAGTGGGGCCTGGTTGCGCTGTGCTCAAAGGCGATGTGCCCCTCGCGCAAGGCGCGCAGCAGCAGATCGGGCGTGGCCCGGATGTGGGCTTCCAGCGCCAGCGCTGCGCGTGCCTCGCGGCCAGCCAGTGCCAGCTCGAAGATCTCGGTATGTTCGGCGTGCACGTCGCGTTCGCTGCCCGGCAGGCCGATCGCATAGCAGCGATAGCGTTCGCCGTGCCGAGACAGCAAGCGCAGCACTTTAAGCGTCCAGGCCGATGCCTGGCCCGACAGCAGCGCTTCATGAAAACGCTGATTCAGCGCTTCCCACTGGCGACGGCGCGCCGGCATGATCGGCTGTTCTTCGGCGGCCAATGCTTCATAGGCGGCGGTCAGTGCGGTGCGCCAGTGCGTGTCGCCATGGCGGATCGACTGGCGCAGTGCCTCGGTTTCGATGTGCACGCGCAGCCGGGTGACGTCTTCGAGATCTTCGATCGCGATCGGCGCCACGCGAAAGCCGCGCTGCCCTTCGGCGATGACCAGCGCGTCGCTGACCAGCCGGGTCAATGCCTCGCGTACGGTGCCGGCGCCCACGGCATAGCGCGTGCGCAGGTGCTCGATGCCCAGCTTGCTGCCGGGCACCAGCCGGCCTTCGACGATCGCGTCGCGTAGCATCGTGTAGGTCTGTTCGATCAGCGTGCGCGAAGCGCCGGCGCCGCCGTCGGGCGGGTCACTGGCACGCCGCGCCAATTGCGGCAGAAACGAGCGTTTGGCCATCGCCGCGTCAGCTCTGGACGGCGCCGTTGTCAGCGCCCTTGTCGCCGGCCGTTCCTTGCTGAACGCGCTCGTTCAAGCGCGACAAGCGATAGCTGAGTTGCGGCCGCGTCAGCCCCAGCGAGCGTGCCGCCGCCGCCAGGTTGCCGCCGGCGCGCGTTACCGCTTCGCGGATCAGCGTGTCTTCCAGCGCATCCAGCGTCAGCCCGCTGGCCTGCACGGTGTCGTAGAGCATCGCGCCGCAGGCAGCGCCGTCCGTCGCGTCATCCCGGCCTGCTTCGCCGCTCGCGCTGTTTTCCAGATCGCCGTCGGCGTTGAGCGTCATCGCCGCGCTGCTGCCGATCTGCGGGAACAGCATCGGCGCATCGACCAAACCGCCTTGCGCCGCCAGGATCACGCCACGCTCGATCAGATTCTCCAGCTCGCGTACGTTGCCGGGCCAGGCGTGGCCGCGCATCGCGCTCATCGCACGATCGGTGAAGCCGGCTACGCGCTTGCCGTGCACGGCCGCATAGCGATGCAGCAGGTGCATGGCCAGCGCTTCGATGTCGTCGGCGCGCTCGCGCAGCGGCGGAATGTGTATCGGATAGACGTTCAGCCGGTACAGCAGGTCGCGCCGAAAGCGGCCCTCAGCCACCGCGCGTTCCAGATCGATGTTGGTTGCAGCCACGATTCGCACGTCGACCTTGCGTGCCTGGCTGCCGCCGAGCCGCTCCACCTCGCCGCGCTGTAACACGCGCAGCAGCTTGGCCTGCGCCGGCAAGGGCAACTCGCCCAGTTCGTCGAGCAGCAGCGTGCCGCCGTGCGCGCGTTCGAAGCGCCCGGGCCGCGCTGCGGTGGCGCCGGTATAGGCGCCTTTCTCGGTGCCGAACAATTCGCTTTCGATCAGCTCGGCCGGCAGCGCCGCGCAGTTCACCGCGACGAATGGTTTGTCGGCGCGCGGCCCCATCGCATGCAGGGCGCGCGCGAAGCGTTCCTTGCCGACGCCGGTTTCGCCGGTCAGCAGTACCGTTACCTGCGTGGGTGCGGCCTTGCGCAACAGTTCAACCACTTCCCGAAAGCTGCGCGAACTGCCCAGCAGCGGGCCCTCGTCGTCGGCCGGTTGCAATTGTGTACGCAAGGCCTCGACTTGCGATTGCAGTTCGTCGAGCCGTACCAGCATCGAATCGGGGTCGTAGTCGCGGGCCAGCGCGTCGCCATCGGGCCACTCGTGCGCGAAGCGGCCCTCGATCAGACAGTGCGCATCGCCGCAGGCGGTACAGCGCACTTCCTTGTATAGCGCCGGCCGGCGAAAGAACGCGCTGGTATAGCCCGAGGCATAGCCGAGCAGCATCCAGCACACCGGAGAATCCTGCGGGCCGAAATCGCGCTGGTGCGCCTCGGCTTCCCAGCTGTTGTCCCACTGATAGATGCCGAGGTAGTGATCAGCCGCTTGGTCGAATTCGAAGATGCGCGGCGTGACCTGCACCGCGCCTTCCAGCATGTGCAGTTGCGGGCCCACGGCAAATGCTTCGAACACCGAAGCGTCGCCGCGTACCTGCCGCGCCAGCAGTGCATCGCGCTCGCCCGACGCATAGCCGGCGCGCATCAGCAGGCGCCGTGTATGGGCCGGACCCAGGCTGCTCATCAGTTCGCGGCGCAAGGCCTGCAGGGCCGCGGTGTGAACCAGCAGCATGCGCTGGCCCGACAGCCAGATGCGGCCGTCGACGGTCGAGAAGTGCAACAGCCGGCGCAGATCGGCATCGGAAGGCAAGGGCGGCAGCGGGGAGTTGGACGGCTCGAGCATCGTCATAGTATCGACCAAACTATCGATAAATGATGAGTAGGCGGTAACCCGAACCGTCTCGGTGGCGCGGGCCGATTGATCATTTCATGCACCGCCATCCTCTCGCTTCATCAAATCATCATGCTGCTTTGCACTAAAACGGCTGACGGCTGCCGCGAGTCGCTCATTCGATGGCATCCGGTGCCCGCCGGCGTCGCCCGCGCGCATCGATTTACTAGGGATTAACCCCGGGATTTATCGATATTCGAGTCAGGCCGGCGCAACTGGCACGCGGCGTGCATCCAAGGTCCGCGGCAACGACAAAGAGCCGTTTTGGAGACACGCAGCATGCGCGCCAGCGCTCATCCCGTCCAGCAGTTCCCCGCTCGCGATTCGCTGCACGAGCCTCGTCGCGGCACGGCGGCCATGCCGGTCTGTGATCTGTCGCAGCGCTTCGTACGCGTGCTGGCGCGCCGCGATGACGGCTTCGTCGAATTCGCGTTCTCGGTCGGCTGGCCCGAGCTGTCGGTCGAGCTGTTGCTGCCGGTGCGCGACTTCGATGCGTTCTGCCAAGCACACGCCGTGCACATGTTGCCCGACGAGGACGACACCTCACGACAAGGAGACAAGCCGCAATGAGCATCGATCTGCAGGCGCGCGAAATCCAGCCGCTGCGCCAAACCTTCGGCCGCGTGGCCGCCTATACCGGCGACAAGCCGGCTTCGCGTTATCTGGAAGCGACATTGGGCGCGCAGCCCACCGTCAACTTCCACTATCGGCCCACCTGGGAACCCCGGTTCGACCTGTTCGACACCGGCCGCAGTGCGGTGCAGATGGCCGACTGGTATGCGCTGCGTGACCCGCGTCAGTATTACTACGCCACCTGGACGATGACGCGCGCTCGCCAGCAGGAAGCGATGGAGGCCAACTACCAGTTCGTCGAATCGCGCGGGCTGGTCGACAAGATGTCCGATGCGCTGCGAGCCGCCGCATGCGAGGTGCTGATGCCGCTGCGCCACGTCGCCTGGGGCGGCAACATGAACAATTGCAGTATCTGTTCTCGCGGCTACGGCACGGCGTTCACCGCGCCGGCGATGTTTCATGCGATGGATCACCTGGGCGTGGCGCAGTACCTGACGCGCTTGGGGCTGACGCTGGAAGAGCCCGGCGCGCTCGAGGCCGGCCGCAACGACTGGGTCGGCAAGCCGTCGTGGCAAGCCTTGCGCCGCTACGTCGAAGACACGCTGGTGGTGCAAGACCCGTTCGAGCTGTTCGTCGCGCAGAACCTGGCGTTGGACGGGCTGCTGTACCCGCTCATCTATACGCATTTCGTCGACGAGCATCTGGCCTTGCGCGGCGGCACCGGCGTGGCGATGCTCACCGCCTTCATGCCCGAATGGCACGACGAAAGCGCGCGCTGGATCGATGCCGTGGTCAAGGTGGCCTGCGCCGAATCCGAGGCCAATCGCGGCTTGATCGGCGACTGGTACGCACGCTACGTCGAGCGGGCGCAGGCTGCATTGGCACCGGTGGCCGAACTGGCGCTCGGCGCGCATGGCGCAGCGGCCCTGAGCGCGGTGCGCGAAGCGCTCGATGCGCGTGCCGCCAAGGCCGGCTGCCGACCCTGAACCGAACCCTCACCGAGAGATTCGACGCCATGACCGCCACCGTATCGAACGTGTTCATCGCCTTCCAGGCCAACGAGGAGTCGCGCCCGCTGATCGAGGCCATCCTCGCCGACAACCCGGCCGCGCAGGCCGTGCACTCACCCGGTCTGGTCAAGATCGACGCACCAGGCAGCCTGACGATCCGTCGCGCGACGATCGAAGAGCAGACCGGCCGCCCCTATGACCTGCAGCAACTGCACGTGAACCTGGTCACGCTGTCGGGTCACATCGATGAAGACGACGACCAGTTCACGCTGAGCTGGAAGCACTGATTGCCAAGCGAGGAGACCGAGAACATGGATACCCGCGTTGCCCGCAAGAAACTGGGCCTGAAGGAACGCTATGCCGCGATGACGCGCGGCCTGGGCTGGGAGACCACCTACCAGCCGATGGACAAGGTGTTCCCCTACGATCGCTACGAAGGCATCAAGATCCACGACTGGGATAAATGGGAAGACCCGTTTCGCCTGACGATGGACGCCTACTGGAAATACCAGGGCGAGAAAGAGAAGAAACTGTACGCCGTCATCGAGGCCTTCGCGCAGAACAACGGCCAGTTGAGCGTAGCCGACGCGCGCTACGTGAATGCGCTGAAGCTGTTCATCCAGGGTGTGACGCCGCTGGAGTATTACGCGCACCGCGGCTTCGCGCACGTCGGTCGGCACTTCACCGGCGTGGGGGCGCGGGTGGCCGCGCAGATGCAGTCGATCGACGAGCTGCGGCACTTCCAGACCGAAACGCATGCGATCAGCCACTACAACAAGTATTTCAACGGCATGCACAACTCGAGCCACTGGTTCGATCGCGTCTGGTATCTGTCGGTGCCGAAATCATTCTTCGAAGACGCGCTGACGGCCGGGCCGTTCGAGTTCTTGACCGCGGTCAGTTTTTCCTTCGAATACGTGCTGACGAACCTGCTGTTCGTCCCCTTCATGTCGGGCGCGGCGCACAATGGCGACATCTCGACCGTGACCTTCGGTTTCTCGGCGCAGTCCGATGAATCCAGGCACATGACGCTGGGCATCGAGTGCATCAAGTTCATGCTCGAACAGGACGCGGCCAACGTGCCGATCGTTCAGCGCTGGATCGACAAGTGGTTCTGGCGCGGCTATCGCGTGCTGACGTTGGTGGCGATGATGCAGGACTACATGCTGCCCAAGCGCGTGATGAGCTGGAAAGAAGCCTGGGAGATGTACGCCGAGCAGAACGGCGGCGCGCTGTTCAAGGATCTGGCGCGCTATGGCATCCGCGAGCCGCTGGGCTGGCGCGAGGCCTGCGAGGGCAAGGATCACATCAGCCACCAGGCCTGGAACACGTTCTACAACTATGCCGCGGCGGCGCCGTTCCACACCTGGGTGCCCAACGACGACGAGCTGGACTGGCTGTCGAAAAAATACCCCGACAGCTTCGACCGCCTTTATCGGCCGCGCTTGCTGTATTACCGCGAGCGCCAGCAGGCGGGCAAGCGCTTCTACAACAAGACGCTGCCGATGTTGTGCACCACCTGCCAGATTCCAATGCTGTTCACCGAGCCCGGCGATGCGACCAAGATCTGCTATCGCGAATCCGACTGGCGCGGCGACAAATACCACTTCTGCAGCGACGGCTGCAAACGCATCTTCGACGACGAGCCCGAGAAATACGCGCAGTCGTGGCTGCCGGTGCACCAGATCTATCAAGGGCATTGCTTCAAATCCGACGTCGACCCCACGCAACCCGGCTTCGACCCGCTGCTGGCCGTGCTCGACTGGTATGGTCTGAACGTGGGGCGCGACAACTTCGATTTCGAGGGATCGGAAGACCAGAAAAACTTCGCCGCCTGGCGCGGCGAGCCGCTGCCGGGCGCTGCCGGGCAAGGAGCATCGTCATGAGCGTGGCTGCCGTGCAATCCTATGATTTTCCGGCCAAGGACGTGCGCGAGAATTTTCCCGCGCCGCTGCTGTACATCGGTTGGGAAGATCACCTGATGTTCTGCGCACCGTTCTGCCTGCCTTTGCCGCCCGACATGCCGTTCGGCGCGCTGATCGAGCAGGTGCTGCCCGGCGCGTTCGGCGATCATCCCGATTTCGAGCGCATCGATTGGTCGCAGGCGCAGTGGCTCAAGTCGGGTCGGCCATGGACGCCTGATCTGGCCAAAAGCCTGGCCGACAACGGCCTGCGCCACAAAGATGCGATCCGCTTTCGCACGCCGGGCCTGGCCGGCATCGCGGGATCGCATTCGTAGCGCGGGGGCGGCGGGCATGAGCTATCGACTGACGATCGAACCGCTGGGCGCGACCATCGACGTCGACGACGGCCAGACCTTGCTCGACGCCGCGCTGCGCCAGGGCATCTATCTGCCGCACGCCTGTGGCCACGGGCTGTGCGGCACCTGCAAGGTACAGGTCTGCGACGGCGAGGTCGATCATGGCGCGGCCAATCCGTTCGCGCTGATGGACGTCGAGCGCGACGAAGGCAAGACGCTGGCCTGTTGCGCGACTTTGCTGGCCGACACCACGATCGAAGCGGAGATCGACGAAGACCCTGATGCGCAGCTGATTCCGGTGCGCGATTTTCAGGCACGGGTCGAACGCATCGAGACGCTGACGCCGACCATCAAGGCGCTGCATCTGCGGCTCGATGCGCCGATCCGTTTCCAGGCCGGGCAATACGTGCAATTGCGGATTCCCGGCGTGGCGCAGGCGCGCGCATTCTCGATCGCCAATCCGCCTGATGCGCAGGGCAGCGCGGATTGCATCGAGCTGAACGTGCGTCGCGTGCCCGGCGGCGCCGGTACGGCCTGGCTGCATGAGGCGCTGAAAGAAGGCGAGGGCCTGCGCCTGTTGGGCCCCTACGGTCGCTTCTTCGTACGCCGCTCGGCGCGCGCGCCGATGCTGTTCATGGCTGGCGGTTCAGGCCTGTCGAGCCCGCGTTCGATGATTCTCGATCTGCTGGCGCAAGGCTGCGCCGAGCCGATCACGCTGGTCTACGGCCAGCGCACGCGCGATGAGTTGTATTACGACGACGAGTTCCGCGCGCTGGCGCGCGAACACGACAACTTCCACTATCTGCCGGCGCTGTCGCATGAACCCGAAGACAGCGCCTGGGATGGCGCGCGCGGCTTCGTGCACGAGGCGGCGCGCACGCAATGCGGCGGCGACTTTGCCGGCCGAAAGGCCTATCTGTGCGGGCCGCCGCCGATGGTCGAAGCCTGCATCGCGGCGCTGATGCAGGGGCGCCTGTTCGAGCGCGACATCTATACCGAGAAGTTTCTATCGGCGGCTGATGCGCAGGGCGTGCGCAGCCCGCTGTTCAAGCGATTGTGAGGCGCGCATCGATGTTCGACAGTCGTCCGAAACTGGCAGTCAGCGTCACGCAGACCGGCGAGTGCTACCCGTGCTCGCCTGACGAGAGCCTGCTGCGCGGCATGCTGCGGCTGGGCCGCAAGGGCATCCCGGTGGGCTGCGTGAACGGCGGCTGCGGCGTGTGCAAGGTGCGCGTGCTCAGCGGCACGGTGCGCCGGCTCGGCCCGATCAGCCGCGCGCACGTCAGCCTCGACGAAGAAGCCCAGGGCTACACGCTGGCCTGCCGCGCCGCGCCGGCCAGCGCCGTGCAGCTGCAAGTCTGCGCCCGCCTGGCCAAACCCTTTTCCCGCGCGGGCACGACCGTGTCCGCGCCTTTTGCCTCGACCCCGACCAAGGAGACATGACATGGGCGTAATGCGCATCGGCCACGCGAGCATCAAGGTGATGGACATGGCCGCCGCCGTGCAGCACTACGAGAGAGTGCTGGGGCTGTCCACCGTGATGCAGGACAAGGCCGGCCACGTATACCTGAAGTGCTGGGATGAATGGGACAAATACTCGCTGGTGCTCACGCCGTCGGAGCAGGCCGGCATCAACCACCTGGCGTTCAAGGTCGAGCACGATGCCGACCTGGATACGCTGCGCGAGCGCATCGAGGCCTGGGGCGTGCGCACGGCGATGCTGCCCGAGGGCAGCCTGCCGGCGACCGGGCGCATGCTGCAGTTCAATCTGCCCAGCGGCCACGAGATGCGGCTGTACGCGATGAAAGAGTACGTGGGCACCGGCGTGGGCACGGTGAACCCCGATCCGTGGCCCGACGACATCAAGGGCGCCGGGGCGCACTGGCTCGATCACGCGCTGCTGATGTGCGAGATGGATCCGGGGCGGGGCGTGAACACGGTGGCCGACAATACGCGCTTCATGAAGGAGTGCCTGGATTTCTTCCTGACCGAGCAGGTGACGGTGGGGCCGGGCGGGGCGATGCAGGCGGCGACGTGGATGTCGAGAACGACCACGCCGCACGACATTGCGTTCGTGGGCGGGCCGCGCAGCGGGCTGCATCACATCTCGTTCTTCCTGGACTCGTGGCACGATGTGCTGAAGGCAGCCGACGTGATGGCCAAGAACAAGGTGCGCATCGACGTGGCGCCGACGCGGCACGGCATCACGCGGGGCGAGACGATTTATTTCTTCGACCCCAGCGGCAACCGCAACGAGACCTTTGCCGGGCTGGGATATCTGGCGCAGCCCGACCGGCCCGTGACCACCTGGACGGAAGACAAGCTGTGGAACGGCATCTTCTATCACACCGGCGAGGCGGTGCCCTCGTTCACCGAGGTCTACACCTGAGTTTCGGCTCGGGATCGGGCGCGCTGCCGGGCAAAGGCGCGCACGACGTCGACAAAGGCCGCCAGTACCGGCGAAGGGTCGCCGCGCCGGTACAGGCAGGCCAGCTCGATGTCGCGCAGCGCCGGGCAATCCAGCGGCCGGTAGACCACGCCCGGCAGCCGCAGGCTGGTGGCCGATTCGGTGGTCACCGACAGGCCGAAGCCGCCGGCCACCAGCGCGATGCTGGTCAACACGTCTTCCACTTCCTGCTCGACGCGCAGCCGCAGGCCGTCGCGCTCGAAGGCCTGCATCACGCGCTGCGCCAGCCCGGGCAGCGGCAGGTTCGGATACAGGATCATCGGCTGCTCGTCCAGATCGTGCAGCGCCAGCCGCTTGCGCGCCGCCAGCGGGTGGTGCGCCGGCAGCGCCACCACCATGCGCTCGCGCAGCACCGTTTCCACCTGCACGTCGCTGTCGGGCGGCACCAGCCGGTTGAAGCCGACCGCGATGCGGCGCTCGCGCAGCGCCTCCAGTTGCTCGGCCTTGGTCTGGTTGTGCAGCACGATGCGCACGTCGGGCCGCTCGGCGTGAAAGCGCGCCAGGATGCGCGGAATCACGTCGAGTACACCCGAGCCGAAGATGCCGACGTCCAGCCGTCCGGTGCGGCCCTGGCCGGCCAACTGCGTGCGCTCGCGGGCGCGCTGCGCCAGCGACAGCAGGTTCGGCACCTCGTCGAGCAGCGCCGCGCCGGCTTCGGTCAGCTCCACCCCCTTGGGTGTGCGCACGAACAGCAGGGTGTCCAACTCGTCTTCGAGCGCGCGGATCTGCCGCGTCAAGGGCGGCTGCGCGATGTGCAGCCGCTCGGCGGCGCGGTTGAAATTGCGCTCCTCGGCCACTGCCAGGAAATAGCGCATCTGGCGCAGGTCCATCGGATCCGTCCTCCGTAAGCTTGATACCGAATGGGTATTGAAACCCGAATTTTAAGTATTGGACAGTATCGGCCCCGATTCCTTATCGTCGCGGCCGGCAATCCTCGAACCAAGGCAGGCAATCGACATGAAACAGTTCCTGAATTTCATCAACGGCCAATACGTCGCAACCGGCAAGACTTTCGAGAATCGCGCGCCGGTCGACAACCGCGTCATCGGGCTGGTGCATGAGGCCGGCACGGCCGAGGTCGATGCCGCCGTGGCCGCGGCGCGCGCCGCGCTCAAGGGCGAGTGGGGCCGCATGAACATCAACCGCCGCGTCGAGCTGCTCTACGCGGTGGCCGACGAGATCAACCGCCGCTTCGACGACTTCCTCGAAGCCGAGATGGCCGATACCGGCAAGCCGCATGCACTGGCTTCGCACGTCGATATCCCGCGCGGTGCGGCCAACTTCAAGGTGTTCGCCGACATCATCAAGAACGTGCCCACTGAAAGCTTCGAGATGCCCACGCCCGACGGCGGCATGGCGCTGAGCTACGCGGTGCGCTCGCCGATCGGCGTGGTCGGCGTGATCTGCCCGTGGAACCTGCCGCTGCTGCTGATGACCTGGAAGGTCGGCCCGGCGCTGGCCTGCGGCAACACGGTGGTGGTCAAGCCCTCGGAGGAAACGCCGGCCACCGCGACGCTGCTGGGCGAGGTGATGAAGACGGTCGGCATCCCCGACGGCGTGTACAACGTGATCCATGGCTTCGGCCCGGGCTCGGCCGGCGAGTTCCTGACGCGCCACCCCGACGTCGATGGCATCACCTTCACCGGCGAAACGCGCACCGGCGAGGCGATCATGGCCGCCGCCGCCAAGGGCGTGCGCCCGGTCAGCTTCGAGCTGGGCGGCAAGAACGCCGGCATCGTGTTCGCCGACGCCGATTTCGACAAGGCGGTGGCCGGCATCATGCGCAGCGCCTTCGAGAACTGCGGGCAGGTCTGCCTGGGCACCGAGCGCGTCTACGTGCAACGGCCGATCTTCGAGAAGTTCGTCGCGGCGCTGAAGGAAAAGGTGCATGCGCTCAAGCTCGGGCCTTCCAACGAGCCTGGCGTGGGACTGGGGCCGCTGATCTCGGCCGAGCACAAGAGCAAGGTGCTGTCGTACTACGAGCGCGCACGTGCCGACGGCGCGACGGTGGTCGCCGGCGGCGGCGTGCCGAAGATGCCCGAGGCGCTGGCCGACGGCCATTGGGTGCAGCCGACGATCTGGACCGGCCTGCCCGAAAGTTCGGCCGTGGTGCGCGAAGAGATTTTCGGGCCGTGCTGCCACATCGCGCCGTTCGACACCATCGACGAGGCGATCGCGCTGGCCAATGACACGCGCTACGGCCTGGCCACCACGGTGTGGACGCGCGACCTGGCCACCGCGCACCGCATGGGCCGCGAGGTCCAGGTCGGCCTGTGCTGGATCAATAGCTGGTTCCTGCGCGACCTGCGCACCGCGTTCGGCGGCTCCAAGGCATCGGGTATCGGCCGCGAAGGCGGCGTGCACTCGCTGGAGTTCTACACCGAGCTGCGCAACGTGATGATCAAGCTGTGATGCAGACCAAGATGAACGAAGACACGATCCGCCGCTACGGCGACGAGCTGCACCAGGCCTGGGCCGGCCGCACGCCGGTGGCGCCGCTCACCGAGCGCGAGCCGGGCATCACGATCGACGATGCCTATCGCATCCAGTTGCGGATGATCCAGCATCGGCTCGATGCCGGCGAGACGGTGATCGGCAAGAAGATCGGCGTCACCAGCCAGGTGGTGATGCAGATGCTGGGCGTCGACCAACCCGATTTCGGCCATCTGCTGTCGGGCATGGTGGCCAACGAAGGCGAGGCGATCCGCGCCGATTCGCTGATCGCGCCCAAGGCCGAAGCCGAAGTCGCTTTCGTGCTCGAGCGCGATCTGCACGGGCCCGGCGTCACCGCGGCCGACGTGTTGCGCGCCACCGCGTTCGTGATGCCGTGCTTCGAGATCGTCGATTCGCGCATCCGCGACTGGAAGATCCGCATCCAGGACACGGTGGCCGACAACGCCTCGTGCGGCCTGCTGGTGCTGGGCGGCACGCGGCGCCACCCGCGCGATCTGGATCTGGCGCTGGCCGGCATGGTGCTGGAAAAGAACGGCGAAGTGATCAGCACCTCGACCGGCGCGTCGGTGCAGGGTTCGCCGGTCAATGCGGTGGCCTGGCTGGCCAATACGCTGGGCCGCCTGGGCATCGCGCTGAAAGCGGGCGAGGTGATCCTGTCGGGCTCGCAGTCGCCGCTGGTGCCGGTGGTGGCGGGCGACAGCCTGCATTGCAGCGTCGGCGGGCTGGGCAGCGCCGGCGTGCGTTTCATTTGAATTTCCGGGCGACATAGCCATGCAACTCGATCAGAAAACCATCGCCGCCCTGGCCGAACATCTGGAAGCGGCCGAACTGAACGCGCGCGACGTCACCAAGATCACCGACGACCATCCGCAGATGGATTGGGACGACGCCTATGCGATCCAGGATGAACTGCGTCGACGCAAGGAAGCGCGCGGCCACCGCACGGCGGGTCTGAAGGCCGGGCTCACGTCGTTCGCCAAGATGAAGCAGATGGGCGTCGACGTACCGGTGTTCGGCTTCGTCAGCGACTACATGAGCCGGCCCGACGGCGGCGAGATCCGCACGTCCGAGCTGATCCACCCCAAGGTGGAAGCCGAGATCTGCATCGTCACCAAGGCGCCGCTGCGCGGACCGGGGTGCCACGTGGGCGCGGTGCTGGCCGCCACTGATTTCGTCGTGCCGGCAGTTGAAATCATCGATAGCCGCTATCGCGATTTCAAGTTCGACCTGAAAAGCGTGATCGCCGACAACACGTCGGCGTCGCGTTTCGTGGTCGGTTCGCGCATGCGCAGCGTCGACGCGTTGGATCTGCGCACGCTTGGCGTGGTGCTCGAAAAGAACGGCGAGATCGTGGCGATGGCTGCCGGGGCGGCCGTGCTCGGCCATCCGCTCACCGCGGTGGCGATGCTGGCCAATCACCTGGGGCAGCGCGGGCAGGAAATTCCGGCCGGTACTTTCATCATGACCGGCGGCGTCACCGAGGCGATCGCGGTGGCGGCCGGTGATCACATCGCGGTGCGTTTCCAGGATCTGGGCACCGTGTCGATGCGCTTCGTTTGAGCGCATCGCCTTTCTCCAAGATCAACGAAAAGGCAGACTCGATATGAACAATAAACGCATCCTCCTCAAATCCCTGCTGGCGGCTGCCGGCCTGACGCTGGCCGGTGCTGCCGGCGGCGTGCTGGCCGCTGATGCCTATCCGTCGCGGCCGATCAAGCTGATCGTGCCGTTCGCGCCGGGCGGCCCCACCGACGTCATGGGCCGGGTGGTCGGCAAGCTGCTCGGCGAGCAGTTGAAGCAGACGGTGGTGATCGACAAGCGGCCGGGCGCCGGCGGCAACCTGGGCACCGACATGGTGGCCAAGGCGCCGGCCGACGGTTATACGCTGGCGCTGTCGGCGGTCAGCAGCCTGGCGATCTCGCCGGCGCTGTATCCGAAGCTGCCCTATGACGTGAATACCGATTTCACGCCGATCACGCTGGTGGGCATCGCCAAGGGCGCCATCGTCGCGCATCCGTCGGCGCCGTTCGACGACGTCAAGGGCCTGGTTGCTTATGCCAAGGCAAATCCGGGCAAGCTGGCCTACGCCACCTCGGGCGTGGGTACGGCCAACCACCTGGCCGCCGAAGCCTTGCAGGCTGCCGCCGGC
>JAFKGG010000076.1 GCA_017307915.1 Burkholderiales bacterium | reverse complement strand
GCGCGATGCAGCGTGCCGGAGACGCCCTTGCCGGGCGCACCCTGTCCAGGTGCCTGCTGGCCTTGCCCTTGAGCAGCCGGCTGCGCGGCTTGCGCACGCTGCGGCGGGGCCGGCGGCGGCGCGGGCGGTGCCTTGGGCTGCGGCCGGCGTTGCAGACTCATCAACCGATTGATCTCGGCCACCTCGGCCTCGACGGCACGGCGCGCCTTGACCTGTTCCTCGGCCTCGGCAGCAGCCTTGCGGGCGGCCTCGTTGGCGGCCTTGGCCTCGGCTTCGGCGGCTTCGCGCTCGGCGACCTGCGAGGCAGCATCCATCGCCGCCGCGCGTTCGGCCTCGCGGCGTGCTTCTTCCTCGCGGCGCTGCGCCTCGGCAGCGGCCTGCGCTTCGCGTTCGCGTTCGCGTTCGAGGCGTTCCTGCTTCTCGCGCAGCTCGGCCGCCTGGCGCTCGAGCAGCTCGCGCTGACGCTGCTCCTCGAGCTCGCGCTGCAGGCGTTCTTCTTCGTCGACGACCGGCACTGCGGGCGCCGGCGGTTCGACCGGCACTTCGATGACCGGTTCGACCACCGCCTGCTCGGCAACCAAGCCGTCGCCGGCTTCACGCTTGACGAACACGCGCTTCTTGCGCACTTCGACCTGGATCGTGCGCGCCTTGCCGGTGGCATCGGCCTGCTTGATCTCCGAGGTCTGCTTGCGGGTCAGCGTGATCTTGCGTTTGGTGGCGTCATCGGCACCGTGCGCGCGGCGCAGTGCGACCAATAGCTGCTCCTTGTCGGACTCGGTGAGCTCATCGTCGGGCGAGCGCTTGCTGACGCCGGCCGCCCTCAGTTGCTCGAGCAACGCGTCCGCCGGCATCTTCAGCTCGGCCGCAAACTTCGCCACGTTCGTACTCGCCATTCAATTTCCTTCCGAACCGCTTCACAAATTGCGCCACCTCTGGGGCGGCGCACGGAGCCGCCACGCGGCCCCCGCCTGTGGGATCGCGCCGACCCCTTACGCCCGAGCCTGCTCCTGCTCGGGTTCATCGAACCAGTGCGCACGCGCCTTCATGATCAGATCCTTGGCGCGCTCGGCATCGATATCGGTGGCATCGACCAGCTCATCGACTGCCAGTTCAGCCAGCTCGTCGCGCGTGTGCACGCCGGCATCGGCCAGTCTGGCGGCCAGCTCGCGATCCATGCCTTCGAGCGACAGCAGATCGTCGGCCGTGGTGCCGATCTTTTCTTCCGTGGCGATCGCCTCGGTCAGCAGCACGTTGCGCGCGCGATTGCGCAGCTCGTTGACGGTTTCTTCGTCGAAGCCCTGGATCTCGAGCATCTCGTTGATCGGCACGTAGGCCACTTCCTCGACGGTAGTGAAGCCTTCGTCGATCAGGATGTCGGCCACTTCCTCGTCGACGTCGAGCTTGGCCATGAACAGCTGGCGCACGTTGACGCGCTCGCTTTCGGTCTTGGCCTGCGACTCTTCGGCGCTCATGATGTTGATCTGCCAGCCGGTGAGCTCGGAGGCCAGCCGCACGTTGCGGCCGTTGGTGCCGATCGCCAGCGCCAGATTGTCTTCGTCGACCACCACGTCCATGCTGTGCTTGTCTTCGTCGACCACGATCGACGAGACGTTGGCCGGCGCCAGCGCGCCGATCACGAACTGCGCCGGGTCTTCGGACCACAGCACGATGTCGACGCGCTCGCCGGCCAGCTCGCCGGTGACGGCCTGCACGCGCGAGCCGCGCACGCCGACGCAGGTGCCGATCGGATCCACGCGGCGGTCATTCGAGTGCACGGCGATCTTGGCACGCACACCGGCATCGCGCGCGGCGGCCTTGATCTCGAGCAGGCCCTGCTCGATCTCGGGCACTTCGTTGGCGAACAGATGCTTGATGAACTCGGGCGCGGTGCGCGACAGGAACAACTGCGGGCCGCGGCCCTCACGGTTGATCTTGGCCACGTAGGCGCGCACGCGGTCGCCCACGCGCAGGTTTTCCTTCGGGATCATCTGGTCGCGCGGCAGCCTTGCCTCGACCTTGCCCGATTCGACGATCGCGCCTTCGCGGTCCATCCGCTTGATGGTGCCCGACAGGATCTCTTCGCCGCGCGCCAGGAAGTCGGTGATGATCTGCTCGCGTTCGGCGTCGCGGATCTTCTGCAGGATGACCTGCTTGGCGGCCATGGCGCCGATGCGGCCCAGCTCGACCGGCTCGAGCTCTTCCTCGATGTAGTCGCCGACCTGGATGTCGGCAATCTGCTTGCGCGCTTCCGACAGAATGATCTGCAGGTCGTGGTCTTCGAGTTCGCCGTCAGGCACGACCTGCCAGCGGCGGAACGCCTCGTAGTCGCCGCTCATGCGATCGATCGACACGCGTGCGTCAGCGTCTTCCTTGAAGCGCTTTTTGGTGGCGGATGCCAGTGCGCTTTCCAGCGCAGTGAACACCACCTCGCGCGGCACGTTCTTTTCCCGTGCCAACGCATCGACCAGCAACAATACCTCGCGGCTCATCCTCGGCCTCCTAGAACTTCAGCATCGGCACCAGCCGAGCCCGCTCGATCTCATCGAGCGAAAAAACCAGCTTACGGGTCGGTGGCGCTTCGGCCGCCGCTGCCGCGGTTGTCTTGACCTTCGGTGCCGCGCGCTTGGCGCCGGCCCCGCCCTTGGTCCCCTTGCCGCCCTTGCCGGGCGCCGGCACGGGAGGCCTTTCAATCAGTTCGAGCCCGAAACGTTCGTCGGGCTCGATCGTCAGTACACCTTCGAAATTGCGCCGCCCCTCGAACGGGCGGCGCAGCTTGATCGCCACTTCGGCACCGGTAAATCGCACGAAATCGGCTGCTTTCTTCAACGGCCGATCAAGCCCCGGCGATGACACTTCGAGCCGCGCATAGTCAACGTCTTCCACTGTCAGCAGATGCGACAGCTGCCGGCTGACCGCCTCGCAGTCTTCCAGCGTAATGCCGGCCGGTGCATCGATATAAACGCGCAGCAGGCCGTTTTGCGCCCACTCAAGATCGACCAGTTCGTAACCCATGCCGGCCAGGGTGCGTTCGATGATCGCCTGGACCGACGTCATCTGTGCGGACACTCGCGAACCTCCGCCGGAAACATTCGTTGCGTACCAGTAAAAAAAAATGGGCCTCCCGAGAGCCCATTTCTTGAGCACGCTGCCTTGTCTGGACCCAGGCGCTTCCGGATGACGTCTACCGGAAGGCCCTTGATGGCCTAGACAAAAAACAGCGATCTGTTATCAAAACTATTATAGCTCGAAAGCGCGGCAACCGCCAACGGCGGCGGGCTGCGTGGGCGCAGGCCGCCGCCAGCGCGGCGGAAGTGTTGTCAGCGTAGGCGCGGCGGAGCTGAATGCGCCGTAGCGGCTCAGCGGATACGCGCAACGACTCAGCGAATGCGCCGCAGCCATTCAGCCTTCGCCGCGACCCCGCCCGCCCGAGCCGCCGCCCGCGCCACCACCACCCGAGCCGCCGCCCGAACCACCGGGACGGCCACCGCGACGCCCGCCACGGCCACCGCCGCGACCCGGCTTGCCGCCACTGGGGGCGCCGCCAGGCGCCGCACCGCGCGGACCGCCGCCGCTGCGCGGGCCCTGCCCG
>JAFKGG010000075.1 GCA_017307915.1 Burkholderiales bacterium | reverse complement strand
CGACAGAAATATCCTGGTTTCAGGTGGATTCCCGTGGATGTCCTCGGAACACTGCCGTAATGAAAAGCCGTTTGATGACAACGACTTGCAGGACTTCTGGGATCTCCACGGATTTTCGTGGAATGTTGCAGTGGAGCGGGTGAAGGGAACGTCGTTGGGCACGCAACCCACTGATTAATAAAGAAATTTCCCACTGAGGGAAGCCAAAAAGGGCCGCTTAATGTACCACTTCGGCCCTCTAGGCACTATAGCAGCGTCCACTGCCGTCTTCTGGCCGCTGCTCAAAGCCATGGAGGCGTTTCTCCGGGGAGCGCACGACTCGGCCCACTTAGATGCCCCTCAATCAGGTAGTGTCCGTCTCTGCCACCTGCAATGCCCTGCGCATGAAGCGCTCAGCGGCGGAGGTGTGGTGCTCAGCAGGCAACAGCAAGTGCGTGACGATTTCGCAGGGATCATCGGGCAGCGGCCGGAGGCAGATTCCCCACGCACGGGCACGTGCGATGCGTGATTGTGCGGACACGCCGACCCCATAGCCGGCGGCGACCCACAGTGCCATCAGCTCGAATGAAGTGACATCCCGAATGTCACGTGGATGCCCTGGCGAGCAGGAGGACATGCGCTGATCCAATGCGGGGCAGACTTCCGTCGGCCAGCGAAACACGGGGTAGTCGAGCAAATCGTCGATCGTCAGCCTGGCCCTGTTGAGCAAGGGGTATCGCAGCGGCATGGCGGCGGCCATGCGCTCTCTCCACAACGGCTGGCTGTTCAGGGAAGAACCGACCCCACCATGGAGTGACATTCCTGCGTCGTAGCGGCCTTCACGAAGCTCTGCGATCAGCGCTTCGCCCGAAACCTCGCTCAGGGCGATGGCGACTTCTGGCTCTTGTTCACGCTGCAGCGCAAGCAGCGCCGAGAACCTCGAGGACGGTACGCCGGGCGCTATGGCAAGCCTGAAGTTCGGCGATGGGCTGTTGACGTTGTGCATGAGAGCCCCCCCGGAAGCGACTAGATCAAGGGTGAGCCAGCATGATAAGCAAGAGTGAACTTTAACGTCTATACCTTTAACGTGGTTATTTTTCGATGATTGCTCGACGCTTCTGTCAATGCAGAAGCTCACTATTCAGCCAGGTCGTCCCGCTGGCACTTCCACGTATGAATCCGCACCAGCACTGGCGTTCGGACAGGCTGTGCGCGCTGCTCGCGTCGCTCAACGAATCGCTCAAGACGAGTTCGCCGCCTTGGCAGGCATTTCGCGCTCGCACATGGGCAAGATCGAGCGTGGTGAACATGTGCCCACGCTTCCCCTCATACTGAAAATTTCCATGGCGCTCAAGATCAGTGCGGCCGAGTTGATCGCGGCAACGGAAAGCAATCTTCGGAATCCAACCGACACCTGAGATCGACCGTGCCGATGGGCGACACCTTCCCTCAGTCGCCAGAGTGCTCGCGAAGGCGCGCGATAAACCGCTCCACCGACATTGGCAAGTCCTCGCTCGCGAGCCGAAGCAAATAGGTCGTGATGACGGCGGAATCCACTGCCAGGGGACGTATTACAACATCGGGGCGCTGGCTGAGTGCAACCCTGGTCGCCGTGGTAAAGCCCAGACCATAGCCCGCACCGACCAGCGTGAGCATCATGTCCAGCGAGGACACATGCTCGGCAACATCCGGCTCGCGCTCCAGCGGCCGCAGCAGCCGGGTAAGCTCGCGGCAGTAGCCTTCGCACATCCACGGGTCGCACAGCACCAAGGGGTAGCTCGCGAGCTTGTGCAGCGGGACTGCCTTGTGCGATAGCAAGGGATGCCGGGCCGGTACCGCAACCATCAGTGGGTCGTGCCAGATCGGCTCGGTCACGATGCCGTCGCCCACCTCGGCCGTATGCGCGAACCCGATCGAGAAGTCGCCCGAGCGCAACCCGCGCAACTGCTCGGCCAAGGGCACTTCGGACAGGCGAATCTCGATCTCCGGCTCTTCCTCGCGGCAACGGGCCAGGAACACCGACAGCCGAGGATCGATCGCGCCGTCGGAAACGGCGATGCGCAGGCTTCCGCTCAGACCCGCCGCGACCGCCTTGACGTTCTCCTGTGCATGCTTCAGGACGGTAAGCAGTCTGCGGACGTCCTGCAGAAAAGCGGCCCCCGCTGCGGTCAGGACGGTTCCGCGGCGGTTTCGATCGAAAAGGACGACCCCCAGATCGTCCTCCAGTTCCTTGATGGCACGGGACAGCGGGGGCTGCTCGATATTCAGCCGCTCTGCGGCTCGCGTGAAGTGCAATTCTTCTGCCAACGCTACAAAGCAACGAAGGTGTCGCAATTCCATGGATCAGCGCCCCGATATTGATTGCATGAACTGCGTATCCATTCTTCAGCTCACCCCTGACAGGTTGATGAGCGGACGATTATTTTTTTGTAAGGGTCAACGTATTGGGAAGTCACTGCCGAAGAGGAAATGCTCCCAATTTCTGTGCGGTCGGCTAGATACTCGCGTGCGGCAGGGCCTCGTCGTGAAGCCCTGCTGGACCGCCAAGTTAGCGTGGCTTGCGCATCAGCAGGTAGGCAGCCGGAATCACGAACAGCGACAGTAGCGGTGCAGTCACCATCCCGCCGAGCATCGGAGCTGCTATGCGGCTCATGACTTCCGAACCCGTGCCGCTGCTCCAAACAATAGGTACCAGGCCCGCCAGGATGACCGCGACAGTCATCGCCTTGGGCCGCACGCGCAGCACAGCACCTTCCCGGATCGCATCGAGCAGTTCTTCTCGCGTCGGGTTTCGCCCATCGGGGCAACGTTCCGCCAAGGCGTGCTTCAGATAGATGAGCATCACCACGCCGAACTCAGCCGCCACACCTGCCAGCGCGATGAACCCCACGCCGGTGGCGATGGACAGGTTGTAGCTCAACAGGTACAGGAACCAGATGCCCCCCGTGAGCGCGAAGGGCAAGGTCGCCATGATCAAGCCCGCTTCGTCCACACGCGCGAAGGTCAGGTACAGCAGAACGAAGATGATCAACAGGGTGGCGGGCACCACGACCTTCAGGCGTGCATTGGCCCGCTCCATGTACTCGAACTGCCCGGAGTAGGTGATGCTCACTCCCGGCTCCAGCTTGACCTGCTGCCCGATTGCATCGCGCAATTCGTTGGCCACCGAGGCAAGATCACGGCCGCGTACATCGACGTAGACCCAACCGGAGGGGCGTGCGTTCTCGCTCTTGAGCATGGGCGGCCCATCAGCGATCGCGATATGCGCCACAGTCCCTAGCGTGATCTGCTGACCCATCGGCGTGAAGATGGGCAACTCGGCCAGCCGTTGCGGTGAATCACGCCACTCCCGTGCGTATCGCAGATTGATCGGAAAACGGGCCAGCCCCTCGACCGTTTCCGAGACGTTTTCGCCACCGACAGCGCCGGCGACGACCGCCTGGACATCGGCGATATTCAGGCCGTAACGACCGGCAGCCACGCGGTCAATTTGAACGTCCACATAGCGGCCGCCCGTCAAGCGCTCCGCGAGTGATGACGTCACGCCGTGAATGCCCTTGGCGACCTGCTCGACCTCTGCTGCGATGCGATCGATCGCGCCCAGGTCGTTGCCGGTC
>JAFKGG010000430.1 GCA_017307915.1 Burkholderiales bacterium | reverse complement strand
TGTCGCCCGATGCCTTGTCGGTATCGGTGCTGCCTGGGTTCGTGTCGCTTCGGCACTGATGTTCATGATGGCCGAAGTGATCGGCGCCGAGCTGCTCCTCATGCTGGCAATACGTTGCCACTGCCGACCAACCGAGTTGGAGCGGCAGCATCGCAAGCAGAAAAATCACGAGGAGTCGGCGCACGGGCGCGAGTCTAGCAAAATACGCAGACCCAGCCCTTGATGCTGCCTGACGTGCGCTAAGCCGCGTACTCGACCAGCTCCCAGCGGATCCAGTCTTCGCGCATCGGCGTGCGGCGCCGGCCGCCCGGCATGAAGTATTCGCCGGTCCACTCGCGCTGCACCCAGCGGCCGGCGCTGGGCGCATACCACAGCGTGTCGTAGCGGCGCGGTTCTTGCCGGAAGATGTCCTGGTGCTCGAAGTTGATCAACCGCTCGATGCGCAGCGCCAGGAATTCGCCAGCCGGCAGGCGCAATTGCTCCCAACCGCGCGCCAACAGCCAGTCGCCCCAATACAGCCGGCGGCTGGCGCCGGTGCTGCGGTAGCGCAGCGAACGCGAAAGCTGCGCGCCCACCGATAGTTGCGGCGGCAGCAGCGGCAGCGGCTGCTCGAAGGTCTGGGTGATGTCGTAGAACGGCTCCTGCACCACGTTCCATGGCGCGCTGTAGATCTCGTCATCTTGCGCGCGGCCGTCGGAGCGGGTCAGCCGAACGCGCAGTTGCGGCGCGGTCTCGACCACCTGGGCGCTGATCTCGGCGCTGCGTGCGCCGTTATAGACGTTGATCTCCTGATAGCGCCAGCGCTGCCCCACGCGCACCGGCGCGATCGGAATCTCACCGGCCGGCGGCGTGACGAACTGCGGCCGTGGCCCCGGCACGCCGCAGGCGGCCGGCAGCAGGGCGCTCGCGGCCAGCAGCAGACGGCGGCGGGAAAGCGGCGTGCGCCGCTGATCGAAACGAACGGGCTGGGAAATCATGGCGGCACCTCCCAAGCCGCGCCGGCGCGGCGGCCTGCGCCGACCCGGCCACGCGGCGTCGATACGCTATGGAATGCTGCGCCGATCGTTCAGGCGCAGCCACCCCTTGATCATCCGATAGGCGAACCAGACCTGCGCGATGACGAAGAACGGCACGAAGCCGATGGTCAGCACCGTGGGCAGCAACAGCAGAATGAACCACAGCACGAACCACCAGAACGAGCGCGTCTGCCACGCGAAATGCGATTCATAGATGGTGCCGACCGCGTCGCTGCGCTTGATGTAAGCCAGGATCAGGCCGATCACGAAGCCGATCAGCGAAATCAGCCCGAACAGATGCATCGCGTAGCCCAGCATCGCGTATTTCTTCAGGGATTCTTCACGTGCGGAATCGATGATCACGATGTCGTCAGCCATGGTTCCTCCGAGTGCTGACGATCATGATACGACCTGCCGCTGTCGAGCCGGCCTGGCCGCACTATCGAATCGGGTTATTGGGCCGGGCCGGGCCGGCCAGCGCCTCGCATTCAGCGCGGATCTCGGCGATCAGCCGCAGGCTGGCCGGCGACAGGCCGGCTTCGCGGCGATAGACCATGCCCATCGTATGGAGGCCAGCCATGCCGGCCGATTCGTCCGCGTCGCCCAGCCTGATTTCGGTCACCTGGCCGCGCTGCGTATCGACCCGGCAGATGTCGTAGCGAATCAGGCCGATGCACTGGCTGGAATGCAGCAGCGCCTTGACGAACTGTCCCGAATCGCTGCGCACGATGCCGTGCGCCAGCGTCAATCCTTGGGCATGCACGGCCGCGCGCAGCGCCTTTTCGAGTTGCAGGCTTTCCGACATCGTGACCCACGGATACTCGACCAGATCGCCGATCGACAGCGCGCCACGCGCCAGCAGCGGATGCCCGGCGTCGACGATGATGCTGTTGCGATCCTCGAACAGCGGCTCCTGGATCAGGTCGGTAGTGGTTTCGTTCTCTTCGACCATGGCGACGATGAAATCGAGCTGGCCGTCCCGCAGCGCCGGCAGCAGTTGTTCGCGCGTGCCCATCGAATAGTTGACCGACACGCGTCGGCCGCCGTCGAGCAGGCGCTTGGTGGCCGCCGGCAGGATGTTGCTGTGAAAACCTGGCCCAGGCGGCGCGCCGACGTTGACTTCGCCCATGCTCAGGTCGCGCAGCGCCTGCAGGTCGGAGCGCATGCGCCGCATTTCCGAATCGATCAGCCGGGCGCGGTTCAGCACCGCGTGACCGTAGGCGGTGAGCCGCACGCCGCGCGCGTCGCGCACGAACAGTTCCACCCCCAGCCGCTCCTCCAGCGCCTGCATGCTCTTGGTCAGCGCCGGCTGCGAAATGCTCAGCCGGTCAGCCGCCTTGTTCAGGCTGCCGGCTTCGACCACGGCCAGAAAGCGTTTGAGTCCCGGTAGATCCATGTCGGTTATAAATCTTGGATATAACCCCATCGGATAAATTCAATCGAATTTTGAGTGTTGTCAAATCATACTTTGCCGGTTGCGGAGCCCGGTTCCGCCCCCTGGAGTGTGAGGAGACACCGTTGAGCAAGCAGCTTGCCGCCGCGCGGCGCGAGCGAATCGTCAGCATCTGCCGGCAGCGGCAGCTTGCCGCAGTGCTGGTCTACGGCAATGCCTGGCGCTGCGACTATCTGCGCTACGTGACCGATTTCGCCCAGTTCGAGGGTCACGGCGCGGCGTTGGTCGAGCCCGGCCGCGTCAGGTTATACCTGGAAAGCCGCGCCGACGCCGAGCGCGCCAGCGCCCAGGCCGACGGTGTCGAAGCGGTGTGGCTGGCCGATTTCTTCGGCGATCTGCGGCGCATCGTCGAGGCCGAAGCCGGCGCCGGGCCGATCGGGGTGGCGCCGGCCAGCCAGTTGCCGTTCGGCCTGATCGACGCATTGGCGCGACCCAGCGTCGACGTGACGCGCGATTTCGACCAGGCCCTCAGGCTCAAGCTGGCCGGCGAGGTCGACGCGGTGCGTCGGGCGGCGCAACTGGCCGACGAGGGCTATGAGGAATTCTGTCGCGCCGCGCGCGCCGGGCGCATGGAATACGAAGTGGTCGCCGATCTGGAGCGCTTCTTTCGTAGCCGTGGCTGCCCCGACAACTTCATGATCATGGCCTCGGGCGGCGTCGACATCCGCGCGATGCATCCGCCGGGGGCCAAACAGCTGGCGGTGGGCGAGCTGGTCACCACCGAGCTCACGCCGTGCATCGAAGGCTATTACGCGCAGATCTGCCGCACGCTGGTGATCGGACCGCCCAGCAAGGCGCAGCAGGCGGCGTTCGACGTGCATCTCGAAGCGCTCGAAGTGGGGCTGGCGGCCGTGCGCCCCGGCGTCACCGGCGGCCAATTGGCGCGCTTGCAGAACGACGTGTTCCGCCGCCACGGCCTGGGCGAATACACCACCAGCGAATACACGCGCGTGCGCGGCCATGGCCTGGGGCTGTACGTCGATTCGTCGCCGCCGATTCTGGAAGAAGACGAAACCGTGCTGGCGCCCGGCATGACGCTCATCGTGCATCCGAACGGCTATCACCCCGACGCCGGCTATCTGGTGCTCGGCGATGCGGTGGTGGTGCGCGACGACGGCTATGAACTGCTGACCGCCACGCCGAGAAAGCTGTTCTCGGTGCCGGCCTGAAGGAGCGGCGATGCGCCGAGGATTGATGCAATGGGATCCGGCCGAAGTGCCGCAGGCGCTGCTGCAAAGCCGCGCACGCAGCGTCGCCGACGAGTGCCGCCGGCGCGGGCTCGATGCGCTGCTGGCGTTCGCCGACTTCACGCGCCCCTGTGCCGTGTCGGCGCTGACGCACTACGTGCCGTTCTGGAGCCAGTCGTTCCTGGTGCTGATGCCGTCGGGCGAGACCACGCTGGTCGCCGCCACCACCGGCCGCACCGTGCAATGGATCAGGCAGACCTCGCAGGTCGATAACGTGGTGCGCACCGGCGATATCGGCACCGCCACGGCCGAGCATCTGCTGGAGAAGCTGGGCGCCGGCCGCAAGCGGCTCGGCGTGGTCGATCTGGCCAGCATGCCGGCGGCCGCGATCGGCAAGCTGTGCCGCGTGCATGGGCAGCTCGAACTGGTTGCGGCCGATGACTGGTTCGATCAAGTGCCTGCACTGCAAGCGCCGCCGGTGCTGGCCGAGCGCGCGCTGGCGATCGCCGGGCAGGGGCTGGCAGCGGCGGCGGCGTATGCCGGCGTTGACGGTCATGCGCTGGTCGCCGCTGTCGACGGTGCCTGCCGTGTCGCCGGCGCCGAAGAGGCTTTCGTGCACGTGGCGCTCGATCTGCGGCGTGATCCTCGCCTGCTGTGCCTGGAAGGGCCGAGTCCGTTGGGCGAGCGCTTCGCGGTACAGATTTCGCTGGCCTACAAGGGGCATTGGCTGCGCGTGGCCCGAACCTTCGAACGCCGCCCGGCAGCGGCTGGTGCGGTGGCGGCGCAGACCGCCGAGTTCCTGGCGCAGGTCGGTCGCGGCCAGTCGCCGTCGGCAGTGCGGGCGGCGGTGCTTGGCATGCCGGTTGCGCAGCAATCCGTGCAGCCGCAGGGGCAGCAGGCAGCGCAGGCCGGCGCACTCGCCGAGTTCTGGCGCGTGGAAGGCGCCCGTGGCGCTCTGCCGCTGGCCTTCCTCGATGGCAGCGACGCTGCGCAGCCGCAAGACCGCTGCCAGCCCGGCGCCACGCTGGCGCTGCGCCTCGCCACGCCCGACGGCTGGTGGCACGCGGCGCAGCCGTATCCGCTCGCCGGCTCGGCGCCAAACAATTAGCACCCATACATTCCAGGAGAATCCCGATGCGCGAACCGATCAGCGGCCCCACCGCCTGGACGGCCCAGTCGATCGCCGAATCCACCGAGTGGATCTATCGCTTTTCCGCCGCCGAGGTGGCTGAGATCGATGCGGCTTTGCGCCATGCGCGCAGTCGCGGCTGCACGATGGCCACGCTCACGCGTGAAGATTTTCCGCTGCCCACGGTGGGCCGCGCCTGTGAAGCCGCGCAGCGTCAGCTCGAAGACGGCGTCGGCATGCAGTTGTTTCGTGGCTTTCCGGCCAACGACTACGGCAAGGACGACCTGCGCCTGATCTACTGGGGCCTGGGCCTGTACGTGGGCACGGCGGTGTCGCAGAGCATGAACGGCGACCTGCTGGGCGACGTGCGCAACCAGAACGTCGACATGGACGGCCCGCAGGGCCGCGGCTACACCACCAACCGCGAACTGGGGCATCACACCGATTCGTGCGACGTGGTGGCGCTGTTCGTGCTGCGCACCGCCAAGAGCGGCGGCCTGAGCAAGCTGGCCAGCTCGGTGTCGGTGCACAACGAGATGCTGCGGCTGCGTCCCGATCTGGTCGAGACGCTGTATCAGCCGTTCTACTGGAGCTGGCAGGGCCAGGAGCCGGCCGATTCGCTACCCTATTACCCGCAGCCGGTGTTCACCTTGCATGACGGCAAGTTCGCCTGCCGCTACGTGCGCACGCACATCGTGTCGGCGCAGCGCTACCCCGAAGTGCCGCGACTGACGCAGGCGCAGACCGAGGCCATGGACCTGCTGCGCGAGCTGGCCGGTAGCGAGCGCTTCAGTTTTTCGATGATGTTCGAGCCCGGCGACCTGCAGCTTCTGAACAATCACGTGACGCTGCATTCGCGCACTGCCTTCGAAGACTACGACGAACCCGATCGTCGCCGGCATCTGCTGCGCATGTGGCTGTCGATGCCGAACAGCCGCGACCTGAGCCCGGCGCTGGGCAACATCTACCGGGACCAGCGCGGCGGCACGGTGCGCGGCGGTTTTCCATCGAAGACCGGCAAGCTGATCTTTGAAACGCGCCTCGATCAGGCCATGCTCGATTGAGGACCGGTACGATGCCTTATCGATCCAGCCAGCGGCGGATCAGCATGTTGCTGGCCGGCGACGTGATGCTGTCGCGCCGGCTCAGCCCGTTCGTCGAACCCGAATACCTCGATCTGGTGCAGCTCGTGCGCGGCGCCGACGTGGCTTTCGCCAACCTTGAAACCGTCGTGCGTGAAGCGCACGAAGGGCACCCGAATTTCACCGTCGGCACGCCGATGAGCACCGAGCCGCAATTGCTCGACGAGCTGAAATGGATGGGCTTCGACATCGTGTCGGTGGCCAACAACCACGCCACCGATTACAGCGTGGGCGGCGTACAGGCGATGCTCACGCACCTGCGCCACGCCGAACTGCCGGCCGCCGGCGCCGGCATGAATCTGGCGCAGGCGCGCATGCCGGCCTACGTCGATACGCCGGCGGGCCGCGTCGGGCTGGTGGCGGCCACCTCGTTCTTTCGTCCCTGGAATGCCGCGGCCGATCAGCGGCCTGACGCGCTGGGCCGGCCCGGCGTCAATCCGCTGGGGTTTCGCACGCGCTACGGCGTCGACTCGGCTGCCTTCGGCGAGTTGAAACGCATCAGCGACCGGCTCGGTCTGACGCAGGAACGCGCCCGCCACCGCCGCCAGTTCTTCAGCGCCAGCGAGCTGCCGCCCGAGCGCGACGACAGCCTCGATCTGTTCGGCGCGCACTTTGCCAGGCAAGCCGATTTCTCGGTCAGCACGCAAGTGTCGGCGCGCGACCGCGACGCCAACCTGCAGTGGATCCGCGAAGCGCGCCGGCAGTGCGATTGGCTGATCTTTTCGTTCCACTGCCATGAATTCGGCAACAGTCGGCGCTGGGATGCGCAAAGCGATACCGAGCTGGATGAGCCGGCCGAGTTCGCCGTCGAGTTCGCGCATGCCGCAATCGACGCCGGCGCCGACGTGGTGGCCGGCCACGGCCCGCACGTCACGCTGGGCGTGGAGCTGTATCGCGGCCGGCCGATCTTCTACAGCCTGGGCAATTTCATTTTCCAGAACGACACCGTGGGCAATTTTCCGGCCGGGGCCTATGAGCGTTTTGGCCTGGGGCATGGCGCGACGCCGGCCGATTTCCTGGACGCGCGCACCGACAAGGATACGCGCGGCTTTCCGGCCGAAGCCGCATTCTGGGAAAGCTTTGCCGCCGAACTGCAGTTCGATGACGGCCGCCTGAGCGCGTTGCGTTTGCATCCGCTCGATCTGGGTCATGGCGCGTCACGCGCCGAGCGGGGCCGTCCGATGCTGGCGCGTGGTGACAAAGCACGTCATATTCTTGAGCGGCTGAGTAATTTTTCGCGGCGCTTCGGCACCGAAACGAGTATCGAGGGCGAGACGCTGCTGCTGCGGTTGCCGCGCTGATCGACGAGCAACAAAGAGGAACTAGAAGGAGACATCGATGAAAACGATCAAGCTGTTTGCCGCAATGTTCACCGCGCTGGTGGCTTGCGCCGGCGCACCGGCGCAAGCGCAACCGTTTCCGAATCAACCGGTGAAAATGATCGTCGGCTTTTCGGCTGGCAGCATTTCCGATCGCATCGCGCGCTCATTGGCCGAGCAGTTGAAAGACGTGCTCGGCCAGCAGGTGCTGATCGAGAACCTGCCCGGCGCCGGCTCCACGCTGGCGGCGGCCCGCGCCGCGCGTGCGCCGGCCGACGGCTACACGATCTATTTCGCGGCGATGGGGCATGCGCTGGCGCCGGCGGTGTATTCGAAGCTGCCTTACGACACGCTGGCCGACTTCGCCGGCGTGGCGCTGGTGTCGAACGTGCGCGTGCTGATGGTGACGCATCCGAAGATGAAGGCCAAGAATCTGAGCGAGTTCCTGGCCGATGCCAAAGCCAATCCCGGCAAGTACAGCTACGGCTCGTCGGGCAACGGCACCTTTCTGCACCTGATCGCCGAATCGCTGGCGCAAGCCACTGGCACCAAGTTCCTGCACGTGCCGTACCGCGCCGGCGTCGATGCGATGAACGGCGTGATCTCGGAGAGTGTCGATCTGGCGTTCTGCACCGTGTCGACCTGCATCGAGCACGTGCGCACCGGCCGGCTGAAAACCTATGGTTACATCGGCAAGGAGCGCAGCCCGTCGGCGCCCGAGGTGCCGACCTTCGCCGAGGCGGGGCTGAAGGATTTCGACGTGGCTTCGTACAACTACATCCTGGCGCCGTCAGCCACGCCGCGGCCGATCCTCGATCAACTGCACAAGGCGATCAACCAGGTCGTGATGATGCCGAAGTTTAACGAGCAGTTGCGCCGTCTCGGTGTCGAACCCACGCCCAGCGACAGTGCAGCCTCGGTCACCGAGTTCGTGAAGGCCGAGGTCGATCGCTGGACGCCGCTGGTCAAGACGATCGGGCTGAAGGCCGACTAGCGCGCGCGCCGGGCGCATTTCGTTTATCCCCGCTGCCGCCTGTCGTTACCGGTCGTTCGCCGGTGGCGGGCGTATCATCTAGGCATGGATGCATGCTTGCCAGGCGCCACGCCACTGCCCAAGCGGGCGGACGATACCCAGGCGCCGATCGCCCAGTTGACGGCCTGTCATGGCCGTCTCGGTGAACGTTGCGCGCGGCTGCTGCGCTTGGTGGCGGCGTGTGGGCAGGCGCAGGGCGGCCCGGCCGTGCCGCGTGGCACGGCTGATATCCAAGCCGGTACAAGCGGCCCGGCTTGCGTCGATGCGGCCTTTGCGTCCGCAGCCAGCGGTGCCCACCGCCTTGCCGCCGAGGCGGCCGACCTGATCCGTTTCTTCGATTACGTCATCGTGCAGCATCATGCCGATGAAGAAGAGGATCTGTTCCCGGCGTTGATCGAATCGATGGCGGGATCAGACGCAGTCTGCCTGCGGGAGATGACCGAGGCATTGCGTAGCGAGCATCGGCTGCTCGAAGCCGATTGGCGCGAGCTACGACGCGAGTTGGAGCAGGTCGCCTCAGGGGCCGGCACCTCCGGCATGGCCCCGGCCGCGGAGACGGGCCAGCGGGCCGGCGCAATCCAGGCGGCTGCGGCGATTCAGACGGCCCAGGAATCGGCCGGCACGCCACTGGCCCGATCGGCGCAGCGCTTCGCCGACCGCCTGCACGCGCACAGCGCACGCGAAGACGACGAATTGCTGCCGATGGCCGAGCGCCTGCTGTCGGATGAAGAATTGGCGATGGTTGCCGCAGCGATGCAGCGGCGGCGGGCCCGGGCCGCAGACGCGCAACGCGCCTAGTTCTCGTTGCACTTCATCCAGCCATCCAGCACGACGTGGCCCTGACGTCCCCGGGCCATGGCAGCGACACCTGAAGGAACCGACCACCATGGCCCGCAGACATTCCCACGCCTTGTCATCCGCCCGGAAACTCGGCGAGCTCGGCCTCGCGGCACCGCAGGTGGTCACGCACAGGCTCGCCCAGGCGGCGCTCAACGGTCCGATCTACTCCAGCAAAGACCGCCGAGAGTTCATCGGCATGGTCCACGAAAAGCAGGTCGCGTTCATGCAGTCCTGGCTGGCCATGGCCCAGGAAAGCTGGAAGGTTCAGCAGCGCTTGTGGTTCTGGTGGGCCGGCTCCCTGGCGTGGCCGGCGGCAGCCTGGCGGCGCGCGCCGCTTGCGCCGGATGCGTGGCTGCGCGTGTCGAATGCGGGGCTCGCACCGGTGCATCGCAAGGCGGTGGCCAACGCGAAACGCTTGGCGCGCGCCAAGACGCGCCGCTGAGTGACCCGGCCATTCATGCCGCTGGCTCTATGCGCCTTTTTCACTTCAGCGAAGACGCTGGAATTCAGCGGTTCGAGCCGCGCCCCGTTCGTAAGCCGGCCCCGCGCCGCCCCGGGCAGGAGTGGCTCAATGGCCCGTTGGTGTGGGCCATTTCCGAAGATCATCAGCGGCTGTATCTGTTCCCGCGCGACTGCCCTCGCATCGTGATCTGGTCCGGCAATGACTCCAGCGCCGCGGATCGCGATACCTGGCTATGCGGCCTCGAACCCGGCATGCAGGCGGTGGCTTACGTCGAACGCGCCTGGGCAGAGCGCATCGCCACCGCGCATATCCATCGTTACGAATTGCCTGTCGAATCCTTCGAGAGCATCGAAGACGCGGGCATGCACGTGAGCCGCTGCACCGTTCAGCCGTTCGATCTGCAACGGGTGCAGGACCTGCCTCAGGCGCTGCGTGGCGCTCAGACCGAGCTGCGCGTCGTGGATTCCCTGCTGCCGCTGCGCGGCGTATGGGAAAGCTCTTTGCACGCCAGCGGCATACGGCTGCGCAACGCCATCGGCTGGACCTGATTTGCCGTCGGGTAGCAAGATCATTCATCTCATCGGCCCGGGGGGAGCAGGCAAGACCACAAGCGGCGAGATCCTGGCCGAGTTGCTGGATCGCGACTTCATCGACCTGGACCGCATGTTCCTGAAACGGCAGGGACACATTGCGAGCTTCATCGATGCCCACGGCTATGCGGCGTATGCGCGGCGCAATGTGGCGCTTTATTCGGAAGTCAGAGCCGCGATACGGACGCCGGCGGTCATCGCGATGTCGTCGGGTTTCATGACTTATCCGGCCATGGTCGATGAATCCTATCCGGCAATCAGGGCGGCGATCGAGCGCGATCCTTGCACTGTTCTTCTGCTGCCAAGTCTCGACGTCAACATCTGTGTGGAGATTCTGGTGCCGCGACAACTGGCACGGCCCTACCTCGATGCTGATGAAGCCCATGAAGAGCGCCGGGTGCGTGAGCGTCACCCCATCTTTCTGGAGCTGGCATGCCAACGGTATATAGGGCTTGAAGATCCGGCGAGCGTCGCGTCGCGGCTTGCACAGATGCTTGGCTGCCAGTAGACACGCGCGTGGCCTGCCTCGTAGACTGCGATGCAGGTTTTGGGGGAGGAATCATGCCGGTTCTGTCGAAGGGGCGCTTCAACATCGACTACACCGACGACGGGCAGGGCCCGCCGGTGGTTCTGATTCACAGCTCGGTCAGCGCGAACCGCCAGTGGCGTGCGTTGACCGATGCACTGAAGGACCGCTATCGGGTACTGGCCATCAACCTGTTCGGTTACGGCGAAACCACGCCGTGGCCCGGCACCGCTGCGCAGACCTTGTATGCGCAGGCACAACTGGTGATGGCGCTGTGCGAAGAAGTGGGTGCAGCGCCTCACCTCGTCGGCCATTCCTTCGGCGGCTCGGTCGCGCTGAAGGTGGCCGCGCTGATGGGGTCGCGCGTCGAAAGCCTGACCCTCATCGAACCGAACCCCGTCTATCTGCTCAGGCAGAACGGCCGTACCGAAGCGTTCCTCGAATCACGCGGCTTGCGGGATCACGTCAAGTGCTACGGCGCCTTGGGCGATTGGCCGAAGGTGGCAGAGCGTTTCGCCAACTACTGGTCGGGCGATGGTGCGTGGAGCGCCCTACCGGAGAAGCGCCGAGCGGCTTTCGTGGCGTCACTGCCTCCGAACTTCCATGAGTGGGATGCCGTCATGGAAGAGGAGACCACCCTAGAAGTCTGGCAGGCACTCGAAGCACGCACGCTCGTGATAAGCGCTGCAGACACGCGCCGCACGATCAAGGAAATCGTCGCGCTGTTCGCTCAAGCCTGCCCGCATTGGGCTTTTCATACGCTACCCGAGGGTGGGCACATGGCGCCGCTGACCAAGCCCGAATTGGTCAATCCGGTGGTTCGGCAGTTTCTGGAAACAGCTTGATGGCAGCGCGAGTATCGCCAACCGTTACTCATGAAGACAAACGATATATTTTGATAAAAATCTCCAAGAAAGTTGATGTGTCCGGCTAGAAAAAAAGCCCGGCGTTCAGCCGGGCTTTGTTTCCGGATCCGGGTGGGCATTCATCCGCCCAACTGAATCCTGATCCCATCGCCGCGCCGTCGAGCCATCCGGCCCGACACGGCGCTGCGTCGCGGCTTCATTCCACCGCTTTCACCATGTCCTCGACGACTTTCTTCGCATCGCCGAACACCATCATCGTCTTGTCCATGTAGAACAACTCGTTATCCAGCCCCGCATACCCGGAAGCCATCGAACGCTTGTTGACGATCACGGTGCGCGCTTTGTATGCCTCCAGAATCGGCATCCCTGCGATCGGCGACTTCGGATCCTTCGCTGCCGGGTTCACCACGTCATTGGCGCCCAGCACCAGCACCACGTCGGTCTGTCCGAACTCGCTGTTGATGTCCTCCATCTCGAACACCTGGTCATACGGCACCTCGGCCTCGGCCAGCAGCACGTTCATGTGCCCCGGCATGCGGCCCGCCACCGGATGGATCGCATACTTGACGGTCACGCCGCGCTCGCCCAGCTTCTGCGCCAGTTCCTTCAACGCATGCTGCGCGCGCGCCACGGCCAGGCCATAGCCCGGCACGATGATGACCGAGTCTGCATTCGTCATCAGGAATGCCGCATCATCCGACGAGCCCGACTTCACGTTGCGCTGCGCACCGCCGCCGGCCGCGACCGCGCCGGCCTCGGCGCCGAAGCCGCCCAGAATCACGTTGAAGAACGACCGGTTCATCGCCTTGCACATGATGTACGACAGGATCGCGCCCGACGAACCCACCAGCGAGCCGGCGATGATCAGCATGCTGTTGTTCAGCGAGAAGCCGATGCCCGCGGCTGCCCAGCCCGAGTAGCTGTTCAGCATCGACACCACCACCGGCATGTCGGCGCCGCCGATCGGGATGATGATCAGCACGCCCAGCACGAAGGCCAGCGCGGTCATGATCCAGAACGGCGTCCATTCCTGCGTGACGAAGAACCACAGCCCGAAGCCGGCCATGGCCAACGCCAGCAGCAGGTTCAGCATGTGCTGGCCGGGGAACACCACCGGCGCGCCCTGGAACAGGCGGAACTTGTATTTGCCCGAGAGCTTGCCGAAGGCGATCACCGAGCCGGAGAACGTGATCGCGCCGACGAAGGTGCCGATGAACAGCTCCAGCCGGTTGCCCAGCGGAATCGGCTGGTCGCGCTCAACGATGTTGAAGGCCCAGGGCTCGGCCACCGCTGCAATCGCGATGAACACCGCCGCCAGGCCGATCATCGAGTGCATGAACGCGACCAGTTCGGGCATCTTGGTCATCTCGACTCGCTTGGCCATGATCGCGCCGGCCGTGCCGCCGATGGCGATGCCCAGCGCGACCCAGCCCAGACCGAGCGCGCCCGCATCGCCTTGCAGCTTCAGGATCAGCGCGATGGTGGTGAGCACGGCGATCGCCATGCCGACCATGCCGAAGGCATTGCCGGCGCGCGACGTGGTCGGGTGGGATAGGCCCTTCAAGGCCTGGATGAAGCAGATGGAGGCCACCAGATACAGCAGCACCACCACATTGAGGCTCAGATTCATTTCGCGTCTCCGCGCGTGTCGTCGTTACCGGAGCCGGCCTGTTGCTGCTCGGCCTTGGCCCGTTGCTCTGCCTGGATGCGCGCTGCCGCGTCGCGGGCGCGCTTGCCGTATTCAAACTTGCCCTTGATGAAGCCCAGGCGTTCGCCGATCCAGCCGGCCGGGAACATGATCGCGGCGGTGATGCCTGCCACCATCAGCGTGCGGCCCAGGCCGGGCGCGGTATAGCGTTCGGCAATGTTGATTGCCAGCGTGACCGCGAGGATCGCGATCACCAGCAATACGATGAAGACGTTGCGCGTCATCGACCGCCCTCGGCGCGCTTGGGCTCTTTCTTCTTGAACATCTCGAGCATGCGGCGCGTGACCAGGAAGCCGCCGAACACGTTGACGGAGGCCAGCGCGACGGCCGCCACGCCCATGAACTTGCCCAGCGTGGTGTCGGTGAGCGCGGCGGCCAGCATCGCGCCAACGATGACGATCGCCGAGATCGCGTTGGTGACGGCCATCAGCGGCGTGTGCAGGGCAGGGGTGACGTTCCAGACCACGTGGTAGCCGACGTAGATGGCCAGCACGAAGATGATCAGGTTGATGACGGTGGGCGAGATGGCTTCCATGTCGCGGGTTCCGGTTGCGTGTTTGGTGGGTCTGGCGAACGGGCGTCAGGCGCGCAGCAGTTGTCCGTCGCGGCACATGAGGCAGGCCTTGACGATGTCGTCTTCCATGTCGACGTGCAACTGGCCTTCCTTGTCGATCACCAGTTTCAGGAAGTCGAGTACGTTGCGCGCATACAGCGCCGATGCGTCGGCGGCGACCCGCGAGGGCAGGTTGGTTTCGCCGACCAGCGTGACGCCGTGCTTGACCACCGTCTTGCCGGCTTCCGATAGCGGGCAGTTGCCGCCTTGCTCGACGGCCAGGTCGATGATCACCGAGCCCGGCTTCATGGCCTTGACCATCTCTTCGGTGACCAGCACCGGCGCGCGCCGGCCGGGGATCAGCGCGGTGGTGATGACCACGTCGGCCTGCTTGACGCGTTCGGCCACCAGCGCGGCCTGCCGCTTCATCCAGCTTTCGGGCATCGGCCGCGCATAGCCGCCGACGCCTTGCGCGATCTCGCGTTCTTCCTCGGTTTCGAAGGGCACGTCGATGAACTTGGCACCCAGCGATTCGACTTGTTCTTTCACCGCCGGCCGCACGTCGGAAGCCTCGATGACGGCGCCCAGCCGCTTGGCGGTGGCGATGGCCTGCAGGCCGGCCACCCCGGCGCCCAGGATGACGACGCGCGCCGCCTTGACGGTGCCCGCGGCGGTCATCAGCATCGGGAAGAAGCGCTGGTAGACGTTGGCCGCGATCATCACCGCCTTGTAGCCGGCGATGTTGGCTTGCGACGACAGCACGTCCATGCTTTGCGCGCGCGTGGTGCGCGGCGCGGCTTCGAGCGCGAACGCGGTCAGCCCGGCGTCGGTCAGGCGCTGCAGCCCCTCGCGGTCGAACGGGTCGAGCATGCCGACCACCGCGCTGCCGCGGCGCATGCCGGCCAGTTCCTCAGCCGAGGGCGCGCGCACCTTCAGCACCAGATCGGCGCCGAAGGCGTCGGCGGCACTGCCTGCCGTGGCGCCGGCACTCGCATAGAGTTCATCGGTCTGCGCCGCCGCGACGCCGGCGCCGCGTTCGACCGTGACCGTATGGCCGCTGGCGACCAGTTTCTTGACCGTTTCTGCCGTGACGGCCACCCGGGTCTCGCCCGCCCGGGTTTCCGCCGGAACGCCGATGCGCATGCATGCTCCTGTGGATGCCAAATTCGAGAAAAACGCGACCTTATATCACGTATCAGGCCCCGAAACAGCCGGTTGGGGCGCTTCTGTATCATGGCGGCCATGGCCGGGCGGGTGTCGCGTAGGGCGGCCGGCACGGCGCCGGACCGTGTCGAGAGGGCCATTTCCGGTGGCTGCCGCGGGTGGCGCGGGCACTGGGTAGCCTGCGAGCCTGGCGCCCGGTATTCCGGTGCCAGGCAGCCTGGTGCCAAGTAGCCCGCTAGTCCGGCGCTCGATTTCCCTTACTTGTATTGCAGCGGTATTCGTTCCTATGGCTGATGCGATCGTTTCTTCGCAGGCGCACCCGCCGGTTTCCGTGCCGGCCGACGCAGGCGCGCCGCTGCCCGAGCCCGGCGCGCGCATCGTCGTCGGCATGTCGGGCGGCGTCGATTCGTCGGTGGCGGCCTGGCTGCTGAAGCAGCAGGGTTACGACGTGGTCGGCCTGTTCATGAAGAACTGGGAAGACGACGACGATGACGAGTACTGCTCGACGCGGCAGGACTGGATCGACGCGGCCAGCGCCGCCGACGTGATCGGCGTGGACATCGAGGCGGTGAACTTCGCCGCCGAATACAAAGACCGCGTGTTTGCCGAGTTTCTGCGCGAATACTCGGCCGGCCGCACGCCGAACCCTGACGTGCTGTGCAATGCCGAGATCAAGTTCAAGGCCTTTCTCGACCATGCCGTGTCGCTGGGCGCCGCGCATATCGCCACCGGCCACTATGCGCGCGTGCGCGCCGTCACCGCGCTGAACGGTTCACCGGATGGTTCGCCGAACGGCACGCCGAACGGCACGCCGAAAGGCACGCGCTTCGAGCTGCTGCGTGGGCTGGATGCGGGCAAGGACCAGAGCTACTTCCTGCACCGGTTGTCGCAGGCGCAACTGTCGCGCGCGCTGTTTCCCATCGGCCATCTGCCCAAGCGCGAAGTGCGCGAGATCGCTGCCCGCATCGGGTTGCCCAACGCTGCCAAGAAGGATTCGACCGGCATCTGCTTCATCGGCGAGCGGCCATTTCGCGAGTTCCTGAATCGCTATCTGCCGACCAGACCGGGCCCGATGATCGACGATCAAGGCCGCCAGGTCGGCGAACACGTCGGGTTGGCTTTTTATACGCTGGGCCAGCGCAAGGGCATCGGCCTGGGCGGGGCGCGCGAGGGCAGCGGCGAGCCCTGGTTCGTGGCGCGCAAGGACATGGCCTCGAACACCCTGACGGTGGTGCAGGGCCATCAGCATCCGTGGCTGCTGTCGACCGGGCTGCAGGCCGAAGACGCGCACTGGATCGCCGGCGTGCCGCCGGTGGATGACGGCACGCTGGGCGCGAAGACGCGCTATCGGCAGCAGGACGCGGCGTGCGCGTTGCTGCCGCCGTGGGCTGATGAGCAGGTGACCGAGCCGGCCGCGGGCCGTGCCGGCGCGGTTGCCACGGCGGGCGCTACTGGCGTGGCGGCCGCCGGCCGTTTCTCGCTGCGTTTCGCGCAGCCGCAATGGGCCGTTACGCCGGGACAGAGCGCGGTGCTGTATCGCGGCGAAGTGTGTCTGGGCGGCGGCGTGATCGTGTCGTCACGCTGAGGGCCGCCCACCCGAGCCCGATCAATCCAAGCGTGGCCGGCAAGGGCACCGGCGAGCCGCCCTGTTGTCCGGTGAGAAATACGCCCGAGTCAGAGGTGAACGTGACGCCGTCGGGCGTGTCGATGCCGAACGAACCGGTGTTCATGAAATCGAGCGTGACAGTGACCGGATTCGCGTTCAGTGCTGCGGCGATCGACAGCGTGGCGAATACATCGACGGTGCTGCCCGCGCCCACCAATATGCTGCCCGAGAACATTCGATCGATCAGCACGTCCAGCGGTTCGGTCGGGTTCCTGAACTCGATGGTTTCAGTTCGCTTCAGCAGCACGTTCGATGCGAATTGATCGGACGTGAAGTTCAGCAGCGTGGCCCCTGCCTGTGCGTCGATGACGTACAGGTTGACGAAGACGAGGATCTGCAAAAGCGAATTGTATTGAGGATCGCGTGCCGGCGATTGCACGCTCCCATCGACGTGGAAAGAGAACTCGACTTCGCCGGGCGTGCCGTAGAAGGTCAGCCGCTCGCTAAAGCCGCCGTAGGCATTGCCGAATCCCGAGCCGCCTGCGTCGGGGCCGCTGATTTGCAGGTAGTTCCGGACTGTGCCGTTGGCAAGATCGACGTGTGCCTGCATGTCCGACCCGAAGTTCGTCGACGCTTGTGTGGCGCCGCCGACTTGATAGCCGTCGGAGACGCCCGCGCCAAGCTGCACCATGGGGCGGACCGAATAGACGCCATCGGCATGGGCTACGCCGGCGGTGCCTAACAGTAGAGCGATGGCGGCGGCAGAGAGAAAACGGAATCCGGTCGACATGGTTGATTTGCTCCGATTGGTGGCATGACCTCGTGGTGCAAAATTCGTACCGAGTGACGAATTTCCTTGGTATTCAACCGCTTGAAGGGTCATTGAACTTGCCGGCCATCGTGAACGTAAGATCACGCGACACCCATGAATATGGGGGTAGTAAGCTGGCTCTGAGGGAAGCGCTGATGAATATCGATACCTATCAAAACCCTGCACCCCGCGACACCGCTGCGGCACCGCGCCGCTTCAGGCTGGCCATGGCGCTGGCGCTCGCCTGCTGCGCGACGGCGTGCAGCGTATCGGTCGGATTCGGCGACGGTGATGGCCACGGCGATGACGGCGCTTCGCACGCCGAGGCGCTGGATGCTTCGGCCTCGGCGCTCGACACGCTGATGCTGCTGGCCGGCCCCGGCCTGGGCCTGGCCGACGAGCCGGCGCGGCTGCCGGCGCAAGAAACGCCGCCGCGCGCTTTGGTGGCCGATCTGCTCAACTGGGTCGAGTTCAGCGCGCCACGCCGCAACAATGCGATCGCGATGACCGGTGGGCGCTTCGTGGCCGACCAGACGGTGGCCTGCGACAGCGGCACCGTGCGCGTGCGCGCCGTGTTCGTCAACAATGTGCGCTTCGATTCCGGCGACACGATCGAACTCAGTACGCAGAATTGCCGTCGCGGCAATCTGCGCTTCACCGGCAGCCTGCAACTGCGCGCCATCCAGGCCAATGGCTATCCCGGCATCAGCGCTGCCTGGGACGGCCGCGTCGGCGCGGATTTTTCGGCCTGGCGCATTGCCACCGTGGCGCTGCCGGTGCAGGCATTGACCGCCGAGGGCTCGGCGACGCTGGAAGTGCAACGCACCGGCCCGTTCGATACCAAGCTGCGCTTCGATAGCGCACAGCTCAGCGTCGATCCGTCGTCGGCTGATCGCGACCGGCCACGGCGCACGCTGGAATCGGTACTGATCAACGTCGAGGCGACGGCCGTTTCGCAGACCGTCAGTGCCGATCTGCGCTTGGCTGACGCCGCCTTCAGTGATGAGCCGCTGCGGCGGCTGCGCGTGCAGAGCACCGGCTCCTTGACGCAAAATCGCACGCCGCCGGCCTATCCCTTGGGCCGGCTGGCGGTGGGCTTCGCCGACGGCGGTATCGTGCACGTCGAAGCGCTCGATGCGACGCGGTTGCGGCTGGATATCGACCGCAACGGCAACGGCGGCATCGATTCGACGCGTTCGACGAGCTGGACCGAGCTGCGTAGCCGCTTGTAGGCGCCGTGTGCGGCGCGTGCAAGAGCGGCGCGGGCAAGACTGCGCAACCGGTCTGCGTGCAAAAGCCAAGCTTTCTTCAATCTGATGTCGCCTTCCTGTAACGCTCGTCTGCGCTAGATTCGGGGTTTGAGCCGCCGTCAGAGACCTTGCCGATGAGCGATCTTGTTCAACGCCTGCGCGCGATTCCAGGACTGGAACGCTATGCGCGTTACTGGGGCCTGGGGCTGGCCGCGCTGCTTGCGCTGCTGTTTGCCGCCGGCTGGTGGCGTGGCGCCTGGTCCGGCTGGTGGGCGGCGGCCGCTGCCGCGCTGATGCTGCTGGGCCTGCGTGATCTGGCGCAGGCGCGCCATTCGGTGCTGCGCAACTATCCGGTGATCGGGCACCTGCGCTTCTTCCTGGAGCTGATCCGGCCCGAGATCCGCCAGTACTTCGTCGAATCCGACACCGAGAGCGTGCCGTTCTCGCGGCAGCAGCGCGCGCTGGTGTATCAGCGCGCCAAGCAGGAACTCGACAATCGCCCGTTCGGCACGCAGCTCGACATCTATGGTTCGGGCTTCGAATGGATCAATCATTCACTGGCGCCGGTGCACATCGGTTCGTACGATTTCCGCTGCGAGATCGGTGCGGTGCCGCAGCAGGCGGCGCAGGCGGTGTCGTGTACGCAGCCGTATTCCGCTTCGGTGTTCAACATCTCGGCGATGAGCTTTGGCGCGCTGTCGGCGCAGGCGATCCTGGCGCTGAACCGTGGCGCCAAGCTCGGCGGCTTTGCGCATGACACCGGCGAGGGTTCGATCTCGGCGCATCACCGTGTGCACGGCGGCGATCTGATCTGGGAGATCGGCAGCGGCTATTTCGGCTGCCGCGACGAGCAGGGGTATTTTTCTGAAGAGCGCTTCGTGGCCAATGCGCTCGATGCGCAAGTGCGCATGGTCGAGATCAAGCTCTCGCAAGGCGCCAAGCCCGGCCACGGCGGTGTGCTGCCCGGCGCCAAGGTGTCGCAGGAAATCGCACAGGCGCGCGGCGTGCCGGTGGGCGTCGATTGCATTTCGCCGGCGCGGCATTCGGCCTTCGATACGCCGATCGGCTTGCTCGAATTCGTCGATCGATTGCGTCGGCTATCAGGCGGCAAGCCGGTAGGCTTCAAGCTGGCGATAGGCCATCCCTGGGAATGGTTTGCGATCGCCAAGGCGATGCTGGCCACCGGCATCACGCCGGACTTCATCGTCGTCGACGGCAAGGAGGGCGGCACCGGCGCCGCGCCGGCCGAGTTCGTCGATCGTATGGGCGCACCGATGCAGGAAGGGTTGCTGCTGGTGCACAACACGCTGGTTGGCCTGAATCTGCGCCAGCGCGTACGCCTGGGCGCAGCCGGCAAGATCGTGTCGGCCTTCGATATCGCTCGCACCATGGCGCTGGGCGCCGACTGGTGCAACAGTGCGCGCGGCTTCATGTTCGCGCTGGGCTGCATTCAGGCGCAGAACTGCCATACCGGGCGCTGCCCGACCGGCGTCGCCACGCAGGATCCGCTGCGTCAGCGTGCGTTGGTGGTGCCCGACAAGGCCGAACGGGTGAGCAGCTTTCATCGCAACACGCTGCATGCGCTGGCCGAGATCGTCGGCGCCGCGGGCCTGTCGCACCCGTCGCAACTGAAGCCGCATCACATCGTGCGGCGCGTGTCGGGCATCGAAGTGCGGCAGCTCTCGAGTCTGTTTCCGATGCTGGAGCCGGGCGAGCTGCTAGACGGCCATGCCGAGCCGAACGTCTACAAGATGTTCTGGCCGCGCGCGCGGCCAGATCGTTTCGAACCGGCTTGAAGGGCAGGCGCGCCGCTGGCCGCGCGCCGCTAGCCGCACGCCGCTGGCCGCGCGGGGCTCAGCCCGGCATCGTATCGATGAAGCTTTGCCGGGCGAACAGCTTGTCGCTATGCCGCGCCAGGTTCGAGAACTGCGCGCGCCAGCCGAGCTGCGAGAAGCGGAAATCGAGATAGCCGAGCGCACAGCCCAGCGCCACGTCGGCCAGCGTGTATTTGCCGTCGGCGCACCACGGCTTGTCGCCCAGGCCGGTGGACATGGCTTGCAGCGCGGACTCGATCTTGCCCATCTGCCGGCTGATCCAGCTTGCGCTGCGCTCGGCGTCGCTGCGCTGCGTCTGCTCCAGCCGCACCAGGATGGCTGCGTCGAGCAGGCCGTCGGCCAGCGCTTCCCAGGTCTTGACCTCGACGCGCGAGCGGCCGTTGGGCGGCACCAGGCGGTGCACCGGCGTGAGGTTGTCGAGATACTCGACGATGACGCGCGAATCGAAGACCGCGCCGCCGTCGTCCATGATCAGGCAGGGAATCTTGCCCAGTGGGTTCGACTGCGCGATGGCCGACGCCGAAGACCAGACGTCTTCCAGCTCGTACTGGTAGTCGATCTTTTTTTCCGCCATCACGATGCGCACTTTGCGCACGTAAGGGCTCGAGTTCGAACCGATGAGTTTCATTCTCACTGACGGAAGTTTTGCGCCGAGTATAGCAAAGGGATCCGGCGCGTCGAGGTACCCCGTAAACCAGGGATAGCGGCGTGGCACCCGTCTGGGGCGGCCGCGGCCGCCCCGTGGATGCTAGGATTGCAGGTTCCCTACAGTTCCCCTTTCGGCAGCTCACCGCCATGCCCGATACCACTTCAGCATCTTTTGAACTGATGGCTTTGTCGCCGTTGGATGGCCGCTATGCCGCCAGGCTTGCGCCGCTGCGCGCGCTGCTATCCGAAGCCGGCTTCATGCGCCATCGCGTGCAGGTCGAGGTGCAGTGGCTGATCGCGTTGTCAGACGCCGGCCTGCCCGAGTTGCCGCCGTTTTCCGACGAGGCGCGGCGCTTTCTGCGTGCGCTGGTCGAGCGCTTCGACGAAGCGCAGGCGGCGCGCATCAAGGCCATCGAGCGCGTCACCAACCACGACGTGAAAGCAGTCGAGTACTACCTGAAAGAAGCGGTGCGCGACGTGCCCGAACTGGCGCGCGCCGGCGAGTTCATCCACTTCGCCTGCACCTCGGAAGATATCAACAATACCTCGCATGCGCTGATGCTGGCCGCCGCGCGGCGCGACGTGCTGCTGCCGGCCATCGATGCGGTGATCGGCACGCTGCGCGAACTGGCGCAGCGCCACGCCGGCGTGGCCATGCTGTCGCGCACGCACGGCCAGCCGGCTTCGCCGACCACGCTGGGCAAGGAGCTGGCCAACGTGGTGGCGCGGCTGGCGCGCGCGCGTCAGCGCCTTGCCGCGGTGTCGCCGTTGGCCAAGATGAACGGCGCCGTGGGCAACTACAACGCGCATCTGTCGGCTTATCCCGACATCGACTGGCCGGGCTTTGCGCGCGGCGTGATCGAATCGCTGGGGCTGGAGTTCAACCCCTACACGATCCAGATCGAGCCGCACGACTGGATGGCCGAGCTGTTCGATGCGTTGGCGCGGCTGAACACGATCCTGCTCGACCTGGATCGCGACCTGTGGGGCTACATCTCGCTGGGCTATTTCAAGCAGAAGCTGAAAGCCGGCGAGATCGGTTCATCGACCATGCCGCACAAGGTCAATCCGATCGACTTCGAAAACTCCGAGGGTAACCTGGGCCTGGCCAATGCACTGCTGCGCCATCTGGCCGACAAGCTGCCGGTATCGCGCTGGCAGCGCGACCTGACCGACTCCACCGTGCTGCGCAACGTCGGCGTGGCCTTCGGTTATTCGCTGCTGGCCTGGGATGCCTGCCTGCGCGGGCTGGGCAAGCTCGAGCTGAACGCCGAGCGACTGGCCGCCGATCTGGACGGCTGCTGGGAAGTGCTGGCCGAGCCGATCCAGACGGTGATGCGTCGCTACGGCGTCGAAAACCCCTACGAGCAATTGAAGGAACTGACGCGCGGCAAGGCCATCACGCCTGCGGCGCTGGCGGCTTTCGTCGATCAGTTGCAGATTCCCGACGATGCCAAGGCGCGATTGAAAGCGCTGACGCCGGCCGGCTACATCGGTCTGGCTGCTGAGCTGGCACGAGGCGTCTAAGGCGGGTGCTTGGGTCTGCGGCGAGCGCTCAGGCTCGCGGCGGGCGTAGCGCGGGCGGTTTCGACCCGCGAGCGTCCGTGATCCGCTCCGTGTCAGTGCTGTCTGCTCTTCCATCGCTGTAATGCGCCGCGCGCCGTCGCCGACCAAGCTCGAATCCGAGCGCGGTGAAGGGTTATGGCGATCGCGCCGGAGGGAGCGATCACTCTGTCGTTCGCGCGCGCTGCGCGCGTCCATCCAACAAAAAGG
>JAFKGG010000074.1 GCA_017307915.1 Burkholderiales bacterium | reverse complement strand
CGCGCGGGCCGCCTGTCGCACCCTCGACCACATGCAGGTAGACGATGCCCAGCGTGTTGAGCTGTTCGGCGATGTAGTCGTACTGCGGCTGCGGATCGCTGCTGGAGATGCCGTTGGCCGGCGACACGGGCGAGATGCGCACGCCGGTGCGATCGGCGCCGATCTCCTTCGCCACTGCGGCGACGACTTCCAGCAGCAGGCGGGCACGGTTCTCGATGGAACCGCCGTAGGCGTCGGTGCGCTGGTTGGCCCCATCCTTGATGAACTGCTCCAGCAGGTAGCCATTGGCACCGTGGATCTCCACGCCGTCGAAGCCGGCGGCGATGGCGTTTGCCGCAGCCTGGCGGAAGTCGTTCACGATGCCCGGCAGCTCGCTCAGTTCGAGGGCACGCGGTTCGGAAACGTCGACAAAGCCGTTGTTGACAAAGGTCTTGGTCGCCGCGCGGATGGCCGAAGGCGCGACCGGCGCGGCACCGCCCGGCTGGACATCGACGTGCGACACGCGGCCCACGTGCCAGAGCTGTACGAAGATGCGCCCGCCCTTGGCATGCACAGCGTCCGTGACCTGGCGCCAGCCGGCGATCTGCTCGAGCGTGTATAGACCGGGAGTGTCCTGGTAGCCCTGCGCCTGGGCCGACACCTGGGTGGCCTCGGTGATGATCAGGCCGACGGAAGCGCGCTGGGCGTAGTAGGTGGCGGCCAGTTCGCTGGGCACCAGGCCGGCACCGGCACGATTGCGGGTCAGCGGCGCCATGACGATGCGGTTGGCGAGCGTCAGAGGCCCCAGTGTGTACGGCTCGAAGAGTGCTTTCTTGCTCATGTTGGTATTCGTTCTCGTGAAGTGAGGATCCATAATGATTATGATCGCAATCTAATTTGTCAATATTTTGATGATGATCGACATCAATATATAGTGCTAGTTCCTGGCAGAGAGAAAAGTTGGTCAAGTCGATATGAAGGTCACCAAGGCACAAGCACAGGCGAACCGGGCGCATATCGTCGAAACGGCGTCTGCGCTCTTTCGTGAGCGTGGCTACGACGGCGTGGGCGTTGCCGATCTGATGGCCGCTGCGGGTTTCACCCACGGGGGCTTCTACAAGCATTTCGGCTCCAAGGCCGACCTGATGGCGGAATCGGCGGATTGCGGTTTCTCGCAAACGGTGGCAATGACCGCAGGCGCCGATCTTGCCGCGTTTTTGCGGCAGTACCTGTCCAGGCAGCACCGTGATGCCCCTGGCCAGGGTTGCACGATGGCGGCGTTGTGCGCAGACGCGGCGCGTCAGCCAGAGCCCGTCAGAGAGGTTTTTGCCGCTGGACTGGAGCGTTTGCTCGTGGCGCTGAGTCCCGATGTCATCGAGGATGCAGCCATGTCGCGTGGGACGCGAGCCAAGAACATCAACGCGATCGCGCATGCTGTCGGTGCGCTCGTGTTGTCGCGGGCCTGCCCCGACGACTCTCCGCTTGCCGACGAAATCCTGGAAACCTGCCGCACGAAGATTCAGTCAAACTCGTCGGCACTGCCGAAACGGTAACGGCATGGATGCTCCACGCCGGACAGCCGGACGCATATTGGCAGGTGCCAAAATGAAAAAAGCCGCCCCGGCTTACGCAGGGGCGGCTTGAGTCTGGTGCCCGAGGCCGGAATCGAACCGGCACGCCTTTCGGCGAGGGATTTTCATCCCACTTCGACTTTCGCCGCCGCCCTGCTCGACGCAGGGCGTTCGTGGTCTGGAGCACGCCTTCACCATAGCCTTGCGGCCGTAGGTGCCCGCCGTCTGCTCTCTACACCTTCCCAAGCGTAGAGCTTAGGCTTGGCTCGGCGTTGGCTCGGACACCGCGGCATCCAGGGCTTTCGCCGACTTTGACGGGTTTCACTGCGGGCGTTTCCACCCGAAGGCTCAAATTGTTCAAGTCCCTTGTGTCTACCGATTTCACCACTCGGGCGGCACGACGCGAAGCGCGCATTATCCCTCATCGCCCCCATGGGGCCGGTTCGCCGCAGGCTGCGCCGTTCATCGCCCGAAAACCACCGCACGGGTGTCCTGAGAAACGTTGGTCCCCGACAAGCGGTCTACCGCCCATCGGCGCGTGCGACACTGCCCCGGACCCTGACGTTCCTGGAGGCCACGGTGACGATTCCTTCCTTGCGCAGCCTGGTCGTGCGCCTGCTGCTGAACCGCCTGCGCACCGCCCGCTCGGTAGCGCGCCTGGCCTACCGCTGGTATCGGAAGCGGCCTGCCCTCATCGACCGGCGCGGCACGTTGAGCTATGCGCAACTGCAAGACCGCGTACTGCGCCTGCAAGCCTGGATGCAGGCGCAGGGCGCGCGCAAGGGCGACATCGTGTTCACCTGGCTGCCCGAAACGGGCGAACAGTACGAGGCCCGGCTCGCCACCTTCGAGAACGGCACCGTCTTCGCCAGCTTTCACAAGCACCTGCCCGCCGAGGCTGCGCTGTCGACCATTGAGCGCGTGCGGCCTGCGATCTTCATCCACGACCCGCTGCTGAGCGCACCGATCCTGCCGGCGGTGCGCGAACGGCTGCCGGGGTTGCGCCTGCTGGCACTGGGCAGCGAGTACGAACAGGCGCTGGCCGCACATGCGCCCGCCGCCGGCATCGGCGCGCTGCATGAAGACGACATGCTTGCCCTGCACATGACATCGGGCACCACCGGGCTGCCGAAGGCGGTCGGGTACAGCAACCGCAAGTATCTCGACAGCATGCGACTGATCTCGCAGGCGATCGATTTCACGCCGCCGGCGCACGGTTCTGACGTCAACATGCTGGGGCTGCCGCTCACCGGGCCAGGCTCAGGCCTGGTGCTGCCCACGTTATTGGCCGGCGCGGCGTTGGTAATGCCCGAAGATTTCCACCCCGCCACGCTGGCCAGGCTGATCGAGCAGCACCGCGTATCGCGTGCCTTCCTGTCGCCGTCGGCCATCATCGATCTGCTGGACGAACCCACGCTGGATCGGTACGACTTGTCGTCACTGGCGCACGTGCCTTACGGCGCCGAGATGATGCCGGCACCGAAGATCGCTGAGGCCATCCGGCGCTTCGGGCCGATCTTCCAGCAAGGCTATGGCTGCGTCGAGGCCCTGCCGCCGATCACCTGGCTGTTGCCGCACGAACACGTCGACGAGCGTGGTGAACCACGCAGCACTGGCATCCTGTCATCGGTGGGCCGCGTAATACCGGGCGTGGAGGTGGTGATCCGCGACAATGATTTCGTCGCGCTGCCGATCGGCACGACAGGCCTGGTCACGGTGCGAACGCCGGTGCGCTTCGACGGCTACTGGCAGGCCCCCGAGAAGACCGCGGAAACACTGCGCGACGGTTGGGTGGTCATGGGCGATGTCGGCTACTTCGATGCGGCGGGTTACCTGCACGTGCTGGGCCGCAACGCCGACTGCGTCTACCGCAACGGCCAGAGGCTCAACCCGCGCGAAACGGAAGAGATCGCGCACGGCCACGCGGCCGTGAAAGAAGCCTGCCTGGTGCAACATGGCCCCGCTGCAGTGTTGGTCGTGAGCCTGCGCCAGCGCTGGCGCAGCGGCTACGACCGGCAGTTGGTGGAAAGCGACATCGCCGATCATCTGGCGCAGCACCTGCCCGAC
>JAFKGG010000073.1 GCA_017307915.1 Burkholderiales bacterium | reverse complement strand
GCGCGCCAGCGCGCCGCCGGCGCATCCCCTACCCCTGGAGCTCGCTCATGAACGCCGCCCGCCGCGCCGAGATCTTCGCGCGCCTGCAGGCCTTGAATCCCAAGCCGACCACCGAGCTGGTCTACGGCTCGCCGTTCGAGCTGTTGATCGCGGTGATCCTGTCGGCGCAGGCTACTGACCGCAGCGTCAACCTGGCCACACCCGAGCTGTTTCGTGCCGCCGGCAACCCGGCCGCCATGCATGCGCTGGGCGTCGACGGCATCAGCCGCTACATCCGCACGATCGGCTTGTTCCGCTCGAAAGCCAAGCACATCGTCGAAGCCTGTCGCATCCTGGTCGACGAGCACGGCGGCGAAGTGCCGCGCACGCGCGAGGCGCTCGAACGCCTGCCCGGCGTGGGCCGCAAGACCGCCAACGTGGTGCTGAACACGGCTTTCGGCGAACCGACCATCGCGGTGGATACACACATCTTCCGGGTGGCCAACCGCACCGGGCTGGCGCCCGGGCGCACCCCGCTGGCCGTCGAGCAAGCGCTGCTCAAGCACGTGCCCAAGCCGTATCTGCACGACTGCCATCACTGGCTGATCCTGCATGGCCGCTACGTCTGCAAGGCGCGCAAGCCCGAATGCTGGCGCTGCCCGATCGCCGACCTGTGCGATTATCGGGACAAGACGCCGGCACCCGATGCCGCCGGACAGGCCGCCGAAGGCGGGCCGGCGGCCAAAGCCGCGACTGCCCCTGCCCCTCGCAAAGCCTCGGCCGCCAAAGCCGCCAAACGCCCAGCCGGGGCACGGCGCGCAACCCGCGCCGGCTGAGCACGAGCCGCCCCGATGTTCAATCCCTCGCAAGACGACGTACGCCGCTTCTTCTGCGACCTGTGGCGCCGGCACCGCGAGGGCCTGCCGCTGTCGCCGCTGGAGACGATCGCCGCCGGCTGGATCGAGCAGCACCCCGAGTACCACCCGGACCTGGCCTCGGTCGAGGAGGCGCTGCAGGCGCAATACCCGGTCGAGGCCGGCCGCAGCAATCCTTTCCTGCACCTGTCGATGCACCTGGCCATTGCCGAGCAGTTGCAGATCGACCAGCCGCCCGGCATCCGCGCCGCCTTCGAGCCGCTGGCGCGCCGCCTGGATTCGCCGCACGAAGCCGTGCACGCGATCATGGAATGCCTGGGCGAAACCGTCTGGCGCGCGCAACGCGACGGCCTGCCGCCCGACGGGCAGGCCTATCTGGAATGCATCCAGCGCCGCGCCGGCACGCCGGCGGCGGGCTGAGCCGGATCAACCCGATGCATTCCATGCTGCCCCGGGTCAGGGAAGCAGCGGCCTTTTCTGATACCCTTCGCACCGACCTTTCCGCCAGGAACGCCGGATGTTCGGACGCCTGATGCCCCGCGAGGGCAATTTTTTCGAGCTGTTCAATCAACACGCCGAGCAGATCATCGCCGGCAGCCGCGAGCTTGCCGCGCTGATGAACAATTACGGCGACGTCTCGACGCGGCGCCGCCACATCGACGGCATCGATACGGCCGAGAAGGCCGCCGACAAGGTCACGCATGAGACGGTCACGCTGTTGCACAAGACCTTCATCACGCCGTTCGACCGCGACGACATCCACAAGCTGATCACGCACATGGACGACATCCTGGACCTGATCCAGGATGTCGCCGAATCGGCAATGCTGTATGACCTGCAGCGCATCACGCCCGAGGCGCAGCAGCTCTCGGAACTGAACGAGATGTGCTGTGAGCGCGTCAAGACCGCCGTCGCCATGCTCGACAGCATGGAGAACGCCGAGGCGATCCTGAAGGTCTGCACCGAGATCGATCGGCTCGAATCCGACGCCGATCGCGTGATGCGCGCGGCGATGTCCAAGCTGTTCCGCGACGAGGCCGACGTGCGGCAGTTGATCAAGCTCAAAGCGATCTACGAGCTGCTCGAGGCGGTGTCCGACAAGTGCGAGGACGTCGCCAACATCATCGAAGGCGTCGTGCTCGAGAACGCATGACGTCGCTGCAGATCAGCTTTTCGGTGCTGGCATTCCTGGTGGTGCTGGCGCTGGCTTTCGACTTCATGAACGGCTTTCACGATGCCGCGAACTCGATCGCGACCATCGTCTCGACCGGCGTATTGAAGCCCTACCAGGCTGTCGTATGGGCCGCGTTCTTCAACGTGCTGGCGCTGTTCTTCTTCGAGCTGAAGGTGGCCGCCACGGTCGGCAAGGGCATCGTCGATCCAGCCATCGTCGATCACGTGGTGATCTTCGGCGCGCTGGCCGGCGCGCTGGCGTGGAACATCATCACCTGGTGGTTCGGCATTCCGTCGAGCTCGTCGCACGCGCTGATCGGCGGCATGATCGGCGCCACCATGGCCAAGAGCGGCGTCGATTCGCTGGTCACCAGCGGCATCGCCAAAACGGCGGCGTTCATCGTCGTCTCGCCGCTGCTGGGCTTCATTCTCGGCTCGCTGCTGATGCTGATCGTGTCGTGGCTGTTCTTTCGAACTACGCCGCGCAGCACCGACCGCTGGTTCCGGCGGTTGCAACTGCTGTCGTCGGCGCTGTACAGCCTGGGCCACGGCAGCAACGACGCGCAGAAAACGATGGGCGTGATCTGGCTGCTGCTGATCGCCGCCGGCGTGAGCAGCACCACCGACACGCACCCGCCCTACTGGGTCATCGCCTCGTGCTACGTCGCGATCGGCCTGGGCACGCTGTTCGGCGGCTGGCGCATCGTCAAGACGATGGGGCAGAAGATCACCAAGCTCAAGCCGGTGGGCGGCTTCTGTGCCGAAACCGGCGGCGCGCTGACGCTGTTCTTCGCTTCGGGTTTCGGCATTCCGGTATCGACCACTCACACCATCACCGGTTCGATCGTCGGGGTCGGCTCGTCGCAGAAGTTCTCGGCCGTGCGCTGGGGGCTGGCAGGCAGCATCGTCTGGGCATGGATCCTGACGATTCCGGCATCGGCGCTGATGGCCGCGCTGGTCAGTGCGACATGGGTGAGTTCGCAGACGATCCGGCGACAGTGGCGTGTGTTTCTGACGATGTCGTCTGCCGCGCTCGTATCGACGGCCGTGTCGCTGTTCGTCTGCGTCGGCCAGGGCATTTGGCCGGGTGTTTTGACGACGACGCGCTTCGGCCTGGCGCTGGCGTTGCTGGTGCAACTGCTGGGCACCGTCATCGCCGCGTTTTCCGCCCGCTACCTCGAAGGGGAAGCGAACCAACCACGCTATCTCGGCGCACTGGCCACCGTACTGGCCAGCGTGCACCTGCTTCTCCTCGCCGATCACTGGCTAGTGCTGATCGTCGCCTGGGCGGCCGTGGGCCTGGCGTTGCAGCGACTGCTGTGCTTCTACCCGGATCGCCCCTTTGCCTTGCTGGCGGCGCACAAGAAGCGGATTGCCGATCGGCTGGCCGACGTCATGCTGCTGGGAGCGACCGCGCTAGCCTGGCAGCAGGTGGGAAGCGGCTCGCTGACGGACTTGTGGGCACATATTGCGCAGCATGGCCTGTCCCTGCCCCTGCAGGCGAGCGCCGTCTTGCTGGTGCTGGCGGTGACACTGCGCACCGCCTTGTTGCCGGTACATGGTTGGTTGATCCAGGTAATGGAAGCCCCGACCCCGGT
>JAFKGG010000429.1 GCA_017307915.1 Burkholderiales bacterium | reverse complement strand
GTTGATCGTCGTCATCATGGGCGGAGTCGGCAACGTAGCAGGCGCATTGGTGGCGGGTCTTCTACTGGGCCTGTCGGAGACTCTGGTGGCACGCCTCATCGACCCCGGACTGACCCTGGCGGTCAATTACCTGCTGTTCCTGCTCGTTCTGCTGTGGCGTCCCGCCGGGCTGTTCGGACGTCCCGTGCGATGAAGCTGCCGCGCAAGCGTTCCCTGCTCATGACCCTGGCCGCGCTGCTGTTCGCAGCCGCGCTGCCTTTGCTCAGCGGCAATGACTATTACCTGGGTCTGGCCATCAACCTTGCGCAGTACTCGCTGATGGCGACGGCCTGGGCGCTGTTTTCCGGCCCCACCCGCTACGTCTCGCTGGCCAGCGTGGCCTTCTACGGCATCGGCGCCTACGCCGTCGCCGTGCTGGGCGACAAGCTGCCCATGCCGCTGGTCTTCGGCGTGGCCGTGGCCGTGGGTGCATTGCTCGCCTTGCTCATCGGCTTGGCCACGCTGCGCCTGTCGGGCATCTATTTCGTGATCTTCACCTTTGGCCTGGCCGAGCTCGTACGCCAGCTCGTCACCTGGTACGAGGTCAACGTCACCAAGACGCTGGGTCGCTACGTGTTTCTCGACGTGACGAGCCAGCAGATCTACTGGGAACTGCTGGTGCTGCTGGCGGCGGTTTTCGCCTTCAGCTGGTGGGTGCAGCGATCGCGCCTGGGCCTGGCCTTGCGCGTGATCGGCGAGGATGAGACCGTGGCACGGCACATCGGCATCGACGTCACGCGCGCCAAGCTGCTGCTGTTCGTCGCGAGTTCGGCCTTCATCACGCTGGCCGGCGCGGTGATGGCGCCGCGCTGGACCTACATCGACCCGGCGATTTCCTTCAACTCGGTCATCTCCTTCCAGGTCGTCATCATGGCCCTGCTCGGCGGCACGGCCAGCCTGTTCGGCCCGCTGGCCGGAGCCATACCGCTGTCACTGCTGTTCGAGTTTCTGTCGGCGCGCTTTCCCAACCATTTTTCCATCCTGCTCGGCGTGGCCTTCATGGTCATCGTCTACTTCGTTCCGCATGGCGTGTCCGGCGCGGTGAGCGGCTGGCTGGCGCGTCGCCGCAAGGGGAAAGCGACATGAGCGCTGCGACACAAGCGCTGTTGCGCGTGCAGGGTCTGTCGCGCAGCTTCGGCGGCCTGCGCGCCGTCGATGATCTGAGTTTCGAGATCGCAGCCGGCGAAATCCTGGGCCTGCTCGGGCCCAATGGCTCAGGCAAGACCACGGCCATGAACCTGATTTCAGGCGCGCTGACCGCCGACGCCGGCACGGTCGAGTTCGACGGCGAGCCGGTGCAGCATCTGCCCGCCTTCCGGCTGGCGCATCGCGGCCTGGCGCGCTCGTTCCAGCTAGTGCGCGTGCCGGCCAGCCTGAGCTGCCTGGAGAACGTGATCAGCGGCCTGGCCTTCGGGCCGCGCGGAGTGTGGGGCGCCGTTGCGCGTGAACGCGCCCTTGCGCTGCTGGCGCGCGTGGGCCTGGCGGACAAGGCGGATGCGCTGGCCGGCGAGCTGACCTACATCGACCAGAAGCGCCTGGAGCTGGCGCGTGCCTTGGCCTTGCAACCGAAGCTGCTGCTGCTCGACGAGTGGCTGGCCGGCTTGAACCCGACCGAGCTAGTGGACGGCATCGCCCTGGTGCGGCAGATCCGCGACGACGGCTTGACCATTCTGATGGTCGAACACGTGATGGAAGCCATCCGCGCGCTGTGCGGCCGCTGCGTGGTCATGAACGTGGGACGCAAGATCGCCGAGGGCCCGACTGCCGAGGTGCTGGAACATCCCGAAGTGTTGACGGCCTATCTGGGCGGGGCGGCCGATGCTTGAAGTCGCCGAACTCTCGGTCGACTACGGCCGGCACCGCGCGCTCAGCGGCGTGGCGCTGACGGTTGCGCGGGCAGAGATCGTGGTGCTGCTCGGCGCCAATGGCACGGGCAAATCGACCTTGCTCAAGGCAGTGGCCGGGCTCACACCGGCCCGGCCGGGCGCGCGGATCGCGCTGAACGGCCAGTCGCTGGTGGGCATACCGCCGCACCGCATCGTCAACGCCGGCCTGGCGCTGGTGCCCGAGGGACGCGGCGTGTTCGGCGAACTCAGCGTGGCCGAGAATCTGGCACTGGGCGCTTATCCGCCCCGTGCGCGCACGCAAGAGGCGCAGACCCGCGACACCGTGCTCGCGCTGTTTCCGCGCCTGGCCGAACGGCTGCACCAGCAGGTGCGCACGATGAGCGGCGGCGAGCAGCAGATGGTGGCCATCGGACGTGCGTTGATGTCCGCTCCGGACATCCTGCTGCTCGATGAACCTTCGCTGGGGCTTTCGCCGCTGATGGCGCACGAGTTGTTCGAATCGTTGCGCCGCATCCGTGAAACCGGTGTCGGCACCCTGCTCGTCGAGCAGAACGCACACCTGAGCCTGCGCGTGGGCGACCGGGCCTACGTGATGGCGACCGGCAGGATCTCCGGCGGCGGCACGGCTGCGGCCGCGCTGAACGATGACAGCGTGCGGCGCGCTTACCTGGGTGGCCATTGAGGCAAGCACACGTGGTGCACGAGATGCAGGACAAGGTATGCGTCATCACGGGCGGCGCCGGCAGCGTAGGGCGTGCAGCAGCGCGCGCGCTGTTGGACGCGGGCGCGCGCGTCTGGCTGGTGGACCGGCAGGAAGAAGCGCTGCGCGCCGCCGCGCATGACTTGAACGCCGGAGCGCGTGCGGCCTGGGCCGTGGCCGACGTGAGCGACGGCGCACAGACGCGCGCCTGTCTGCAAGGCGCGCACGCGCACTGGAGCCGGCCGATCGACTTCATGTTCTGCAACGCGGGTATCAACGGCGCGATCGCGCCGATTGCCGACTACCCCGAGGACGTGTTCGACGCAGTCATGCGGGTCAACGTGCGCGGCGCCTTTCTCGCGCTCAAGCACGGCTTCCCACTGCTCGCCGACGGCGCCAGCGTGCTCATCAACGCCAGCGTGGTGGCTGTGACCGCCGACCCCGGCATCGCGGCCTACGCCACCTCCAAGCACGCGCTGGTGGGCCTGATGCGCGTGGCGGCCAAAGAGGGTGCGGCGCGCGGTATTCGCGTCAACGTCATCGCGCCGGGGCCCATCGCCAACGACTTCCAGGCCGACGTCGAGCGCCGGCTCAGCGCCGTGGTCGGGCGCGACGCGACGCAGATGCTCGACGGCATGATTCCGCTGGGGCGGCATGGCCGACCCGAAGAAATCGCACAGATGGTTCTGTTTCTGGCCAGCACGCGCAGCAGTTTTTCCACCGGCGGCGTTTTCATGGCCGACGGCGGCATGCACATCTGAGCAAAGGATGCTTCCTCGCCAACCGTAAGTGGCCAAGTCGGGCTTGGTGAGTTGCACAGGCGGCACCCTCGCCCGCCGATGGTGGATACCGCTCGTCAGCGAAGAAGAGCGGCCACCTCTTCCGCTGTGGCCTTGGCCGAGTGCGGGTTCTGCCCGGTCACCAAGCGCCCATCGACTTGCGGCTGGTGAGCCACACTCCGCGGAAGGTGCATGGCGACGACGTGCTGGCGCCTGCCAATCTCCTCGATGCGCGACAGACCGTCGAAGCGGTCAAGGGCAGCAGCATCGTCTACTTCACGGCCGGACTGCCGCCCGATACGCAGCTCTGGGAAGCGCAGTTTCCCGTGATGCTGCAAAACGCCATCACCACATGCCGGGCGGCCGATGCGAAGTTCGTCTATTTCGACAATACCTACATGTACCCGCAGGACGAAGGTCTTGATCTGATCGTCGGAAAGTGATGGGGATGCAATCAGGCGAGACTTCAGGGCCGGCAGGGCGAGACCTTAAGGCCGGCGCAGGCTGATTCGCGGATGATTGAGAAGGTCTACGACCGGCGACGTACCCGGCGAGCGGAGCCTGCGCACTATGGTCATATTGCAAAGTTTGCAATATACAGCGCTCAAGTTAGTGAGCACTATCGCAAAAGATGGGGTGGCTGATGGGACTCGAACCCACGACAACCGGAATCACAATCCGGGACTCTACCAACTGAGCTACAGCCACCACTGAAACTGGCCTGCCCGACAGGACTCGAACCTGTGACCCTCAGCTTAGAAGGCTGATGCTCTATCCAACTGAGCTACGGGCAGCGATCCGCCGGTCGGGCTCGGGGTCTGCATTGCCCTGGTCGAGCCTTGCGAACCGGAAGCAGGTGGTCGGGGCGAGAGGATTCGAACCTCCGACATCTTGCTCCCAAAGCAAGCACTCTACCAAGCTGAGCTACGCCCCGGAGGAAGCGAATTGTAGCGCAAATCGAGCCGGACCTGCTGCGCCCGCGGCACACCGCAGCCGCCGATGAGTTCGCAGCAGGTCTATGATGCATGGCCGCGACGGCGACGGCAGCCGCAAGCCACGGCCGAACAGCCCCGCTCAATCCAAGGAGACACATTCATGATTCTAGAAATCGCGCAGATCGACGTGAAGGAAGGGCTCGAAGCCGAGTTCGAAGCCGGCGCCAAACAGGCGGCCCCACTGTTCCAGCGGGCGCGCGGCTGCCGCTCGATGCACGTGCAGCGCTCGATCGAAAAGCCCAGCCGCTACCGCGTCATGGTGCAGTGGGAAACCGTCGAGAACCACACGGTGGATTTTCGCGAGTCGGCCGATTTCCAGGAGTGGCGTCGCCTGGTCGGCCATACGTTCGCCAGCCCGCCGGCCGTCGAGCACACGCGGGTGGTGGTCGAGGGATTCTGAACGAAGATTTCAGAGCCCGGCGGCCGCTTCGCTCCAGCGGCCATCGGGCGCCCCGCCTCACATCATCGCCTAGTCCAGCTTGATGTTGGCAGCTCGAATGACGGCCGCCCATTTCTCGCGGTCACGTTTGAGCATCGAGGCAAACTCAGATTGAGTCATTGCGGTCAATTCGACCTTGCGCTGCGCCATAGCCCGCAGCAGCTCATCGTCCCTCATCGCGTCGATCAGCGAGGTGGACAAGCGCTGCACGATCGCCCGTGATGTGTTGGCGGGAACGAATAAGCCCGCCCATCCGACCGCTTCAAAATCGGGAAAGCCCGATTCAGCCACGGTAGGCACCGCCGGCAGGAACGCCAGTCGTTTGGCGGATGTCACGGCAAGCGCGCGGACTTTCCCCGATTCGATTTGACCAAGCGCCTGCAAGACATCATTCGGCATCACCTGAATGCGACCGCCGATCAAATCGGTATAGGCGGCAGGCATGCCTTTGTAGGGAACAGCCACGATATTGAGGCCAGCATCGTTGCGGAACTTCTCGAATGCCAGATGGCTCGAACTGCCGATCGCGCCAATGGCAAAGTTGAGCTCGCCAGGCTTGGCCTTGGCGTACTTGATCAGATCCTGCAAGGTGTGGAAAGGTGACTCTGCCGAGACCAGAAATACGTTGATCGCCTTGTACAGCAGGCCGAGCGGAATGAAGTCTTTCTCCGGATCGTACGGCAGCTTCGAATAGAGGAATTCATTGGTCGTATGAGTTCCGGTCCCGCCGAGGATCACCGTATACCCATCCGGAGCCGCCAAGGCACCTTGCCTCGTTCCGGCGATGCCGGCAGCACCCACTACGTTCATGACGACAAAGGGTTGGCCGATATTCTTGGACATGACCTGCACGATCTGTCGCGCCATGATGTCCGACGGACCGCCCGCAGGAAATGGAATCAGCAGCCTGATCGGTTTGTTCGGATACGCTTCATCTGCGGCAGAACCTGCGCTATAGCCCAGGCAGCAGGCGAGAGTGGCTTTCATGAGCGCGCGACGAACAAGGTCGTTCGGCATTCCGGGATTCATCGGTGTCTCCTGTTCTTGGTGATTTGCCAGCGGCGCTTTACACGTTGGGAAGAACGTCCAGCAGATACTCGGGCCTGCCATAGCGCGCAGTAGCGGTTCGGATTTCCGGATCGCGGGTCGCTTGGAGCACGCCTTTATCAACCACTATTGCGCCATTGATCGTGACAGTGGCATCCAGCAGGACAGCGTCCACGTGTTCCGGTGGCTCAGGCCAATCGGGCAGCACTCCACTGAGGTATGCAGACGGTCGCGGTAGATCGAGCCCCAGATGCAGGGCGCCGGCAGAATTCGAACCGGCGGGATAGATCTGATTGCGAGAATGCTTCGGATTGAAACCACAGCCGATCTCGATCAGCTTCCCGTCCAACAGCATTTCCCTGAGCGTTGCGGTAGGCCCATGTTCCGGCCCTTCGACGGCGGTCACTCTGTTCTTGTTCAGACGAATCCGGCAATCAGCAGGGAACTCCTCCACAAAGCCGACAATTCGTCGCGGCGCGATCACGCCCTCGATGGCTTCGAACTCCCCAGGCGTGGCGCTGAAGTCCCAGAAATTGGGGCCATGCATGGGAATCCAGTGGACGTACGCCCCCGGTCGCTCAGCGGTCATCTCACCGCGCCACCTGCTCTGTGCCATCAGCGATTTGATCTCTTGCTCGCTGACCGTCACTTTCAGATCCGTTCCGCGCTCATCCCTGATTCTTACTTCCGCGCTTCCCTTGGATGGGAAGGCTTGCGCCGTCTTTCGCACCAGCATGCTGATGATGTCGATCGGGAAGGCCGCGGCTTCACTTTTCATCAGATCGAGGCTTCTGAAATAGGTCAGCTTCACGTATCGCTGCCCCTTCTCCTGGCGAAGGCGGAAGAAGTAGGGATCCAGGCTGGAGCTGAACCAGGTCGTGAAGACGAGCGTCGCGGCCTCGATCAGCGGTTTGGCCTCCTCCGGAAACTCCCACGTACCGGCCGCTTCCACGATCAGCGCTTGCACCTGAGCGCCATGGCCCCGGGCGAGCTGCCAGAGGAACCGGGTCACACGCGGATCGAGTGTGCTATCCAGCAGCAGCAACACCTTATCGTCAGGCCGGACTGCCAGAACCCGTTGACAGTTGTGGAAGGCCATCGGATTGAGGCCACTGACCGGGTTGAGCCCCATCACCTCGATATCCATGTCGCGGATACTCGTCGGGTGCAGAACCTGAAGGGTTTGCCCGTTCTTCATTGCCATATGACCTCGGTTAAATGTATAGACAGGTAGACATTTAACCGAGTACACCCTCATGTCAAGATAATCAGGAAACTCATCATGGATACAGGTACTGAAAAGTGACTACCCACCGCTACCTGATGATTGCGGAAAGGCTGATGAAGGAAATCGCCGACGGGCTATATCCGGTCGGCGCCACCCTGCCGGGCGAGGCGGAGCTTTGCAATCGCTTCGGCGTTGCAAGAAATACGGTGCGCCAGGCAATCAAGGTTCTGCAAGACAGAGGGCTGGTCATGCCGCAACGCGGCATAGGCACCGTCGTCCGGGCCAGGAATGCCGCGCCGCGCTACGTGCATTCAGTCGATTCACTGGCCACGCTGTTCGAATACCTGAAGGAGACCGAGCTTCGTATCGTCGAGGTCCATGATCTCGTTGCACAGAACGAGATCGCTACGTTTCTTCGCAGCCGGAAAGACGCGAGGTGGATCGATGTGAGTGCGATCCGCTGCATGCGCAGCAAGAAGGAAGAGATCATCAGCTACTCACATCTGTACGTTCCGGAAATCTATGCGCAGATAGTCAGCCACATGGATGGGTTGCGCCGACCCACGTATTCGCTGCTTGAGCAGATCTACCATCACACGGTTTCGGAAGTCGATCAGCAGGTGAGCGTCGATGAAATGCCTGCTGAAGCTGCCAAACAGTTGGGTGTTCGATCCAACTCGCCGGCCCAGATCGTGGATCGACACTATTTGGCGGAAGACGGCGAGGTGCTGCTTGCTTCACACAGCTATTACCCTCCCGGCAAGTTCACCTTGTCGATCAAGCTGCGGATGATCACTCCCTGAGCGGCGCAGCTCAGTTGTTAGAGTCCCGGATTGTGATTCCGGTTGTCGTGGGTTCTGCCGTGTGCTGCACGTGCTGCGCCGCCCGCTGCAGATGCGCGACGAAATGGCGCACTACCGGCCTGAGCATCAAGCCGCGCCGCACGATCGCGCCCAGCGTCTGCAGCAAGGGCCCTTCCCTGATCGGCACCACCGACAAATAGGGGCTGACGGCCGGGTGCAGCGTGATCGGCTTGGGCATCAAGCCTACGTAGTCGCCCTGCGTCATCAGCGCCAGCAAGGCCAGCGTCGAGTTGACCATCGCGGCAGGCACCGGCGGCGTCAGGCCGTGTTTCTCGAACAGGCCGCGCGCATAGCTGGCCTTGCCGGCGATGCTGGTGAACAGCCAGCGCGCGCCGGCCAGTTGGCGTAGCGAGCGGGCACGCGCCAGCGGATTGCCCTTGCCGACCACCACCATCATCTGGATCGGCAGCAGGGTTTCGACTTCGAATTCGCCGGCCGGCAGATCGTCGGGAATCGGCCCGACGATCACGTCGATCTCGCCCTCGCGCAACAGGCTGAGCTGGGCGATGAACAGCTCTTCGCGCACGCGCAGCCGGATGTCCGGATAGTCGTTGCCGAAGGTGCGCATCGCTTCGGGGATCAGCAGCAGCATCGCTGCCGGTACGGCGCTGACGCTCAGCTCGCCGATCATCCGCCCGCCGAGCTGGTCGATCAGCGAGCGGGCATCGCTCAACTCGCGCAGTGCGCGGCGGGCGTGCTCGTACAGCACCTTGCCCTGCGCAGTGGCGAACACGCCCGTGGTCGTACGCTGCAGCACCGGCGCGCCGAGCTCGCGTTCCAGCTCACGGATCGCCTTGGTGACGCCGGGCTGCGAGATGCCGAGCCGACGCGCGGCGGCGCGCAGGCTGCCTTCCTCGATCGCAACGATCAGCGTTTGCAGCGCGGGCAACTTCATCGAGGGATGATAACTGAACGCTATCGCCCCCCGCACCACGGCATCTTTTCCGGCGCCGGGCCTCGACCGTACATTGCCGGGCATTGCCCGCCGCCCCGGCGGCATGACGAGACTCAGACATGGCCAGAATCATCGGCGGCCTCGCCGCATCGCATACCCCCACCATCGGCTTCGCGTTCGATCGCGACAAGCGCGACGATCCGGCCTGGGCGCCGATCTTCAAGGTGTTCGCGCCGATGCAGGCATGGATCGCCGAGCAGCGGCCCGACGTGCTGCTGATGATCTATAACGACCACGTCACCTCGTTCTTCTTCGACCATTATTCGGCCTTCGCGCTTGGCGTCGGCGAACGCTGGGCGGTCGCCGACGAAGGCGGCGGCGCGCGCGACCTGCCGGCGATCGACGGCCACGCGGCGCTGGCAGCGCACATCGGCCAATCGCTGATGGCCGAAGAGTTCGACATGGCCTTTTTCCAGGAAAAGGCGCTCGACCACGGCTGCTTCTCGCCGCTGTCGATGATGTGTCCGCACACGCCGGCGTGGCCGGTCAGGCTGCTGCCTTTGCAGGTGGGCGTGCTGCAGTTTCCGATTCCGAGCGCGCGCCGCTGCTGGAAGCTGGGCCAGGCGCTACGCCGCGCCATCGAAAGCTATCCCGAAGATCTACGCGTAGCCATCGTGGCGACCGGCGGGCTGTCGCACCAGGTGCACGGCGAACGCGCGGGCTTCAACAACACCGAATGGGATCAGCGCTTTCTCGATCTGTTCGAGCGCGACCCCGAGGCGCTGCTGGATATGACGCACGCCGAATACGCGACGCTGGGCGGCTTCGAAGGCGCCGAGGTGATCATGTGGCTGGTGATGCGCGGCGCGCTGCCGGCGCAGATCCGCAACCTGCATCGCGACTACTGCCTGCCGTCGATGACCGGCATCGCCACGGCGATCTACGAGCCCGTCGAACAGGCGGTGCCCACCGCCGTCATCGAGCGCCATCGTTCGCACATCGACCAGCAGTTGGCCGGCGCGCAGAATCTGCTAGGCACTTACCCGTTCACGCTGGAACGCAGCGTCAAGGCCTATCGCCTGAACCGCTTCCTGCATGACCTGATCGATCCCGAGCACCGCCGCCGCTTCCTGGCCGACGAACAGGCCTGCATGCGCGCCGCCGGCCTCACCGACACCGAGCGCTCATTGGTCGCCAGCCGCGACTGGCCAGGCCTGATCCACTACGGCGTGATCTTCTTCATGCTGGAAAAACTGGGCGCGGTGATCGGCGTCTCCAACCTGCACATCTACGCCGCCATGCGCGGCCAGACGCTGGAAGACTTCATGAAGACGCGCAATGCGCCGGGTGCGCTGTATTCGGTCGCAGGCAAGGAAGCCGGCAAGCTCGATTGGGAGCACGATGCCGGCGCCGCACCGCCGGCGGCAACGTAGAGTCAGCGCCCCTTGGCCTTCAGCAAGGCGTCCAGCCGCGGATACACGCGCCGCGCGTTACCTTCGAAGATCAGGTGGCGCGCTTCGTCGCTCAGGTTGGCCGTGGCATCGACGTAGCGCTTGGTATCGTCGAAATAGTGGCCGGTGCCGGGATCGATGCCGCGCACCGCGCCGATCATCTCGCTGGCGAACAGGATGTTCTTCACCGGGATCACCTTGGCCAGCAGGTCGATGCCAGGCTGGTGATAGACGCAGGTGTCGAAGAACAGGTTGTTCAGAATGTGCTCGTCCAGCGCCGGCCGCTTCATTTCCTGCGCCAGCCCGCGAAAGCGCCCCCAGTGATAGGGCGCCGCGCCGCCGCCGTGCGGAATGACGAAGCGCAGCGTCGGAAAATCCTTGAACAGATCGCCCTGGATGCACTGCATGACCGCGGTCGTGTCGGCATTCAGGTAGTGCGCCCCAGTGGTATGAAAGCATGCGTTGCAACTGGTGCTGACGTGGATCATCGCCGGGATGTCGTACTCCACCATCTTCTCGTAGATGGGGTACCAGTGCCGGTCGGTGAGCGGCGGGCTGGTCCAGTGGCCACCGCTGGGGTCCGGGTTCAGATTGATCGCGACGTTGCCGTACTGCTCGACGCACTTCACCAGTTCGGCAACGCAGGTCTTGGGATCAACGCCCGGCGATTGCGGCAGCATCGCCGCCGGCACGAAATGGTCGGGAAACAAGCGACTGACGCGATAGCACAGCTCGTTGCAGATCGCTGCCCAGGTGCTGGAAACCTGAAAATCGCCGATGTGATGCGCCATGAAACTGGCGCGCGGACTGAAGATGGTGAGATCGCTGCCGCGTTCCTTCATCAGCCACAGCTGATTGCTTTCGATCGATTCGCGCAGCTCGTCGTCGCTGATCTTCAGGTCGCCGGGCTTGGGCATAGCCGCGCGGTCGTTGAGCGCCGCGATCTGGGCATTGCGCCAGTTTTCCAGCGCCTTGGGCGCGGTGGTGTAGTGACCGTGACAGTCGATGATCATGAATCGGGTCTCCTCCGGAATCGGTGCAAAGTCAGGCGGGTTCCATGCCGTGGCGCCGCTTGGCCTCGGCCACTTCGGGCGAAGCCAGGAAAGCCAGCAGCCGGCGCGCTGCGTCGGCCTTGGACGGGCTGCTGCCGATACCGCCCGAAAACGTGGTGGTGATCCGGATCGCGGGCGGCAGGGGGCCCACCACCTCGATGCCCGGTTCGCCGAGCAACTCGGAAAGCTGCTGAAAGCCCAGCGTCACCTGCCCATCGGCCAGCAGCGAGGCCACCGGCACGCCGGGGCGGGACTGCACGGCGCGCGGCATCACCTGCCCGGCCACGCCCCAGCGCTCGAACAACCCGACGAGCGCCACGCCGCTGGGGCCGGTCGAATAGCCGATGCCGGGCGCGGCCAGCACAGCGCGGCGCGCCGCGTCTTCCGAGCTGATGTCGGGATGCGGCGCACCGGCCCGTACAGCCATCGCGGCGCTCACAGTCACCAAGTCGACCCTGCTGCCCGGCAGCAGGTGCCCGGCGGCGATGAGCTGATCGATCACGTCGGCAGCCAGGAATACGACGTCGAAGACTTCACCGGCCTGCACGCGCCGCACGACGTCGACCCCGCCCGCCGCCTCGATGGCCAGCGGCTCGCCGCCACGCGCCTGCCAGGCATCGGCCAGCTCGATCAACAGCCGGCGCGCGGCCATCGATGAAATGCCTTTGATCGTATCCATCGTCTCCCGCCACTCCGTTCTACGCTTGCAAGCCGTCGATCCTGCCAAAGACGCGGCCGCCTGTCACGAGAATGCGGCGCGACAGGGCCAACCAAGTTGCCTCAGGTTGCTGCCGCGCTTTAGGCCGCCCCCCTCAGACGGCTCCCCCAGCCGGCCGCCTCAGACCGCCTCAGACCGCCTCAGACCGCCGCCTGCACCGCCTGCGCCAGACGCTGCGCCATCTGCTCGGCCAGCGCCGCGTCGCCGGCCTCGACCATCACGCGCAGCAAGGGCTCAGTGCCCGACGGGCGGATCAGAATGCGGCCGCTGCTGCCCAGCTCGCGTTCGACTTCCTGGCGCGCGCGTGCCAGACTGGTATCGGCATTCCAGTCGAAGCCCTTGGCGATACGCACGTTGATCAGGGTCTGCGGGAACATCTGCAGATCGGCGCACAGCTGCGCCAGGCCGATGCCGCTACGGCAGATCGCCGACAGCACCTGCAAGGCGCTGATCGTGCCGTCGCCGGTCGAGTGGCGATCCAGGCACAGCAGGTGACCCGAGCTTTCGCCGCCGTAACGCCAACCTTTCTCGCGCAGCATCTCCAGCACGTAGCGGTCGCCCACCTTGGCGCGCGCAAACCCCACGCTCAGCCGCGCCAGCGCCTGCTCCAAACCCAGGTTGGACATCAGCGTGCCGACCGCGCCAGCCACCGGCCCGCTCATCAGCCGGTCGCGCACGATCGCGTACAGCAATTCATCGCCGTTGTAGATACGGCCATTCGCGTCGGCCATGATCAGCCGATCGGCGTCGCCGTCGACCGCGATGCCCAGGTCGGCGCGGTGCTCCAGCACCGCCGCGGCCAGCGCCTGCGGATGCGTGGCACCGCAGCCGTCATTGATGTTCAGGCCATTGGGTTGCGCGCCGATCGTGACCACGTCGGCGCCCAGTTCGTGGAATACGTGCGGCGCCGTGTGATAGGCCGCGCCATGCGCGCAATCGACCACCAGCCGCATGCCGTACAGATCGAGCTCGTTCGGAAAGGTGCTCTTGCAGAATTCGATGTAGCGGCCGGCGGCATCGTCGATGCGCCGGGCACGACCCAGCGCGTCGGGGCCGACGCAGCCGATCGGCTGTTCGAGCTGCGCCTCGATCTCGGCTTCGACTTCGTCGGGCAGCTTGTTGCCGTCGGCCGAGAAGAACTTGATGCCGTTGTCTTCATAAGGATTGTGCGAGGCGCTGATGACCACGCCGGCCGACAGCCGCAGCGCGCGCGTCAGGTACGCGATGGCCGGGGTCGGAATCGGCCCCGACAGCGCCACGTCGACGCCGGCCGCCGCAAAACCCGCTTCCAGCGCCGCTTCGAGCATGTAGCCCGACAGGCGCGTGTCCTTGCCGACGATCACCGACGGCCGCGCCGCGGTGTGGCCACGGCCGTCGCCGCCCGGGCCGTGCACCCATTGCGCGTGACTCCGGCTGGCCAGCACCTTGCCGGCGGCATAGCCCAGCCGCAGCACGAAGTCGGCCGTGATCGGCGCATCGCCGACCCGCCCGCGCACCCCATCGGTGCCGAAATACTTGCGTCCCATGAAGCGGTTCCTTCCTTGTTTGAATCCTTTGCGCCCGCAACGATCTGCGCCAACTCACGCGTTTTCGATCGCCTGCCACACCGCCAGCGCGTCGCGCGTGGCCGCCACGTCGTGCACACGAACGATCGCCGCGCCGCGTGCCACGCCGGCCAGCATCGCCGCCAGGCTGCCGGCCAGCCGCTGCTCGACTGCGCGGCCGGTCAGCTCGCCGATCAGCGACTTGCGCGAAACGCCCAGCAGCACGGGTTGGCCCAGCGTACTCAATTCATCCAGCGCCGCCAGCAAGGCCAGATTGTGCCGCGCCGTTTTGCCGAAGCCGATGCCAGGATCGATGACGATGCGCTCGCGCGCGATGCCCGCGGCCAGCAGTGCCTGCACGCGAGCCTGCAGAAATTCCTCGACCTCGGAAACCACTTCCTGATAGACGGGCGCCTGCTGCATCGTTGCCGGCTCGCCCTGCATGTGCATCAGGCACACGGCGCAGCCCGCGGCGGCGACCGCCGCCAACGCACCAGGCGCCTGCAGCGCGGTGATGTCGTTGATCATGTCGGCGCCCTGCTCTATCGCCGCCTGCATCACTTCGACGCGGCGCGTGTCGACCGATAGCGGCCGGCCGCAGCCGCGCAGCCCTTCGAGCACCGGCGCGATGCGATCCAGTTCCTGCTGCGGGCTGACCGGCGCGGCGCCGGGCCGCGTCGATTCGCCGCCGATGTCGAGAATGTCGGCGCCTTCGGCGAGCAGTTGCAGCGCATGCTCGATGGCCGGTTGCGGAGCAGCGAACTGCCCGCCGTCGGAAAACGAATCAGGCGTGACGTTGACGACGCCCATGATCAGCGGACGCTTGAGTTCGAGCGTGAAGCGACCGCAGACGAGGTGGCGAACGGGTATGGGCAAAGACATTGGGTACTCAGGCACGGCGGGCCTGTTCAGGAGACGGCAAGAGCGAGGAAAACAAAACGCCCGGATCGAGGGATCCGGGCGCTGAACAAACCATCAGGGCCGCTGTGTGCGCCGCCGAACCAGCCCGCAGGCGGGGCCACGATGCGAGCGGCGGCATGCGCTGCGGGCGACGGGGCAGCCGGGCTGCCGCCTCAGGCCACGCCTGCCGTCGCCCCTGCCCTCATTGGGCGGCGGGTTCGGCCGGCGAAGACGGCGCCGACGGCGACGGCGTCACGTTGCCGCTGCTGGAACCGCCGCTGGGGCTGTTGCCGCTGGACGAGCGCTCTTTCGGCAAACGCGGCGGCCGGCCGGCCATGATGTCTTCGATCTGCTCGGCATCGATGGTTTCCCATTCGAGCAGCGCCTTGGCCATGGCCTCGACCTTGTCGCGGTTTTCTTCGAGGATCTTGCGCGCCGCTGCGTACTGCTCGTCGATGATGCGGCGGATCTCGTTGTCGACCTTGCGCATCGTTTCCTCGGACATGTTGGTCGTCTTGGTGATCGACCGACCGAGGAAAATCTCGCCTTCGTTTTCCGCATAGACCATCGGGCCGAGCAGATCGCTCATGCCGTAGCGCGTGACCATGTCGCGTGCAATCGCCGTGGCGCGCTCGAAGTCGTTCGACGCGCCAGTGGTCATCTGGCCCATGAAGACCTCTTCGGCGATACGGCCGCCGAACAGCACCGAAATGGTGCTGAGCATGCGCTCGCGATCCATGCTGTAACGATCGTGCTCGGGCAATTGCATCGTCACACCCAGCGCGCGACCGCGCGGGATGATCGTGACCTTGTGCACCGGATCGGTCTTGGGCAGCAGCCACGCCACGATCGCATGGCCCGACTCGTGGTAGGCGGTGTTGCGCCGCTCTTCCTCGGGCATGACGATCGAACGCCGCTCGGCGCCCATGATGATCTTGTCCTTGGCACGCTCGAAGTCGATCATCTCGACCAGCCGCGCGCTGCGCCGCGCCGCGAACAGTGCCGCCTCGTTGACCAGGTTGGCCAGGTCGGCGCCCGAGAACCCGGGCGTGCCGCGCGCCAGCACGTCGGCGCGCACGTCGGGGCCCATCGGCACCTTGCGCATGTGCACGTTCAGGATCTGCTCGCGGCCGCGGATGTCGGGCAACGGCACCACCACCTGGCGATCGAAGCGGCCCGGGCGCAGCAGCGCCGGGTCGAGCACGTCGGGCCGGTTGGTGGCGGCGATGACGATGATGCCCTGGCCGGTTTCGAAGCCGTCCATCTCGACCAGCAGTTGGTTCAGCGTCTGCTCGCGCTCGTCGTTGCCGCCGCCGAGACCCGCGCCGCGCTGGCGGCCGACCGCGTCGATCTCGTCGATGAAGATGATGCACGGGGCGTGCTTCTTGGCCTGCTCGAACATGTCGCGCACGCGCGCAGCGCCGACGCCGACGAACATCTCGACGAAATCGGAACCCGAGATCGAGAAGAACGGCACCTTGGCTTCACCGGCAATGGCCTTGGCCAGCAGCGTCTTGCCGGTGCCGGGCGAGCCGACCATCAGCACGCCGCGCGGGATGCGCCCGCCCAGCTTCTGGAACTTGGACGGATCGCGCAGGAAATCGACCAGCTCCTGCACTTCCTCTTTGGCCTCGTCGCAGCCGGCGACGTCGACGAAAGTGATGTGGTTGTTGTTCTCATCGAGCATGCGCGCGCGCGACTTGCCGAACGAGAACGCGCCGCCGCGCCCGCCGCCCTGCATCTGGCGCATGAAGAACACCCACACGCCGATCAGCAACAGCATCGGGAACCAGGACACGAAGATGTTCAGCAGCAGCGACTGCTCTTCTTCGGGCTTGGCATTGACCTGAACGCCGTATTTCATCAGGTCGCCGACCATCCAGATGTCGCTCGGCGAATAGACGACCAGATTGCGGCCGTCTTTCGTGCGCACGCGCAGCGTGCGGCCGTCAACCGTGGCCGTGTCGATGCGGCCGTCGCGCGCCTCTGCCATGAACTGCGAATACGGCATGTCGGCGCCACGAGCCTGGCGCGTATCGAACTGCTTGAACACGGTGAACAGCACCAGCGCGATCACCAACCAGACCGCCGCCTTGGAGAACACGTTGTTCACTCACCCACTCCTAAAAGGGCTGCAAGCCCACTTCCAATCATGACGCGATTCTACGCCCAAGGGCCGTCACACGTATTTCGAGAAACGGTAAATCCTTGATTCAACAAGGTGTAAGTCCGTCTTCCAGACGCATCCTTTCAGCCGGTGGGCGGTCGTTTGGGATGGCGGCCGAGCAGATACGTCTCGGCCGAACGGTCGCGCGAGGCCTTCGGTTTGCGCGCCGCCACCTTCACGAAGCTGTCCTTGAACAGCTCGACCAGTTGGCTGTAGCCGCTGCCGTGGAAACACTTGACCAGCAGGGCGCCATCCGGCTTGAGGTGCCTGAGCGCGAACTCGACGGCCAGCTCGACCAGGTCGGCCATGCGTGCCGCATCGGCCACCGCCACGCCACTGAGGTTGGGGGCCATGTCGGAAACCACAAGATCCAGCCGGACGCCGCCCAGAGCTTCTTCCAGCCGGGCCAGCGTTTCGGGCTCGCGGAAATCGCCCTGGATGAACTGCACGTCGGCGATCGGCTCCATCGGCAGCAGGTCGAGCGCCACGATGCGCCCGTCGATGCCGCCGCCGGACCGGGCCAGCCGCTCGCGCAGCACCTGGCTCCAAGCGCCGGGCGCCGAACCCAGGTCGACCACCGCCATGCCCGGCCGGATCAGGCGGTCTTGTTCATCGATGCCGATCAGCTTGAACGCGGCGCGCGACCGGTACTGGTGCTTTTGCGCGAGCTTCACGTACGGATCGTTGATATGCTGCGCGATCCATGCGCGGTTGACCTTGCCTTTCTTCATGTTCGCCCGTTTCCCCTGCTTGCATCGGCATGGCGCCGCAGCCGACACTATCGTCTTGGCCCGCAACCGCGGGCCGCGTCACGAACCGGATCCTTCGATACCATGACCAGCACCCCGTTTCCCCTGCCGATCGCGCTGAGCCCCGCCGAGCGCAAAGCGCTGCGCGCCCGCGCCCACCACCTCGATCCGGTGGTGATGATCGGCGAGGCCGGGCTGTCGCAGGCCGTCATCGCCGAAGCCGACCGCGCGCTGGCCGCGCACGAGCTGATCAAGATCCGCGTGCACGGCGACGACCGGCTGCGTCGCCAGACGGTGATGGCCGAAATCTGCTCGGCGCTGGGCTGCACGGCGGTGCAGGCGATCGGCAAGCTGCTGGTGGTGTACCGGCCGCGACCGATCGACATCACGCCCGACAACGGGCCACACCTGCCCAAGAAGCTGGCCGCCACCGGCGCCAAAGCCCCCACCAAACGGAAAGCGAAAGCCAAGCCCCGTGCCGTGCCAGCGCGCGAAGCGGCGGACAGCGGCTCGCGGCCGCCGCGCCCCAGCACCCGCGGTGAAGGCGCGGCGCGGCGCCCGGCCGCCGGCCGCAAGCCGGCTGCAGGCAGCCGAACCACCCAGGCGGGCGGCCGAACGACGGCTCAAGCTAGCGGCGGGGCCGCCCGCGGCGCCGCGGCGCGTGGGACCGCAACGCGCAGCACGGTCGGCCGCAGCACTACCGCCGGCAGCACGGCGAGCCGAGGCACTGCGACTCGGGGTACGGCCAGCCGGGGTACCGAGACCCGGGGTACTACTGCCCGAGGCGCTGCCACCCGGGGCACGTCCACCCGCAGTGCCGGCACCCGTAGTACAAGCTCCTCGGGTAGCGCCCCCCGAAGCCGTCCCGCTCGCGGCACAGCGGCCAAGAGCACGGCCGATCGCGGCCCGGCCGATCGTGGCCCGGCCGATCGCGGCCCGACCACCCGGGGTTCGGCTACCCGCAGCTCGAGCACCCGCAGCAGCAGCGGCACCGCCAGCTCCGCCGGCAAGAAACCCGCGGGCCGTACCAGCAGCCCGCGCGCTGCCGCCCCCAGCCAGCGACCCGCCGGCGGCAAACCGGCCACGCGCCGCACGCCGGCGGCAGCCAAGCCTGCCGCGCGCGGCACCGGCCGCAAGCGCTGAGCGCGGTGCGCAGGCGCCCGGCTCGCGCGCGCCTGCGCCTGGCAAGCGCGCTGCCGCAAGCGCAGCCCGCGCCGGTGCGTTATTCGTAGCGCACCTCGAGAATCTCGTACTCGTGCACGCCGCCGGGAGCCTGCACCTCGGCCACGTCGCCGGCATACTTGCCGATCAGGGCACGCGCGATCGGGCTCGACACCGAGATGCGGCCAGCCTTGATGTCGGCTTCGTCTTCGCCGACGATCTGATAGGTCACCTTGTCGCCGGCTTCCAGATCTTCCAGGTCAACGGTGGCGGCGAACACGACGCGGCCCTCTGCATCGAGCGTCTTGGGGTCGATCACCTGCGCATTGGCCAGCTTCGATTCCAGCTCGGCGATGCGCCCTTCGATGAAACCCTGCCGCTCGCGTGCCGCATCGTATTCAGCGTTCTCCGACAGGTCGCCCTGTGCGCGAGCTTCGGCGATGGCATTGATGACCGCCGGCCGGTCAACCGACTTCAAGCGGTGCAACTCTTCCTTCAGCAGTTCGGCCCCACGCCGGGTCAGGGGAATCGTTGCCATGGAACTCAACCTCTATTCTTCGATCGTCAAAAAGATTCGGACCGCCGGGCGGTGATGCCGGGCAGTCCGTCTGAAGCTTCGACTTTAGCGCAAAAGCGCGCCGCGCTACAGGCCGGCGTGCAGTTCCTGCAGTGAGTAGACGTCCAGGCGCTTGAGCTTGAGCGCACGCATGCCTTCGACCGCAGCCAGCGCGCCGGCCATCGTCGTGAAATAGGTCACGCGCTGCGCCAACGCGGTGGTGCGGATCGAGCGCGAATCATGGATGGCACCGCGCTTTTCGTCGACGCTGTTGAGCACCATCGCGATCTCGCCGTTCTTGAGCATGTCGACGATGTGCGGCCGGCCTTCCTGCACCTTGTTGACCGCCGTCACCGGCAGCCCGGCGGCGGCGATCGCCGCCGCTGTGCCCTTGGTCGCCACCAGCGTGAAGCCCATCTCGTGCAGCGTGCGCGCCACAGCCACGGCCTTGGGCTTGTCGGCGTTCTTCACCGAGACGAACACGGTGCCCGATTCGGGCAGCCGCACGCCGGCGCCGAGCTGCGACTTGACGAAGGCTTCGCCGAAGCTGTGGCCCACCCCCATCACTTCGCCGGTCGATTTCATCTCGGGGCCGAGAATGGTGTCGACGCCCGGAAACTTGACGAACGGGAACACCGCCTCTTTCACCGAGTAGTACGGCGGCGTCACTTCGCGAGTCACGCCCTGCTCGGCCAGGCTGCGGCCGAGCATGCAGCGCGCGGCGATCTTGGCCAACTGCAGCCCGGTCGCCTTGGACACGTAAGGCACGGTGCGCGAAGCACGCGGGTTGACTTCGAGCACGTAGACCGTGCCGTCGCCATCGGCGCCGTCGGCCTGGATCGCGAACTGCACGTTCATCAGTCCGCAAACCTTCAGTGCACGGGCCATCAGCGCCGTCTGGCGCTTCAGTTCGGCCACCGTGGCCGCCGACAGCGAATGCGGCGGCAGCGAGCAGGCCGAATCGCCCGAATGCACGCCGGCCTGCTCGATGTGTTCCATCACGCCGCCGATGAACACTTCCTTGCCGTCGGACAGGCAATCGACGTCGACTTCGATGGCGTCGTTCAGGAAGCGATCGAGCAGCACCGGGCTGTCTTCCGACACCTTCACCGCCTCGCGCATGTAGCGCTCGAGGTCTTTCTGCTCGTGCACGATTTCCATCGCGCGGCCGCCCAGCACGTAGCTGGGGCGCACCACCAGCGGATAACCGATCTCGCCGGCCAGCCGCAGCGCGTCGGCCTCGGTGCGCGCGGTGCGGTTCGGCGGCTGCTTCAGGCCCAGTTGATGCAGCAGTTGCTGGAAACGCTCGCGGTCTTCGGCGATGTCGATCGACTCGGGCGAGGTGCCGACGATCGGTACGCCGTTGGCTTCCAGCGCCAGCGCCAGTTTCAACGGCGTCTGCCCGCCGTATTGCACGATCACGCCGACCGGTTTTTCGATCGCGACGATTTCCAGCACGTCTTCCAGCGTCAGCGGCTCGAAGTACAGGCGATCGGACGTGTCGTAGTCGGTCGAGACGGTCTCGGGGTTGCAGTTGACCATGATCGTCTCGTAGCCGTCGTCGCGCAGCGCGAAGGCCGCGTGCACGCAGCAATAGTCGAACTCGATCCCCTGCCCGATCCGGTTCGGGCCGCCGCCCAGCACCATCACCTTGCGGCGCTCGGTGGGCTGCGCCTCGTTCTCGTCCTCGTCTTCATACGTCGAGTACATGTACGCGGTGTTGGTGGCGAACTCGGCCGCGCAGGTATCGACGCGCTTGTACACCGGCCGCACGCCCAGCGTGTGGCGGCGCGCGCGCACTGCATCGGGATTGGTCTGCAGCAGACGCGCCAGGCGGCGATCGGAAAAGCCGCGCGCCTTCAGCCAGCGCAGCTCTTCACGAGTGAGCGCATCGAGCCGCATGCCGGCCAGCTTGCGCTCGGTGAGCACGATGTCTTCGATCTGCGCCAGAAACCACGGATCGATGGCGGATTCTTCGTAGACCTCTTCCACCGTCATGCCGACGCGGAACGCGTCGCCGACGTACAGGATGCGGTCCGGGCCCGGTTCGCCCAGTTCGGTGGCGATCTCGTCGCGGTCGACGCTGCGCTCATCCAGCCCGTCGATGCCGGTTTCCAGTCCGCGCAGCGCCTTCTGGAAGCTTTCCTGGAAGGTGCGGCCGATCGCCATCACCTCGCCCACCGATTTCATCTGCGTGGTGAGCCGCGAATCGGCCTGCGGGAACTTCTCGAACGCAAAGCGCGGGATCTTGGTGACGACGTAATCGATGGTCGGCTCGAACGAGGCCGGCGTGGCGCCGCCGGTGATGTCGTTCTTCAGTTCGTCGAGCGTGTAGCCGATTGCCAGCTTGGCGGCGATCTTGGCGATCGGGAAACCGGTGGCCTTGGACGCCAGCGCCGACGAACGCGACACGCGCGGATTCATCTCGATGACGATCATGCGGCCATCGCTCGGATTGACCGCGAACTGCACGTTCGAGCCGCCGGTCTCGACGCCGATCTCGCGCAGAATGGCGATCGACGCGTCGCGCATCAGCTGGTATTCCTTGTCGGTCAGCGTCTGCGCAGGCGCCACCGTGATCGAATCGCCGGTGTGCACACCCATCGGGTCGAGGTTCTCGATCGAGCAGACGATGATGCAGTTGTCGGCGCGATCGCGCACCACCTCCATCTCGAACTCTTTCCAGCCGATCAGCGACTCTTCGATCAGCAGTTCGCTGGTCGGCGAGGCTTCCAGCCCGCGCTTGCAGATGGTCTCGAATTCTTCGGCGTTATAGGCGATGCCGCCGCCGGTGCCGCCCAGCGTGAAGCTGGGACGGATGATCACCGGAAAGCCGATGTTCTTCTGCCCGGCCCAGGCCTCTTCCAGCGAATGCGCGATGGCCGAGCGCGCCGAGCCCAGCCCGATGCGCGTCATCGCTTCCTTGAACTTCTGCCGGTCTTCGGCCTTGTCGATCGCCTCGGGCGAAGCGCCGATCAGCTCGACGCCATGCTTGGCCAGCACGCCGTGGCGATGCAGGTCGAGCGCGCAGTTCAGCGCCGTCTGCCCGCCCATCGTAGGCAGGATCGCGTCGGGTTTTTCTTTCTCGATGATGCGTTCGACGACCTGCCAGGTGATCGGCTCGATGTAGGTGACGTCGGCCGTCTCCGGGTCGGTCATGATCGTGGCCGGATTGCTGTTGACCAGGATGACGCGGAAACCTTCCTGCCGCAGCGCCTTGCAGGCCTGCGCGCCGGAGTAGTCGAATTCGCAGGCCTGGCCGATGACAATCGGGCCTGCGCCAATGATCAGGATGCTTTTGATGTCGGTGCGCTTGGGCATAGGGTGCAGCGATCGTTTAAACGGGACGGGCCATCAGCGACACGAAGCGGTCGAACAGGTAGGGGATGTCGCGCGGGCCCGGGCTGGCCTCGGTGTGCTCCTGGAAGCAGAACGCCGGCCGGTCGGTACGCGCCAGGCCCTGCACCGAGCCGTCGAACAGCGACACGTGCGTGACGCGCAGGTTGCCCGGCAGCGAGTCGGGATCGACCGCGAAGCCATGGTTCTGGCTGGTGATGTGCACCTTGCCGGTATCCAGGTCTTTCACCGGGTGGTTGGCGCCGTGGTGGCCGAACTTCATCTTCATCGTGCGGCCGCCCGAGGCCAGGCCCATGATCTGGTGGCCCAGGCAGATGCCGAAGGTGGGCAGGCCGCGCTCGATCAGCTCGCGCGTGGCAGCCACCGCATAGTCGCAGGGCTCGTGGTCGCCCGGGCCGTTCGACAGCAAGATACCGTCGGGCCGGTGCGCCAGCGCGTCGGCGGCGCTGGCCAGCGCCGGCAGCACGATCACGTCGCAGCCGCGATCGACCAGCAGGCGCAGGATGTTGCGCTTGACGCCGTAGTCATAGGCGACCACCTTGAAACGGCGGCCGC
>JAFKGG010000428.1 GCA_017307915.1 Burkholderiales bacterium | reverse complement strand
TCAGCGAGCAGGCGCAAGCGCGCCGCTCGCTGCGCGAGGCGATGCATGCGGCGCAGGCGGCCAACCGCGCCAAGAGCGAGTTCCTGGCCAACATGAGCCATGAGATCCGTACGCCGCTGAACGGCATTCTGGGAATGGCCGAGCTGGTGCTGCTCGATGAGCTGAGTCCGACGCATCGCAGCCACCTGGAAACCTTGCGCACCTCGGCGCTGCACCTGCTCGACATCGTCAACGAGGTGCTCGACATCTCGAAGATCGAAGCGGGCCAGCTGCATATCGAAGCGGTGCCGTTCAAGCTGTCGACCGTGATCGGCGACGTGATGCGGCCGTTGATGCCGCAGGCGGCCAAGAAAGGGATTCGGCTGACCTGCGAGATCGGCAGCAGCGTGGCCGATCATCTGGTCGGCGATCCGCTGCGATTGCGGCAGGTGCTATCGAACCTGCTGAACAACGCGATGAAGTTCACCGCGCGCGGCGGCGTCGAACTGATGGTCGATGGCATGGACGAATACGAGCCCGGCCGTGCGCGTGTCTATTTCATGGTCAAGGACACCGGCATCGGCATTCCGCTGGCGCGCCAGCGCGCGATTTTCGAGAAGTTCGAGCAGGTCGATCAATCCACCACGCGCCGCTACGGCGGCACCGGGCTGGGGCTGGCGATCTGCAAGCAGATCGTCGAGCTGATGGGTGGGCGCATCACGGTTTCCAGCCGCGAGGGCGTGGGCAGCACGTTCCAGTTCAATCTGCCGGTGGGCTTGCGTGAGGTGCCGCCGGGCGAACCGAGCTGCCGCCAGGCGGTGACCGAGTTGCTGAACCCGCGTGAGGTGCAGTCGCGCTTAAGGCGTTTGCCGGGGGCCGGCGGCGGCACGCCGCTGCGCGTGCTGCTGGCCGACGACAGCCTGACCAACCGCATGACGATCAAGGCGATGCTCGAACGCCATGGCCACGTCGTGACCGAGGCCGAAGACGGCGAGCAGGCGGTGCGCCTGGCCAACAGCAACGAGTTCGATCTGATCCTGATGGACATGCAGATGCCTGAGCTGGACGGCCTGGACGCCACACGGCAGATCCGCGCCGCCGAGAAGCGCGGCCGCCACGTTCCGATCCTGGCGCTGACGGCCAATGCCATGGCTGAAGACAAGGCGCGCTGCCTGGAAGCCGGCATGGACGACTATCTGACCAAGCCGATCACCATCGCGCATCTGCTGCGCGCCGTCGAAGGGCGCGCCGAGCCGCGCATCGAGCCGCCGCCTGCGCCGCCGCCTGCGCTGCCCGACAGCGGCGTGGTGGCCCAGCTGATGGAGCAGGTCGGCCAAGACGCCGACCTGGCGCTGGGCATGATAGTGACCTGCCTGACCGATCTGGAAGGGCGTTTGCAGGCGCTGGCCCAGGCCTTCGACGCGCGGCAATCGCTGCCGCTGGCCCGCGCCGCGCATGCGCTGAAAGGCCTGGTTGCACTGTTCGGCGATAGCGCCTTGCGCCAGCTTGCCGCGGCGGTGGAGGCGGCAGCGCGCAATGGCGACATGACGCAGGCGCTGTCGCATGCGCCGGAGCTGGCCGCGGCCGGGCAGGCGTTTCGCGAGCAGCTCGACATGATGCGCGCGGTGGTCGAACACCTGGTGCAGGGCGCCAGCAAGGAGTTCGATCATGGCTTTTGAGGCGGCCGGCTCTGCGGATCCGGCATTGACCGTGCTGGTGGTCGACGACGACCGCGTCAACCGCATGTGGACGGCCGGCATGCTGAAGAAGATGGGGCACCAGCCGGTGGAGGCGGGTGATGCCGAGACGGCGCTGGAGCTGTTCCAGCAGACCTCGGTCGATATCGTGCTGATGGATGTGGTGCTGCCCGGCATCGACGGCTTCGAGGCGGCGGCGCGCCTGCGCACCATCGATGCCGGCCGCTGGGTGCCATGCGTGTTCATGTCCAGCCTGGATGAGCAGCAAAGCCGCAGCAGCTGGACCGACATCGGCGACGACTACCTGACCAAGCCGGTCGATGCGCAGCTTTTCGCCGCGCGCATGCGCTCGCTGTCGCGCGCCATCTCGCAGGAGCGTCGGGCCTTGGCCGCGGCGCAGGCGATGAGCGCTGAACAGCATCTGGCGCGCGACCTGATGGAAAACATGCGCACGCGCTGGAACAACGATGATTGCGGCTGCGTGCAGACGCGCAGCGCCTCGCTGTCGATCAGTTCCGGCGACTGCGTGCTGATCGAGCAATACACCGACCGGCACCTGTATCTGATGGTGGCGGACGCGATGGGGCATGGGCTGGCAGCGGCGGTGTCGCTGCTGCCGGCGATCTCGGTGTTTCGCGCCATGGCGCGGCGCAATCGCGATCCCTATCTGATCGCCTGCGAAATCAATACGCGCTTGCGCGAGGTGCTGCCGCGCGGCCGCTTCGTGTCGGCGGCGCTGCTGCGCGTCGACCGCTGCACCGGCGAACTGCAGTTGATCAATGCCGGTTTGCCCGAGATCTATCTGCTCGGCGACGGCGAACGCTGCATGGTGTTCGAATCGACGCAGCCGCCGCTGGGAATGATGGAAAGCTCGCGCTTGCGCGACCATTCGATGCGGGTGATGTGCAGCGCCGGCCACCGGCTGTTCGTCTGCTCCGATGGGGTGAGTGAGGCGTTCGGTTCGGCGGCCGACTGGCTGGCGGCGCTTCGGCGCCATGCCACGGCGGCCGATCCGGTGAGCTGCATCGATGGTCTGTGGCAGGAATGGTCGCAGCGGCCGGCGCGCGATGACGCGACGCTGCTGCTGATCGACTTCGATGCGCTGGGCGCGCACGCGGCCAAGCTGCCCGAGTGCCAGACCGGCTTGCCCTATCCGTTCAAGCGCCCAGCCGCAGCCAGCGGCGTGCAGCGGCGTTCGCAACTGCTGGCACGACTGGAGCTGGGCGCGCCGCAACTGCGCCGCAGCCCCGGGGCCGACTGCGTGCTCGCCAGTCTGGCCTGCCTGGGCGTCGATTCGCTGCAAGGCGACTCGCGCGTGGCGCTGGTGCTGTCGGAGCTGCTGGTCAACGCACTCGATCATGGCCTGCTCGGTCTGAGTTCATCGCTGAAGGAAGGGGGCTTGAGCGGACTGGACCGCTATCACGAACTGCGCTGCGAACGCCTGCAATCGTTGACCGAAGGCAGCATCGCGATCGAGATCCGTGCGCTGGACAGCAGCGGGCATATCGAGATCGACGTGAAGGACAGCGGCGCTGGTTTCGACTACACGAACGTACTCGATACGACCGAGCAGGACGATGCCCTGTCTGGACGCGGTATCAGCCTGCTGCAGGCCTTGTGCGAGCGCATCGAACATCTGGAAAGCGGCACGCGCACCGTGGCCACGCTGAAACTGGCCGGGGCGGCCGCGCTTTCCGCCTGATCTCTTTTCCCGGATATGATCGTCATCGCCAATGCCCGGCGCGCCGCGCCCACTGTTTCCCGAGCCACCACGTTCACCGTCGCCGGCGCTGCCGCCGATGCGATGGCGTCGGCCGCCGGCACCGCACCCGGCATCAGCCGCGCCGAGTTCGAACGCTTCCGCGACCTGCTGCATCGGGTCACCGGCATTCACCTGAGCGACGCCAAGCAGACGCTGCTGGTGGGGCGGCTGTCGAAACGCCTGCGCGAGCTCCGGCTGGCCAGCTTTGGCGACTATTTCGGCTATCTGAACAGCGGCCAGGATCCCGACGAGCTGCAACGGATGGTCGATCTGATGACCACCAACGAAACCTATTTCTTCCGCGAGCCCGGGCATTTCGATTTCCTGCGCCGGCTGGCGCGCGAGCACCCGGCGTCACAAGCGCTGCGCGTGTGGAGCGCGGCTTCCAGCACCGGTGAAGAGGCCTACACGACCTGCATGGTGTTGGCCGATGAACGCGGCATCGGCGGACGCTGGTCGGTGCTGGGCTCGGACATCAGCCATACGGTGCTGCAGGTGGCGCGCGCCGGCCGCTACGAGCTGCAACGCACGCGCGGCCTGCCCGACGAGTACCTGCGCAAGTACTGCCTGAAGGGCGTGCGCAGCCAGGAAGGCAGCTTCGTCATCGACAAGCGGCTGCGCGCGCATACCGAGTTCATCGCGCTGAATCTGATGCAGCCGGCACCCGACATCGGTCCTTTCGAGTTGATCTTCCTGCGCAACGTGATGATCTATTTCGATCAGCCGACCAAGCGCCGCGTCGTCGAGCACCTGACCCAGAGGCTGGCGCCGGGCGGTCATCTGGTGGTCGGCCATTCCGAAACCCTGAGCGGTCTGAGCGAGACGCTGCGAGCGGTGCGCCCAACGATCTATCGGAGATCCACATGAACAAGATCAAGGTGCTGGTGGTCGACGATTCGGCAGTGGTGCGCCAGGTGGCGCGCGAGGTGCTTGCCGCGCAGCCCGACATCGAAGTGATCGGTGTGGCACAGGATCCGCTGTTCGCCATGGAAGCGATGAAGCGGATCTGGCCCGACGTGATCGTGCTCGACATCGAGATGCCGCGCATGGACGGGCTCACGTTCCTGCGCAAGATCATGGCCGAACGGCCGACGCCGGTCGTCATCTGCTCGACGCTGACCGAACGGGGCGCGCAGACGACGATGGAAGCGCTGGCGGCCGGCGCCGTCAGCATCATCACCAAACCCAGGATGGGACTCAAACAGTTCATGATTGATGCGTCGGTTGACATGGCGGCGGCGATCAAGGCCGCCGCCGCGGCCAACGTGCGGCGGCTGGTGGCTGCGCCCGTCGCGGGAGCAGCCGCCAATGGGCCGGCTAGCCCGGCCGCTGCCGCGATTCCCTCGCCTACCGAAAAGGCGGCGATGGTGGCTGCGGCGGCGCAGGCAATGAGTACCACCACCGACAAGGTGATCGCCATTGGCACGTCGACCGGCGGCACACAGGCGCTCGAGACGGTGCTGACGCGCTTGCCGATCACCACCACCGGTATCGTCGTGGTGCAGCACATGCCGGAGAAGTTCACCGCGATGTTCGCGCAGCGGCTCAATGGTTTGTGCGAAATGCAGGTGAGCGAAGCGCGCAGCGGCGATCGCGTGCTGCCCGGCCGCGTGCTGATCGCGCCGGGCGGCCAGCACATGAAATTGAAGCGCAGCGGCGCGCAATACATCGTGGAAGTGGCCGACGGTCCGCTGGTGAATCGGCACAAACCCTCGGTCGACGTGTTGTTTCGCTCGGTGGCGCAGGTGGCCGGCCGCAATGCGCTGGGCATCATCATGACCGGCATGGGCGACGACGGCGCGCGCGGTTTGAAAGAGATGCGCGATGCCGGCGCACACACGGTGGCCGAGGACGAAAGCAGTTGCGTCGTGTTCGGCATGCCCAAGGAAGCGATCAGGCTGGGCGCCGCCGAGAAGGTTGTGCCGCTGCCGCAGATCCACGCCCAGATCATCGCCTTCGATCGGGCGATGCGCTAGAGAGACGCTCATGGTCAAGACCGCAATGCCCGGACTGAAGCAGATCGAGCTGGCCGCGCGCGTCATCCACCCCGGCGGCTGGGCGGTGGAAACCGAACAGCCGCTGGCCACGCTGCTCGGTTCCTGCGTGGCCGTTTGCCTGTTCGACGAAAAGCTGCGGCTGGCGGGCATGAATCATTTCCTGTTGCCCACGCGTGCTGCGCAGGCCGGCGACGATCCCGACGTGGTGCTGGCCGGCGACTATGCGATGGACGTGCTGGTCAATGCCATGCTGGCGCGCGGTGCGAACCGGCGGCGGCTGGTGGCCAAGGCGTTCGGCGGCGCCAACGTAAGCCGTGCGATCCAGGCATCGATCGGTGAGAAGAATGCCGAATTCACCGTAAAATGGCTCGACGGCGCGGGCATACCCCTGGTGGCCAGCGACTTCGGTGGCCAGTGGCCGCGCAAACTGGTGCTGTTGCCCGATACGGGCGACGCCTATTGCCGACGCCAGATGACGGCCGGCAACGGTTTGCAGAAGCTGCTGAACGACGAATACCGATACCGCAAACGCCTGGACAGCGACAACGGTCGCAGCCGGGTCGAGCTGTTCGGCAGCTTCTGATGCGGGCGCCGTAGAAGAAAAACAAGGACTGAACGGGGATCCAGAGTGTTCTGGCACACGGTACGTGACTGGTCGCTGGGCTGGGGGCTGTTGCTGGTCTTGTCGCTGTTGGCGCTTGGCGATTTTGAGCTCGGCGCATGGTGGCTGCCGCTGCATTCGGTGCTGGAGATCGTGGTGGTGGCCGTAGCCGCGATGATCTATGCGTTCGGCCGCAAGACGCTGATCCTGTCGGGTTCACGCACCGCCGGCCTGGTCGGCCATCTGTTCCTGCTGGTCGCCTTTCTCGACGCCGCGCATCTGATGTCGGTGCCCGGCATGCCCGACTGGCTCACCGACAACCACCCGGCCAAGGCGCTGGCATTCGCGTTGTTGGCGCATTGGACTACAGCCTTGGCCTTGTGGCTGGTGGTGGCCACCGACTGGAAGCGGCCTGGCGCTCATGCCATGCGCCATGCGCATCTCGTCGCGGTGCTGCTGGCATCGGCGCTGGGCGTTCCCGCGGTGGCGCTGCTGGCCGATTGGTTCGCGCCGGCATCCGCTGATGTCGGCGGGCTGCGGATCGTGTCGGTCTGGATCGAGGCCGCCACCGTGACGGTGCTGCTGGCGACGCTGTGGCGGCTGGCGCGTACCCAAGGCGGTAATGCACCCTATGACCAGGCGCGCCTGGTGGGCGCGCTGCTGACGCTGACCGCCGCCGAACTGTGCATCCTGCTGAGCTATTGGGGCGGTGGCGGACTCGAGTTGCTCGGCCACGTGTACAAGGCGGTCGGCTGCCTGATGACGTTTCGCGTGCTCGTTTCGGGCCTGATTCGCGAGCCGTATCGGCGCATGGAGGTGGCCGAGGCCGACGCGAGCAAGCGGCGCGGCGAGCTCGACGAAATCTTCCAGGCGATGCCCGATGCCGTCGTGCTGGTCGATGCGCAAGGCTTGATCCAGAACGTCAATTCGCGTTTTGCCGCGCTGCTCGGCTATGAGCTGGGCGAGGTGCGCGGCCTGTCGGTGGACATCCTGGTGCCTGAGCGTTTGCGACAGGGGCATCATGGTCTGGTCGATCGCTACATGATCGAACCGAGTGTGCGCGGCATGGGCACCGGACGCGATCTGTATGCGCGGCGCCGTGACGGCAGCGAGTTTCCGATCGACGTCGCGCTCAGCCCCGTGGTGCTCGACGGACAGAGCTGCGTGATCGCCTCGATCCGCGACATCTCGGAACGCGCGCAGATGCTGCGCAGCGTGCGCGCCAGCGAGATGCGGCTGCGCAACTTCCTCGACAATTCGGTCGATTGGGTATGGGAGTCGGACACTTCCGGCGTCATCACCTATTCCAGCCGCAGCATCGCCGATCTGCTGGGCATAGACAGCGAGCAGGCCACCGGCCGACACCTGCTGTCGTTTGCCGTCGAAGGCGATGCGCTGGAACTCGGCGTGCAGATCCGCGAGATCATGATGCGGCGCGAACCGATCTTCCATCTGGAATTCGACTGCGTCACGTTCAGTGGCGAGGTGCGGACCCTGCAGACCAACGCACGGCCGTTCCATGCCGCCGACGGCAGCTTCGCCGGCTATCGCGGTTTGAGCCGCGACGTGACGCGGCAGTGCCAGTTGCAGAACGACCTGGCGCGCAGCGAACGGGTGTTTCGCCATGCCTTCGACGATTTTCCGATCGGCATGGCTTTCGTCGGCGCCAATGGCGAACTCACGCGCGCCAATTCGTTCCTGTGCGAGATACTCGATTACAGCATCGGCGAGCTCGACGGCATGCCGCTGTTCAAGTTGTTTCCGGTCGAGCAGCATCGCGATTTCTCGCGCGAGATCCTGTCGCTGCATGAGGGGCGCTCGGGGCTGTTCGGCGCCGAAACGCGGCTGCTGACGCGCCGCGGCGAGGTGCGCTGGGTGCGTGTCGATGCGGTGCTGATCGATGCCACGCGCGAGCAGGAAGGCGTGCTGATGCTGATGTTCAACGACCTGACCGACGAGATGGAGGCCAAAGGCCAGAGCGCCCGCCTGCTTTCCATCATCGAGCGCATGGGCGACACGGTGGCGGTGGCTGACCGCGATGGGCGCAGTCTGTATCTGAACCCTTATGGCCGCACCATGCTCGGCATCGGCCTGAACGAAGACATCAGCCACGAGGCGCTGTCCGACCATCATCTGCCGGCGATGGCGCAGTTTCTGATGGAACGGGCCTTGCCGGCGGCGGCGCGCAACGGCGTCTGGGAAGGCGAGACGATATGGGTGTCGCGCAGCGGCGAAGAAATCGCTACCTGGCACGTCATCACCGCGCATAAAGATGCGCGCGGCGAGGTCGAATACTGGACCACGGTGGCGCGCGACATTCGCGAGCGCAAGCTGCTCGAAGACCGCTTGTCGCATCAGGCCACCCATGATGCATTGACCGGCCTGCCCAACCGCCTGCTGCTGCGCGACCGGCTGCAGCAGGCAATGGCGCTGGCCAAGCGCGAGCGCAAGCTGATGGCGGTGGTGTTCATCGACCTGGACAATTTCAAGCGCATCAACGACACGCTCGGCCACAGCCATGGCGATCTGGTGTTGCAGGAGTGCGCGCGCCGCCTGCGCGACTGCATGCGCAGCACCGATACGCTGGCGCGCCAGGGCGGCGATGAATTCATCGCGCTGCTGGCCGGCGTCACCGCCGTCAGCGACGTGGTGCGCATCATCGAGAAGATGATCAAGGAGCTGGCGCAGCCGTTCTTCGTGGCCGAGCGCGAGATGTGCATCACGGCCAGCGTCGGCGTCAGCGTCTATCCGTTCGACCACGACAACAGCGACGAGCTGCTGCGCAAGGCCGATGTGGCGATGTACCGCTCCAAGGAACAGGGCCGTAACTGCTACTGCTTCTATTCGGCCGAGATGGACGAACGCTTCGGCTACGACCTGCAGACCGAGATCGACCTGCGCCACGCGATTGGCAACGAAGAACTGTTCCTGATGTATCAGCCCAAGGTGTCGATCAACACCAATGCACTGACCGGCTACGAGGCGCTGGTGCGCTGGCAGCACCCGCAGCGCGGGCTGGTACCGCCTTCGGAGTTCATCATGCTGGCCGAGCGCAGCCAGTTGATCGTGCACCTGGGCGAGTGGGTGCTGTATGCAGCGTGCCGGCAGTTGCGCCGCTGGCTCGACGAAGGCCTGGCGGTGGTGCCGGTGTCGGTGAACGTATCGGCGCATCAGTTCGAAAGCACCGACATGGCGCGGCTGGTGGCGCGCGCGATCACCGATACCGGCGTGCCGGGCAATCTGCTCGAACTGGAAATCACCGAAGGGGTGCTGATGCGCGACGTGGCAGCCACCACGCGCACGCTCGAACAGATCGCGGCGCTCGGCGTGAGCCTGGCGGTCGACGATTTCGGTACCGGTTATTCGTCGCTGGGCTATCTGAAGCAGTTCCCGGTGAACGTGCTCAAGATCGACCGCTCATTCGTCGAGCAGGTGTGCAACGATTCCGACGACGTGGCGATCGTGCGCGCGATCATTTCGATGGCGCACGAACTCGGCATCGAAGTGGTGGCCGAAGGCGTCGAGACCGAAGGCCAGCTCGAACTGCTGCGCCAGGCTGAATGCGATTACGTGCAGGGCTATCTGTTCGGCAGGCCGCTGCCGCCCGACCAGGCGGTACGCTACAGCCCGGCGGTGAGAGTCACCGGAGACTGATGCATGCAGCAGGCGCCACGCTCCCTGACATCGTGCCGCTGGGCCGGCGCGCTGCTGGTGCTGGCCGGCTTGTGGGGGCTGGCCGATCCGCTGTTCCCGGCCGCGCCGCCCGGCTTGCGCGTCACGCCATGGGGCGGCTTGCATCTGCTGCTGTCGGCCGCCGTGCTGCTGTGCCTGTCATGGCCGGACGGCCCGCGCTGGCGCTGGCGTTGGCTGGAGCAGGCGCTGGCGCTGGTGCTGTTGGCCAGCGGCGCCTTGCAGCTCGCTGCCGGCCTGGATGACGAGCCCGGCTGGGCCGCCTTAGGAATGTCGATCGACAATCGCCTGACGCCGCTGGCGGCCGCCTCGTTCATGAGCGTGGGCATCTTTGCGCTGCTATGGGCGGGCCGTCGTGTCTGGCTGATGCAATGGCTGGTGCTGGGCGTGGCCGGCTGCGGCTGGTTCGATCTGCTCAGCTACGTGGCCAGCCAGGGGCTGCTGCGCGCCGGCCTGGTCCAGACGGCGCTGATGGCGCCGGTGCTGGCGCTGGCGGTGCTCACCACTGCCGTCGTGATGGCTTGCCTGGGCTGGTCGACGGGGAACTGGGGCAAGCTCTACGAAGGCCGCGACGATCGGCGCATCATCGTACTGGCCACCGTGCTGTTCCTGTTCGGCGCCCTGAGCATCGGCGTGGTGACGATGGCCACCACGCTGTATGCCGCGCTCGACGGCATGGCCTCGAGCGCCGAATTGTTCCGGGGTTGGCAGGCCTTGCAGCGGCGGCTGTGGTTCGTGGCGCTGGCTATCGTCATTCTGACGGCGCTGGGCGCTACCATGCTGCGCGTGGCGATCAAGCCGCTGGTGCGTGCCAATGTGCGCGACCGCGCGTTCCTGACGCAGATGATCGACATGGCGCCGTCGGCGGTGCTGGTGGCGACGCAGGATGGCACGGTGCGCAGCTTCAACCACGAGGCTGAGGCGCTGTTCGGTTTGCCTGCTGCCGAGGCCATCGGGCGTTCGATCGAAGCGCTGTTCAGCGACCAGACGGTGGCCTCGCGGCTGCGCTGCAACGATGCCACGGTGAAGCGGCGCGTGCGGCTCGACGGCATTCACAAAGACGGCCGGCGCATTCCCATGGAAGCCTGGATCGGCGTGGTGTCGATGTGGGGCCGCACCCATAGTGTGCTGCTGCTGGCCGACTGTACCGAGCAGGCACGGCGCGAGCAGATGAAGCAGCGCTGCGAGGCGGCCTTCATGAATGCCGCCTGGGGCATCGCGGTGATCGATGCCTCGACCGGGCGCCTGATCGACCTGAACCTGGCCTATGCGCGCATGCACGGCTACCAGCGCCACGAACTGATCGGCCGGCCGGTGATCGATACCTATGCCGACGAGCGGCAAGCCAGCATGGCCGATCACGTCGAGATGCTGCGTGCCGGCGAATGGTCGGTATTCGAATCCGTGCATAGGCGCAAGGACGGCAGCACGTTTCCGGTGCGCGCCGACATGTCGGTGCTGCGCGGAACCGACGGCCGCATCGAGATGTTCATCGGCAACATCCAGGACGTGACGCTGGAAAAGCGCTTGTCCGACAGTCTGCGCGAATCGGAACGCATCAGCCGGCTGGTACTCAGCGTGCAGCAGGAAATGGTGGTGCGCTGGGCGCCCGACACGACGATCGTGTTCGCCAACCGCGCGTATGCCGAGCTGCATGGCCAGGAACCCGAAGAGCTGGCCGGCCAGCGCTGGCTCGATCTGATCAGCCCGCTGGTGGCCGAGCCGGCCGGCATGCTCGCGCTGCAGGCGCTGATCGCCGATCTGTGCCGCAACCCGCGGCGCACCGAGCACGCGCTGCGCGTCGAACACACCGGCAAGGGCGTCATCTGGGTGCAGTGGGGAGTCCTGCCGCTGTTCGGGCACGATCAAGGGCTGGAGGGGTTCCAGCTCACCGGCCGGGACATCACCGCGCGCAAGCAGATGGAAGACGCGCTGGTGCAAAGCGAGCAGTGGTTCCGCGGCGTGTTCGATTCGATGTTCCATCATGCGGCGATCCTCGATCTGGAAGGTCGGCTGCGCGCCGTCAACCAGAACGGTGCGGCCTTCGTCGGCCGGCCGGCGCAGGAACTGCTGGGTCTGCGGCTGTGGGAACTGGCGATGATCGAGGCCCAGCCCGAACAGGCCGAGCGCGTGCGGCGCGCCATCGAGGCGGCGCGCGGCGGCCAGAACGAACGTTTCGACATCGAACTATCGAACGCCGCCGGCTTGCCGCACGTGTTCGACGTGACCTTGCGGCCGCTGCTGGGCGCCGACAAGCGCACCGATTATCTGGTGGTGGAAGCGCTCGACATCAGCCGTTACCGGCAGCAGGAACGCTTTCTGAAGGAGCGCGACGAGCATTTCCATTCGATCACCGAGAGCATGCCCGGCATGGTGTTCCAGTTCGTGCGCGAGGCCGGCTCGCTGCGGCTGACCTACGTGAATCAGAACGGGCGCAAGTTCTACGATATCGGCGACGACCGTTCCGGCCCGGTCGAGGGCAAGTCCCTGCTCGAATTCATCCATCCCGACAACCGGCTGGAGTTTTTCCAGCGCGTGAAGACCAGCGAGCGCGATGGCCGCGAGCTGAACTGGGTCGGCCGGCTCAACCGCCGCTTCGACGACGTCTGGATCAACCTGCGCGCGGTGCCGCACGTCGGGCCGCGCGGCCGCGCCTGGAGCGGCGTGGCGGTCGACATCACGTCGCTGAAGGAACACGAACAGGCGCTGGAGGCATCGCGGCGCGCGCTGCAAGAGCTGTCGGCGCGCAACGAGCAGGTGCGCGAGGACGAGCGGCGCCGGCTGGCGCGTGAAGTGCACGACGAGCTGGGGCAGAATCTGACCGCGCTGCGCATGGGCCTGTCGGTGCTCGGGCAGCGCGTCGAACCCAGCCTGTTGCAGCACGACCTGAACCGCCTGAAGGGCGTGGCCGACACGGCGATCACCACGGTGCGCGGCATCGTTACCGCGCTGCGGCCGCCGGCGATGGACCTGGGCATCGCCGAGGCGCTGCGCTGGCTTGCATCGGAGTTCGAGGCGCACTCGATGATCGAGTGCGAACTGATGCTGGAAGCCGACAGCGTCAAGCTGAGCGACGAGACGGCGACGGCGCTGTTTCGCATCGTGCAGGAGTCGCTGACCAACGTTACCAAACACGCCGCCGCGCAGCGTGTGTCGATCCACATGCGGCCGGTGGGCGACTACCTGGTGGTCGAGGTGTGCGACGACGGCAAGGGCTTCGACGTGCACGCCCGCGGCAAGGGCGGTTTCGGCCTGCTGGGCATGAAGGAGCGGGTGCTGAGCCTGGGCGGCGTGCTGTCGATCAACAGCACGATCGGCGAAGGAACGGTGGTATCGATACAGGTTCCGGTGGATCCGGTGGAACAGGAAGGAGCCGAATGACGATCACGGTGTTCATGGTCGACGACCATTTCGTCGTGAGACAAGGGGTCAAGCAGATACTGGCCCTGTTTCCCGACGTGGAGGTGATCGGCGAGGCGGCCAACGGCAACGACATGTTCGCTGCCTTGCAGCAGCGCGTGCCCGACCTGTTGCTGTTGGATATGACCTTGCCGGGATTGAGTGGCGTGCGCCTGATCGAGGAGGTGCGGCGGCGCTGGCCCAAGTTGCCGGTGTTGATGCTCAGCATGCATCGCGACGCGCAGGTGGTGCGCAGCGCGCTGCGCGCCGGCGCCAACGGCTATCTGACCAAGGACAGCGAGCCGGCGGTGTTTTCCGATGCGATCCACAAGGTGGCCGCCGGCAAGCGCTACGTGGTGCCCGACCTGGCCGCCGAGATGGTGTTCGACGTGCTCGACGAGCGCCGTTCGCGGCTCGACGTGCTGTCGCCGCGCGAGCGCGAGGTGCTGGAAATGATCGTGGCCGGCAATTCGATCGTCGACATCGCCGACAAGCTGAATCTCAGCGCCAAGACGGTGTCGACGCACAAGATGCGCTTGATGCAGAAGCTGAACGTGCACAACAATGCCGAGCTGATCCTGGCGGCCAATGCCGAGGGCGTGCGGTCGCAGTTGAGTTAGGGGGGCTTTCGGGCCTGCGGGCGGGCTGGCGCACTTGTGCAGTTCTATAATCGCGCCATGCCCGGACCCCGCGAAACGGCTGCAACAGCCACGCGCATCGAAGCCGAACTCGTCGCCGTCCTGGTCGCAGTCACCGACGGCGAACCGCGCGTGCTGACCACGCACGACGGCGATTCCCTGCCATCAGGCCCGTTCCAGCTCGCGCATCGTTCGCTGCAGGCGGGCATGCGTGCCTGGGTGGAATCCGAAACTCATCATCCGCTGGGTTATATCGAGCAGCTTTATACCTTTGCCGACCGCGATCGATCGCTCGACGGCGAGACGCGCGTGATCTCGATCAGTTACCTGGGGTTGACGCGTGAGACTGGCCAGGGGCGGGGCGGTGTGGCGGGTGCGGCAAATGCAGAGGGTGCGGCCGGCGTAGCGGGCGCGGCAAGTGTGGCGGGTATGGCGGGTACGGTGGGTGTGAGCGGCGCGCCGGCGGACGCCGCCGGTTGGCAGAGCTGGTATCGGTATTTTCCGTGGGAGGATCGGCGCAGCGGCACCGATTTCGTCGGCGACGTGCTGGCGCCGCAGCTGTCGCGGTGGGCGCGCGCGGCCGAGCGCCCGGCCGAGGCGCGCCGGCGTTCGCGCCGGGTGGCTGCCACCTTCGGCTTGCGTGGTGCGCCGTGGAACGAAGACCTGGCGCTGCAGCGTTATGAATTGCTGTACGAGGCTGGGCTGGTGCCGGAGGCGCAGCGGGCGGGGGGGCAAGCGGTGGTGGCGGCAACTGGGGCGGCGGCCGCGACCACGGTGATCGGCGCGCCGATGCGGCACGATCATCGGCGCATCCTGGCCACCGGCATCGCCAGGCTGCGCGCCAAGATCAAGTATCGGCCGGTGGTGTTCGAACTGATGCCGCCCGAATTCACGCTGCTGCAGTTGCAGCAGGCGGTGGAAGCGCTGGCTGGCCGTGGGCTGCACAAGCAGAATTTCCGCCGGCTGATCGAACAGCAGGCGCTGGTGGAGGAAACCGGCGCGTCCACCATCGGCGCGGCTGGGCGGCCGGCCAAGCGGTTTCGTTTTCGCAGCGACGTGCTGCTGGAACGCGAGATCGCCGGCAGCAAGCTGCCGCTGGCGCGCTGAGCGCCGCGCCGGCGGCCGGTTGCCGCCCGGCGTGGGGCAGGGCGCGCCGCATAAGGCACAGGGCACGGCACGGCGCACGGCTCAGCCAGCGGCGCCTGCCTTTGGGAGCGAGCCGTTTCGACGCGGCCTTGTGCATTCCGCCCTGATCGGAGTTATACTCAAATTTAGTATAACGAGTTGGTGCCTGCGCCTTTTCCAGCGCCGGCGCTTTTATTTTATTCCGCGTTTATATACTCAAAATGAGCATTAATCGTCGTGCCGATACAGCGGCTGGGGTAGTGGCAGAGCCGGCCTCGGTGAACACCATCGCATCGCTGCCCCGCCTGCTGATCGAGCCGCAGGTGCGCAACGCGTTGCTCGAAGACCTGGGTCGCGTCGGCGACCTCACCACCGACGCGATCGTGCCCGCCGACCGACAGGCCGGCTTGCGGCTGGTGGCGCGGCAGGCCGGCGTGCTGGCTGGGTTGGATCTGGCCCGGCTCGCTTTCACGTTGATCGACCCGGCAGTGCGCATCGAGCCGCGCCGCGCCGACGGCGACCGCTTGCAGCCGGGCGAGGTGATCGCCGAAGTGTCGGGGCCGGCGCGCGCCATCCTGACCGGCGAACGCACCGCGCTGAACTTCCTGTGCCACCTGAGCGGCGTGGCGTCGGTCACCGCCGAGATCGCTACTGCGATTCGCGGCTACAAGGCGCGGGTGACCTGCACGCGCAAGACACTGCCGGGCCTGCGCGCCGTGCAGAAATACGCGGTGCGCGTCGGCGGCGGCAGCAACCACCGTTTCGGGCTCGACGACGCCATCCTGATCAAGGACAACCACGTTGCGATCGCCGGCGGCGTGCGTCAGGCCGTCGAACGCGCCCGCGCCGCGGCCGGGCACATGGTGCGCCTGGAGCTGGAAGTCGACTCGCTCGATCAACTGCAGGAAGCGCTCGACCTGGGCGTCGGGATCATCCTGCTCGACAACATGGATCTGGACACGCTGCGCGAAGCCGTGCGGCGCGTCGACGGGCGCGCCGTGACCGAGGCTTCGGGCCGAGTCACGGTCGAACGTGCACCGGCGATTGCCGCCACCGGTGTCGATCTGATCGCCGTCGGGTGGATCACGCACAGCGCGCCGATGCTCGATATCGGACTGGATGCATGAGTGAAGCGATGAGCGCGCCGAATCTTTCGCTGCTGCGCGCCGGCAGGCCGGCGCTGACCTCGGTACTGATGCGTTGCCGCCGGCCGATGGTTGGCGGCGGCCTGGCCGCGCTTTTCGGCGCTGCGCTCATTGGTGCCGCGCTCCTCGGTGCGGCGACGCCTGCCCTTGCCGCCACCCCCGCGGCCGGCTTTCCGTCGCGGCCGATCACGATCATCGTCACTTTCCCACCGGGCGGCGGTACCGACCTGCTCGCCCGCAAGCTGGGCGCGCTGCTTGAACGTTCGCTGGGCAGCCCGGTCATCGTCGAGAACCGGCCGGGGGCCAGCGGCAATATCGGCGCCAGCCTGGTGGCGCGCGCCGCGCCCGACGGGCATACGCTGCTGATGGTCAACAGCTCGTTCGCGATCAACCCGGGCGTGCTGGGGCCGCTCGATTTCTCGCCGAAGCAGGATTTCGCGCCCATCATCAACGTTGCCATGGCGCCGTCGGTGCTGGTGGTGCCGGCGGCCTCGGGCATCAAGACGCTGCCGGATGCGCTGAGCCGCGCCGGCGCAGCGGGCAAGCCGCTCTTGTTCGCATCGTGCGGCAACGGCACACCGCAGCACCTGGCCGGCGAGATGCTGGCGACGGCCGTGCGCCGTCCTCTGGAACAGGTTCCTTATCGCGGCTGCGGCCCGGCACTGGCCGACGTCGTGTCGGGCCACGTCGAACTGGGCATCGTCACCGCTTCCAGCGCCGCGCCATTCATCGCGGGCGGTCGCCTGCGCGCGATCGCGATCACGTCGGCCGAACGTTCACCGGTGCTGCCCGAGGTGCCGACCGTGGCGGAGCAGGGCGTGCCCGGTTTCGAACTGGATCAGTGGCATGGGTTGCTCGCACCGGCCGCAACGCCGGCCGCCGTGATCGCACGGATCGACGCCGTATTGGCCACCGAGCTGCGCCGCGATGACGTGCGCAACGAGCTGCGGCAGCAGGGGTTCACGCCGGTCAGCAGCACACCGCAGTCGTTCAAGGCGATGATCGATCGCGACATCGACCGTTTCGGTGCGCTGACGGCGCGGCTGGGGTTGCGGTTGGATACGGGAGCGCGTTGAGCGGTGCGTGGGTAGTCGTTGCCGGTGCCTTCAAGGCGCAGGCGGCCACTGCCTGGCTGAGTGCAGTATGCGCAGTATGCGCACGGCGCCATTGATGCTCTCGTAAACGAGGACGTAGTTCGGGTGCGCGATCAATTCCCGAGTGTTCGCTATTCGGCCAGGACGACCCAAGCCGGGATGCTCGATCAGGAGCAAAGCCTTTTCCGAGAACAGTTCGTCGAGGGCAGCTGCGGCGGCAGGGCTGTCGATCTCGATGTAGTCATAGATCTCGTCGCGGTCTTGTATCGCTTCGAGCGTCCACAATAACCGCATCATTCAGACGCTTTGAGCCGCCGGCGCGTTGCCGCTCGCCGAGCTGCGAACTTGGTTTCCACCTCGGCTGCCGGAATCAGACGTCCGGCATGGGCCGAATCCAGGCCAATCTGCACCTGACGACGAAACCACGCGTCATAGTCGACGGCTTCCTGCTGCTGCTGTATGAAGTCGCGCATGAAGTCGCGCAGCAACTGGGCGGCGTTGCGATCACGCGCCTTGGCAGCTATGGCGAATTCGTTTTTCAGGGTTTCGTCGACCCGGAACGTGAAAGTTGTTTCGCTCATCGTCTGTTCCAGCATGTGTTACATCGTTAGTGCATCGTAACATGCGACTGCTGACATACCCAAGGCTCAAGCTGGTGCTTCCTTGATGCGATGCTCCGCTAGTGCTTTAGATCAGACGCTTGGTCGGAGCGGATCCTCCGAGCCTCGATTCGCAGCGGGCTCAGCTCGCCCACCACCCACGCGTCTTCGCCGGGCGCAGCTCGGCCAGCGTATCGACGATCGTGCGCGGGTCGCAGCCCAGCACCAGGCAGATCTCGATGAACTCGATCACGTTGAGCTGGCGCTCGCCTTTCTCGTATTTCGACACGAACGATTGAGGTCGGTCGAGCGCCGCAGCCGTCTGTTGCTGCGTCATGCGGGCCGTCTTCCGGGCTTCCTTGAGAAGCCGCGAAAGTTCGGCATGGGCCCGATCAGGTAAACGGTTCATCCGGGGCAGACGAGCGGCGGTTGCCCTAGATGAGAATCCTGGTTTAGGATTATCCTAAATTAGGATATTTCTTCGGGGATTCATGGATCTGAGCCGCTGGGTCGCCGTCGCCGTATGGGCGGGTGTCATCGCGATGCTGGTTTTGTTGCAGGGGTGCATGTTTTTCATCATTCCCGGCAGCGTGGTAGCGGCGATTTCCGACAGCATCACCGGTGCGGAAGGTCGCCACTGTCTCGCCAGGACCGCCCAGGTCGGTGACTTGATGTCGGACGCCGATGACGTGTCCTCCGCGTCGGGTGTCGTTCGTTGATGCGTTTTCCTTCCGGTTCATCACAATGAAAAAGAATCTTGCGGTAGTCGTTGCATGGGCTTGTGCGGCAGGCTTTGCAATCGGGCAGCCCGTGGTCGATAAGAAGCCTTCGGGCAATAAGGCCGATCCAACGTCGGCACTTCATGCACTGCCGGAGCTGGATGGCGCACTGCGCAGCCTGTTGCAGAGAGAAGGAATCGAGGTGCGCGCGCCGATGGCATCGTCCCCCATCGAACCAGATGCTGCCGCGATCAAGGAGTTGGAGTCTCGCAGTAGCCAGCTCGGCAAGAGCGCTACCGTTCCTCAGACACAAGCGGTCGGTCTGATGCTGCGCTTCGGCGAGCCGGCGATTCAGGCACTGGCAGAGGCCGGACAGCCGCCGTCGGCGGAAACGATCGCCAGCATCGGCGCCGCGAGCAGCGTGCCGCTGCAATATCAACGTGCGATGTCGGGTCGACTGTACCTGTGGCGCTTCGAGCAGCCGATCGATCTGCAACAGGCCGAAAGCGTTGCCGAAGCGCTGCGTCGATTGCCTGGCGTGGAACTGGTCGAACTCGATCTGGTCGTTCAAACGCAGGCCACTTCATATGATCCCTACTATGGTGATCAGTGGAACATGCGGGGCATTCTGGCGGGCGGGATCAACGTGGAGCCTGCCTGGAGCCTGACGACCGGGTCTTCGCGGGTGGTGGTGGCGGTGGTCGACAGTGGCGTGCTGCCGAATCCAGAGTTCAGCAGCCGTTTATTGCCTGGCTATGATTTCGTTTCCGACCCGTTGAATTCAAACGACGGCGATGGTCGTGATGCCGATGCGACAGATCCGGGCAACTGGAGTCCGGCCGGAGGGTGCGGCCCCGGGTCGGCCGCCCAATCAAGTAGTTGGCATGGCACTCACGTGGCCGGCATCATTGCCGCCGACGGCGCCAACGGATGGGGTATCGCCGGCGTTTCCTGGCGCAGCACGATTCTCCCTGTTCGCGTAGTAGGGCGGTGCGGCGGCTTGATGTCGGACATCATCGACGGCATTCAATGGGCAGTGGGGTTGCCGGTTCCTGGTATTCCGAATAATCCGAATCCCGCGCAAATCGTCAATCTGAGCCTAGGGGGTTACAGCCCCAGCGGATGCAACGTTTCGCTGCAAGAGACCATCAATCGAGCGATCGGGCAAGGTGCGCTGCTGGTCGTCGCGGCCGGCAATAGCAGCCAGAATGCGGCACTTTTCACGCCTGCCAATTGCCGTGCGGTTTTGACGGTCGTTTCAGTCGATCCATGGGGTGACCTGGCGTCCTACAGCAACTATGATTTTTCGGGAGACATTTCGGCGCCCGGCGGTGACATGATCTATGGACGGCTCTACGGCATTCTGTCGACTGTCGATGCGGGTACGCGAAGTTGGGGGGTTCCCGCGTACGCCTACTTGCAGGGAACCAGCATGGCCGCTCCGCACGTCTCAGGCGCCGCCGCTCTGGCCTTGGCAATGAACCCCGCCTTATCCGGCGGCGAACTCTACTACCTGCTGAAACTGTCCTCGGCGTCGTTTCCAAGCGCCAGCCTGTATTGCAGCTTGATCAAGATCTGCGGCGCCGGCATCGTCGACGCATCCGTCAGCACGCTGATCGCCGGCGCGTTGAGCAGCTTCAAGCTCGTTTACGAGTTCTACAACGTCGACCTGAACCACTACTTCCGCACCGGAGCGAAGGGCGAAGCCGGTTTGATCAACAAAGGTTCGGCGGGCCCAGGCTGGTACGACACCGGCGACTATTTTTATGCCTGGAGCGACGCCAGCACCGGCGCCGTGCCCGTATGCCGCTTCTACGGCACCCCCGGCATCGGCCCGAACTCGCACTTCTACACGGCCAGCGCGGCAGAGTGTGAATGGCTCAAGAATACCGATCCGGGCTGGACCTACGAGGGCATTGCGTTCTACGCCAAGCTGCCGGTCAACGGTGCATGCCCGTCGAATACGGTTCCGATCTATCGCGCCTACAACATGCGTTGGATGCACAACGATTCGAACCATCGTTATACGCCCAGGAAGAGCGAATACGACAAGCTGGTGGCCAAGGGCTGGGCGGGTGAAGGGGTGACGCTATGTGGCGTGGTGGCCATTTCGCAATGATGGCGAACCTAGCCTCGGTCGTCTTCAGCCTGTGACGAGTGCCTTTGCGCGCTTCGGAAACGCACGAAGCAATTTTCTGTCCATCGTCACCAGTCGGGTATCGAGGTGCATGGCCAGGGCGATGAATTCACAGTCATATGCTGAGCAGTCGCTGTCACGTACCAGTTCAAGCACGGTTCTGGAATCGACTTCATATTCGAGGCCTGTCAGCAGGTTTTGAGCTTCTTTTTGTAGCCCATAGGCCTGTTCGAAGGAAATGGACTTGCGCCGCAGGTATCCGGCCAGGATGTTGCGGAATTCACTGCGCCAGAGAATCGGAGCCGCCCAGTCGGGATCGCGCTCGAACAGCGCTTCCGCGGCTGCGGTGTGCTCGGACGGCAGATACAGGTACGCGAGCACGTTGGAATCCACCACGATCACGGACGCCCGTCCCGCTTGGCAGTATCGATGTCACGGCTGGAAAACTTGCCTTTGGGCAACGCGGCCCGAAGCGCGCGCGCGCGAGCCAGACGCTCGCCGGGGGCGATCCTGGTGGGCAGCAGTGCGGACTCGAGGCATACGATTGCCTCGCTGTTCAGGCTGCGCCGGTGGGTTTCTGCAGATGCCTTGAGCCGTTCATAGACGGCGTCGGGTATGTTCTTCAGCGTCAGGTTGGTTGGCATGGATTTCTCACCAAAATGGAACCATTTTGGTTCCATTTTAGCGCCAAGCGACCGCCTGATCCAGACTGCCGAAGTCTTAGACACCACGTTCATTGAAGACTTCTTCGACGACCATGATGTCTAGACCATCCGTTCAGAACCCAAACAACCGCGCCGGGTTATCCACCAGAATCCGCCGCCGCATCTCGTCATCCGGCGCCCACGTGCCGAGCAGATTGAACAGCACATTGTTATCGACGCGATCGGCGAACGACAGGTGCGGATAGTCGCTACCCCAGATCAGCCGATCGGGCGCGGCCTCGATCAGCGCGCGCGCCATCGGCGCTGCGTCGGCGAAGCCGGGCGTTTGTGACATCCGATAGACGCCGGTCAGCTTGATCCAGCAACGACCCTCGCCGTGGCGCAACAGGTCGAGCAGGCCGACGAAGCCCGGTTGCGCGGGGCCGGCAGCCGCCGGGAACAGTCCCAGGTGCGCCAGCACGAAGGTCGAACGCAGCCGCTGGAGCAGCGGCATCAGTTCGGTGACCAGCCAGCCCGGCGTCAGGAAGTCGAGCTGCCAGCCGCGTTCGGCGCAGCGTGCATCGAGCCGTTCGATGCGCGGGCGCAGCGCGTCGGCCAGCCCCGGTGTGGGCGGTTGGATCGGGCGCACGTTGATGCGCACGCCGAGCACGCCCGCGGCATGCAGCCGGTCGAGCTCTGCGTCGGGCGCATCTTCGTCGATGTCGACGATGCCGCGCCGGCAGGCCGGGTCCATCTGCGCCATCGCGTCGAGCATGCAGCGGTTGTCGCGCCCATAGGCACTGGGCTGCACGAACACGAAGCGCTCGAAGCCGAGCTGGCGCGCGTGCTGCAGATAGTCGTCGAGCGGCGCCAGCGGCGGGGCGTAGCGCAGATCGGTGCCGGTGGGGTATTGATCGGCCGGGCCGAACACGTGGAAGTGGGCATCGCAAGCGAGGGCCGGCGCGTGCCACTGGGCCGGGGTCGGCGGGGTGTGCATCGTGAAGATTTCCTGATTGAAGCGTATTACTGGTTGAGCTTGATGCCGGCCTCGGCGGTGATCGCCTTCCAGGTCGTGATCTCGCGGTCGATGCGCTCGCTGATCGCGCGCGGCGAACTGGTCACCGGTTCGGCGCCCTGCGCGGCGAACACTTCCTTCAGTTTCGGCCGCGCGGCGGCTTCGGCGACGGCGCGGTTCAGGCGGGTGACGATCGCGTCCGGCGTGCCGGCCGGCACGGCGATGCCCCACCAGTACGACATGTCATATTTGGTGATGCCGCTTTCGGCGAAGGTGGGCACGTCGGGCAGCAGCGTGCTGCGCTTGTTGCCGCTCACCGCCAGGCCCTGCACGCGGCCGTCGCGCACCTGCGCGGCGCCGCTGGCCAGGCTGGCGATCGACACGTCGATGCGGCCGGCCATGACTTCGGCGATCGAGGCGGCCACGCCCTTGAACGGCACGTGCGTCATCTTGGCGCCGGTCACGCTCATGAACTGTTCGGTGGCCAGATGCGCCGACGAGCCGATGCCGCCCGAGCCGAAGTTCAGCGCGCCGGGCTTGGAGCGCGCCAGTTGCACAAGCTCGTTGACGGTCTTGGCCGGCAGATCCTTGCGAGCGACCAGCAGCGACGGCGATTCGGCCAGTTGGCTCACTTGCACGAAGCTCTTTTTCGGATCGTAGGGCAGCTTGTCGTACAGCACTGCCGACATCACGAACGAGTTGTCGGTGACCAGCAAGGTGTAGCCGTCGGCCGGCGCGCTGGCCACCAGCGAGGCGCCGAGCGTACCGCCGGCGCCGCCGCGGTTTTCCACCACCACTGGCACGCGCAGCGAGTCGGTGAGTTCGGCGGCCAGCGTGCGCGCGGCCACGTCAGTGAACGATCCGGGCGCGAACGGCACCACGATGCGCAGCGAGCGCGTCGGCCAGTCGGCGGCG
>JAFKGG010000072.1 GCA_017307915.1 Burkholderiales bacterium | reverse complement strand
CGGCCTGCTGAAAATGGTCAGCCGCCGCCGCAAATTGCTCGATTATCTGAAGGGCAAGAATCCGGCGAGCTACAAGGCGCTAGTCGAACGACTCGGTCTGCGCGGCTGATACCGCAGCCGAACCCGCAAGCAAAACTTGCGGGTTTTTTTTTGACAAGCGAACCGCGCCGCCGGGCCCATCGCGCGGGAAATGCTCGAAAGGAAGTGCCAAGTGTTTGAAATCGCGAAAAAGACGTTCCAGTGGGGAGACAACACGGTCACCATCGAGACGGGCGAGATCGCCCGCCAGGCGACCGGCTCCGTTGTCGTCACCATGGACGATACCGTCGTGCTGGCGACCGTCGTCGCCGCCAAGAACCCCAAGCCCGGTCAGGATTTCTTCCCGCTGACCGTCGATTACATCGAAAAATTCTATGCCGCCGGCCGTATTCCCGGCGGTTTCTTCAAGCGCGAGGGCCGTCCCACCGAGCGCGAAATCCTGATCTGCCGGCTGATCGACCGCCCGGTTCGCCCGCTGTTCCCTGAAGGCTTCTACAACGAAGTGCAGGTCGCGGTGCAGGTGATGTCGAGCAACCCGGAAGTGGAAAGCGACATCCCCGCGATGATCGGCGCCTCGGCCGCGCTGGCGCTGTCGGGCATTCCGTTCGATGGTCCGATCGGCGCCGCGCGCGTCGGCTACATCGACGGCCAGTACGTGCTCAACCCCAGCACCACGCAGATCGAGTCGTCCAAGCTCGACCTGGTCGTGGCCGGCACCGATGCCGCCGTGCTGATGGTCGAATCCGAAGCGCACGAGCTGCCTGAAGACGTGATGCTGGGCGCGGTCGTGTTCGGCCATGAGCAGATGCAGGTCGCCATCAAGGCCATCGACGAGCTGGTCGAGATCGCCGGTAAGCCGGCCTGGAATTGGCAGCCCGCGCCTAAGAACCAGGCGCTGATTGCACGCATCAACGAGCTGGCCGAAGCCGACATGCGCGCGGCCTACAATCTGCGCAACAAGCAGCAGCGCGTCACGCGCATCGGCGAGATCGAGAAGGCCGCCGCCGCCAAGATCACCGAAGAAGCGCTCGCCGCCGGCCAGCCGGCGCCCGACGCCAACGACCTGGGCAACCTGCTGTTCGATCTGCAATACCGGATCGTGCGCAACCAGATCCTGTCCGGCGAGCCGCGCATCGATGGCCGCGACACGCGCACCGTGCGCCCGATCGCCATCCGCGCCGGCGTGCTGCCGCGCGCTCACGGTTCGGCGCTGTTCACGCGCGGCGAAACGCAGGCGTTGGTCGCCGCCACGCTGGGCACCTCGCGCGACGAGCAGATCATCGATGCGATCAACGGTGAATACCGTGATCGCTTCATGTTCAACTACAACATGCCGCCGTTCGCCACCGGCGAAACCGGTCGCATGGGTTCGCCCAAGCGCCGCGAGATCGGCCACGGCAATCTGGCCAAGCGCGCGATCCGTCCGCTGCTGCCCTCGGCTGAAGAGTTCGCCTACTCGCTGCGCGTCGTCTCCGAAATCACCGAATCGAACGGTTCATCGTCGATGGCCTCGGTGTGCGGCGGCTGCCTGGCGCTGATGGATGCCGGCGTGCCGATCAAGTCGCACGTGGCCGGCGTGGCCATGGGCCTGATCAAGGAAGACAAGCGCTTCGCCGTGCTCACCGACATCCTTGGCGACGAGGATCACCTCGGCGACATGGATTTCAAAGTGGCCGGCACCGCCAATGGCATCACGGCGCTGCAGATGGACATCAAGATCCAGGGCATCACCAAGGAAATCATGCAGGTCGCGCTGGCGCAGGCGCGTGAAGGCCGCCAGCACATCCTGGGCCTGATGCAGCAGGCGATCGGTGGCGCGCGGCAGGAACTGTCCGACTTTGCGCCGCGCATGTACACGATGAAGATCAACCCCGAGCGCATCCGCGACGTCATCGGCAAAGGCGGCGCCACCATCCGTCAGATCACCGAGACCACCGGCACGCAGGTCGACATCCAGGACGACGGCTCGATCACCATCGCCGCGGTCGACGGCAATGCCGCCAAGCGCGCGCAGAAGATGATCGAAGACCTGACGGCCGAGGTCGAGATCGGCCGCGTCTACGAAGGCACCGTGCTGAAGATCCTCGACTTCGGCGCGATCGTGCAGGTGCTGCCGGGCCGCGACGGCCTGCTGCACGTCTCGCAGATCGCCAACGAACGCGTCAACCAGGTCTCCGACTACGTCAAGGAAGGCCAGGTGGTGCGCGTCAAGGTCATCGAGGCCGACGACAAAGGCCGGCTGCGCCTGTCGATGAAGGCAGCGCAGGGCGAAGCGGCGGCATCGTAAGCTTGTCCGAAGCGAGGGCCTGCCTCGCTTCGGTACTTTCGCTGAAGCGGCACGTCTCCCGGTTGGGGGGGCGTGCCGTTTTTCTTTATTGGCGTGGAATTGCGCGGCGCTCGGGCTGCGGCATTGAGTTGGCCACGCGCTTCGCTCGACATCGTCGAGACATGCTTGTCGTAACGCTGCGATGAGCTCTTCTATTGTATTTATACATACAAAAATCCACTGATCCGAAGGCGGCGTCGAGCTATAAATTCATCATATATGCGGGTTAATATTGGAAATCGATCATCGATTGGATTGACGGGCACAAAAATCTACTTGTATATTGCAAATAAAGTTTCTACAGTGATCGCAAGCTAGCCTGCTGCGAATCGAGAGCTGCGGGGCTGAAGCGGCACGTCTGATTCCGATCTGCACAGGAGAAGATCTCTTGATCGATGATCTGCGCGACTTCATCGCGGCATGCGAACAACATGGCTTGTTGCATCGCATCGACGTACCCGTCGACTGGCATCTCGAGCTTTCGCACGTTGCGACGCTGAATGAAGATGCGGGCGGTCCGGCTCTGCTGTTCGAGCAGGTCAAGGATTCCGCTATTCCCGTTCTGGCGAGCGCGTTCACGACCAGCGCGCGAATGGCGCTCTGTCTCGAAGAAGATCCGGACACCACGATCTGCGAACTGGCCCGCAAATGGAAGACGCGTTTGGCCGGGGGGGCGGATATGCCGCCGCGAATCGTGCAAGACGCGCCCGTGCTGCGCAACGTGGCCGTCGGCGATCAGGTCGATCTGCTGAAGTTTCCCTCGCCGCACTTCTATCCCGGCGACGGCGGGCGGTATATCGGTACCGCGCACTATCTGGTGTGTCGAGACCCCGATTCCGGCTGGACCAACCTGGGCACTTACCGGGTCCAGCTGCAGGGCAGGAATCTCGTCACGGTGATGATCGCCCGCGGCAAGGATGCGGAGATCATCTACAAGAAATACGCCGAGCGCGGCCAGAAGATGCCGGTCGCGATCGTGATCGGTGCCGATCCGCTGCATTTCCTGGTCAGCTCCACGCACGTGGGGGTCGGCGTCAGCGAGTACGGCGTCATTGGCGCGCTCAAGGGGCGTCCGGTCGAGGTCTTCGAATCCGATCTGACAGGGCTGCAGTTGCCCGCGAGGGCCGAGATCATTCTTGAGGGATGGCTTGACCTGAGCGATCTGCGACCGGAAGGGCCGCTGGGCGAGTTCACTGGCTACTACTCGAGCGCAAAAGGAGAAAGCGGCGTCGGCATGGAGCCCACGATCACGATCGAACGCGTGCTGCAGCGCGACGATCC
>JAFKGG010000427.1 GCA_017307915.1 Burkholderiales bacterium | reverse complement strand
TCGCCGAGCGCGGGCACGGGGTCGGGCAGCTCGTGTTCGCGCAATGATTCGCCCGGGCTGTGCAACAGCATGGCTTTCATCGATGGATCCTTCGTTTCGATGGCCCGATCGGGTTCGCTCCCGATCGGCACGGCCAGCGTCTAGCGTAGCAGGCCGGAGCATGGATTGACGCCGCCCGCCGCGATCGAGCAAGATCCCTTCCCGCGCCGCCCTTGCAGCGGCGCTTCGCCCACCCCCATCCTTGTCCGCCATGAGCGATATCACGATCTACCACAACCCCGCCTGCGGCACCTCGCGCAACGTACTCGCCATGCTGCGCGAACGCGGCATCGAGCCGCAGGTCATCGAATACCTGAAAACGCCGCCCGGCCGCGCCAGGCTCGCTGAACTGCTGGCGGCGATGGGCATCGGCGTACGCGACCTGTTGCGCGAGAAGGGCACGCCCTATCACGAGCTGGGGCTCGACGATCCGAAATGGAGCGACGAGCAGCTGCTCGATCTGATGGTCGAGCACCCGATCCTGATGAACCGGCCGATCGTGGTCACGCCGCGCGGAACCCGGTTGTGCCGGCCAGCCGAGACGGTGCTCGAAATTCTGCCTTGACAGGGGGGCGGCCAGCGGCGGCGCGCTCAGTCCGCCGCGCCCCCGGCCAGCAGCCAGGCCAGCACACCGGCCAGCGCCACCAGCAGATAGCCGCCGCCCACGCGCAAGCCCAGCGTGCGGTTGCCCGCGGCCCAGGCGATGGCGGTCTTCGACAGCAGGTTGCCGCCGGCGGCCAGCATGATCGTCAGCACCGCCGTGCCGTCGCTGATCAGCGCATCGGCCGACATGCGCGCCGCCGTCACGACGATCGGATCGACGTCGGCCAGCCCGGACAGCACGGCCACGCCATGCAGACCACTGGTGCCCCAGGTCTGCTGCGCCGCGCGCCCGAGCACCGCCACCACGCCGAGGAACAGCGCGACACCGAGCGCGGTGCTCAGATCGAACAGCGATTGCTCGGCGCTTTCGGCGCGCACCGTGCCGCTGGCCGGCCGCTTGCGCCAGGCCAGCCATGCCAGCACCAAGGCCACCAATGTGGCCGCCAGCAGCACTGGCACCAGCGTATCCGCCAGCCGTGGTTGCAGCGCGATCGCCACGATGCCCACGCGCAGGAATTTGATGCCGCTGGCCGCCATCACGCCCGACAAGGCGATGCCGTTCAGCGCCGGCGTGTTCCGTGTGCGCCGCGCCAGATCGACGGTAACCGCGGTCGACGACACCAGGCCGCCGAGCATCGCGCTCAGCATCAGCCCGCGCTGCTGGCCGGTGATGCGCATCGCCACGTGGCCCATCATCGACAGGCCGGCAATCAGCACCACTGCCCACCATAGCCGATACGGATTGAGCGCCTGGTACGGGCCATAGCCGGCATCGGGCAGTAGCGGCAGCACCACGACCGACAGCACCAGCAATTGCAGCGCCGCCGCGATCTCGCGGCCTTCGATCAGCCTGAGCCAGCGATGCAGCACCGGCTTCAGGCTCAAAATGGTGGCGACGATCACTGCGACGGCGATGGCCTGCATCGCCTGCCCTGCCGCTGCCCAGGCGCCGAGCGCAAACGTGAGCAGCGCCGCGATCGCCGAGGTCACGCTGACGCTGGACGAAGCCTGCACCGACTGCCGATACGACACGACGAACAAGGCCGCCACGCCGGCCAGGCCGGCGGCCAGCGGCCACGCGCCGAAGGTCTCCGACATCTCCGCCAGCACGCCGCCCAGCAAGGCGATCAGCGTGAAGGTTCGAAAGCCGGCGATGCGCCGGCCTTCCATGGCACGCCGCTCGCGCCAGCCGCGCTCCAATCCCACCAGCACGCCGACGGCCAGCGCCGCGCCGAGCGAGCGCGCCAGGGCGAGCAGCGCGAGTTCGTGACTATCCATCACCACCCTCGTGGTCAGCGAAGGCGCAATCTTAGGGCAAGCGATGGCGGGCCGGCGGCTTTCCCGACGGAATCATGGTCCTGGGCGCAGGGTGCTCAGGGGGGCTCGGTACCCCAGCGGTACTCTGCTTCGATGTCGGCCGTGCACTGGCGCAGCGCGCGCACCATCTCTTCGGGCGGGCGCGGCGCCAGCACGCGCGACGGCATCACCAGCGACACCACGCCGGCCAGCTTGCCGCCCTCGTCGAACACCGGCGCGGCCACGCCGCCCAGGCCGGTGCCTTGCGTATCGACCTCGAAATCGGCGCCGTGCTCGCGCAAGCGGGTCAGGCTGGCCAGCGCCGCGCCGGCATGCACCGCGCCAGTGTGCACTGCGCCGGCATCGCCGTGGCGTTGATCGTTGCGCGAGCCAAGCAGGGTGGCGACGTCGGATTGCAGCGCCACCGACAAGCGCGCCGACGGCGATTTCGGAAACTCCAGGAACGTGCCCGGCCGCACCGACACCGACGCCTGCTGGCGGCTTTCCACGCACAGCACCACTACACAGCCATCGCCATGCGGCAAGGACAGGATCACCGTCTGCTGCAGCGTGTCGCGCAGCCGCTGCAGATGCGGCTTGGCCAGTTCGGTGATGGTGCGATCGCGCACCGCGGCGCGGCCCAGTTGCAGCAGTTTCCAGCCGAACACATAGCCTTCCTGCGCGCCCTTGGCGACCAACCCCAGGCCGAGCAGCGTTTGCAGGTGGCGCGACACGCGCGCCTTGGTCATCGACAGCAGGCGCGCCAGTTCGGTGACGCGCACGGCGCCGCCGCTTTCGGCGATCGCCTCCAGGATGCGCACTGCCACTTCCACGCTTTGCACGGTGGAAGGACGCGCCGACAGCGTGGATTCGTCGTCGGAACTCGGTGGCATGGCCGGCGCCGTCGGTACGCGCCGGGCGTTGTTGCGCGCAGGATCGTTGTTGTTTCGCATGAGGAGACGATTATCCGCCAAGCCGCGGCGAGCCAGCGCACGGCCCGCCAACAAAGCCTCGCTCCACCCAGCGATCCAGGGGGAAACCCTAGTTTCTGCTCCTTGATCTTCGTCATACTATTCGTGACATTCGTCTCGACATACGAGACAACAAAAGGAGGAGAACCCCCGTGGGGCTTCGCACCGGCAAGCAATATCTCGAATCGCTGCGCGATGGGCGCAACGTCTACCTGGACGGTCAGAAGGTACGCGACGTCACCGACGAGCCACGCCTGGGCCTGGCTGCGCAATCGGTAGCGGCACTGTATGACATGCAGCACGACGCGCGTTGGCGCGATGTGCTGACGGCGCTCGACACCGATGGCGAGCGCGTGCCGGTGTCCTGCCTGCAGCCGCGTTCGATCGAAGACCTGGCGCGCCGCCGCCGGGCGATGAAGGCGCACGCCGACGCCACTTGCGGTCTGCTGGCGCGCTCGCCCGATTTCATGAACATCGGCATCGCCGCGCTGTCTGCCGCCAGCGAGGTATTCGACGGCAGCGACGGGCGCCGCAGCTTTGCGAACAATGTGCGCGCCTATCACGATGCCTGCCGCCGCGGCGACATCACGATGACGCACGTGCAGGTCAACCCGCAGGTCGACCGTTCGCGCCAGGTCTACCAGCAGGCGCGCGACATCGCGCTGAAGGTGGTGCGCGAAACCGATGCCGGTTTCTACGTCAACGGCATGCGGCTGGTCGGCACGCTGGCGCAGTATGCCAACGACATCGTGGTGATGCCGTCGGTGGTCGTCACCAACGACGCCAAGGCCGAAGACTATGCCTTCGCCTTCGTCACGCCGGTGGCCGCCGACGGCGTACGCATCATCAGCCGCCCTACGCTGGTGCCGCAGAACGCCGGCCATTTCCTCGATCACCCGCTTTCCACGCTCTATGACGAAGGCGACGCGGTGATCGTGTTCGAGAACGTGTTCGTCCCCTGGGAACGCACCTTCATCTATCGCGACCCGGTGATGTGCAACGAGGTGTATCGCCAGACCTATCTGTCGGAGCACTATTCGCACCAGACGATGACGCGCGCGCTGGCCAAGGCCGAATTCATGGCCGGACTGGCCTGCCACATGGCGCGTGCCATCAAGGTCGACGGTTTTCCCAACGTGCAGGGCCTGCTGGCCGAGCTGCTGATCTTTGTCGAAACGCAGCGCGCGCTGCTGCTGCAAGCCGAGCAGCAGGCCACGGCGACCCGCTTCGGCACCTGGGCGCCCAGCAAGTGGCCGCTGCAGGCCGCGCAGCTCTATTTCTATGAGAAATACGCGCGCATGATCGACACAGTGCGCACCATCGGCGCCGGCAGCCTGGTCGGCGTGCCCTCTTACGCCGACCTCAGCAGCGAGATCGGGCCGCTGGTGCATGAATATTTCGCCACCGCAACGCTGGAAGCCGACCGCCGCATCCAGCTCACGCGACTGGCCGCCGACGCCGCGATCTCGGCCTTTGCCGGCCGCCAGGCGCTGTACGAGCGCTATTACCAGGGCGACCCGGTACGCAAGGCCTGCTCGTTTTACAACGAATACCCGAAAGAAGAGCTGACCGGACGCATCGACGGCCTGCTCACCGACCTGCAACAACGGGCAGCCCGCTGAGCCGCCCGCCTCGTTCACCACCAAAGCGGAGACAAACTATGAAACTCGGCACCATCCGTATCAACGGCAAGCCCACCGTCATCGCCCGCGTCGAGGGCGACACGGCAGTGGCCGTCGACGTGGCCGACATGGAAGCACTGATCATCGCCGGCAATGCCGGCCTGGACCAGGCCGCGCGGGCGATCGATGAAGCGCGCGCCGGCAAACGGCCGGTGATCGACGTCAGCGCCGCCGACTGGATGGCGCCGAACCCGAAGGCGTCGAAGATCCTGGGCTGCGCGGTCAACAACAACAATCTGAACCACAAGGCCTATCGGCCGATGAAGTCGCCGATGTTCTTCACCAAGGGCCGCTCGGCGCTGACCGGCCACGGCAAGCCGATCGTGATCCTGCCGCGCCACGGCCGCACGATTCCCGAGCCCGAGCCGGTGCTGGTGTTCAGCAAGCTCGCCAAGGACGTACCCGAAGACCGCATCATGGACTACGTGTTCGGCTACACGCTGACCAACGACATCACCGCCAGCGGCATCAAGTTCAACGAAGATTCGATCGCGCTGAACCAGAATCCCGAGCTGACCGGCCCGCATCACTTCGCGTGGCGCGAGCGATTCGGTGAGAAAGACAACTACCTGTATTTCATCTACCACTCGCGCTCGAAGGCGGCCGATACCTTCGCTTCGATGGGCCCGTGGCTGACCACCAAGGATGAGGTCAAGGATCCCAACAACCTGGTGATCCGCGGCTACGTCGACGGCGAGATGTATTGCGAGGACAGCACCGCCAACTACTTCTTCCCGGTCGAGCGCGTGTTGCATGAGGCCAATCTGTGGTTCACCATGGAGCCGGGCGATTGCGTACATTGCGGCACGGCGTCCAAGGGCACGGCCAAGCACCCCAAAGGCAACGTCGGCACTTTCCTGTCCAATTATTCGAACACCGAGGTCGAGGTTGAAGGCCTGGGCCGTTTGTTCAATACGATCGACAATCGCAAGTAAGGCCTGTGCCGCCGCCAGCGGGCGCGTCGGTGCGATGGAGACAGCCATGAGCCATGCCGTCGTCGACGACGTCTACTGGGAGACGCCCGACGTGCGCCTGATCAGCTTGCGCCCGGCCGACGCCGACACTTTTGCGCCGGTCGACTGCGGCTCGCACATCGACATCGCGCTACCCAGCGGCGAGTGGCGCAGCTATTCGCTGATCAACAGCCCTGGGCGCGCCGGCCGCTATCGCGTGGCGGTGCAGCGCGGGCCCAACAGCGGTTCGGTCTGGCTCACCGAGCAAGTCGGTACCGGTCATGCACTACGCATCCGCGGACCGCACTGCGGCCTGCCGCTGGCCGACGACGAAGCGCCGGTGCTGCTGGTGGCCGGCGGCATCGGCATCACGGCATTCCTGGGCATGATCGATGCGCTGCAAGCGCAGACTCGGCCATGGCGCTTGGTCTATGCGGTGCGTTCGCGCGCCGCGGCCGCCTTCGCTGCCCGGCTGCAAGGCTTCGGCGAACGCGTGCAACTGCACGTCGACGACGAAGCCGGCGGCCCCTTGTCGCTGCCCGCATTGCTCGATGCCACGCCCGCGGGTACCCACATCTACGTTTGCGGCCCCACACCGATGATGCAGGAGATGGAGCGCCAGCGCGCGCACCGGCCGCAGCTTTGCTTCCATCGCGAACAACCCGTTCACGCGGCATGAACCGCGCTCGAGATCCGGCATGAATCCGCATCCCAAGGTCGAGATCGACCGCATGACCTACCGCTACTGGCTCGAACGCGAAGAGCGCGAGTTCGTGGCGTTTTCCGATGTCTCGCTCGATATCGCCGACGGCGAATTCGTCTGCATCGTCGGCCCTAGCGGCTGCGGCAAGACCACGCTGCTCAACGTGGTGGCGGGTCTGTTGCGCTACAACGAAGGCTCGCTGCGCGTCGGCGGTGTGCTGGTCAATGGCCCGGGCGTCAGCCGCTCGATGGTGTTCCAGCATGCCAGCCTGCTGCCCTGGCGCACGGTGGCCGGTAACGTGCGCTACGGCATGGAAATGCAGCGCCGCTTCGATCGTGCGACGATGGATGCGCGCGCCGACCAGTTCATCAAGCTGGTCGGCCTGGCCGGTTTCGAGCAACGTTACCCGTCGGAACTGTCGGGCGGCATGCAGCAGCGCGTGAACCTGGCACGCGCGCTGGCCACCGACCCCGAGGTGCTGCTGATGGATGAGCCGTTCGCTGCGCTCGATGCACAGACGCGCGAGTTCATGCAGGCCGAGCTGCTGAAGATCTGGTCGCGCGCCGGCAAGACCGTCATCTTCATCACGCACCAGATCGACGAAGCCGTCTATCTGGCCGATCGGGTCATCGTGATGGGCACGCGCCCGGGCCGCATCAAGGGCAAGTTCGACATCCCGTTCGAGCGGCCGCGCACGCTGTCGGTCAAGCGCGACCCGCAGTTCCTGCGCCTGACCGACGACATCTGGGCCCTGATCGAAGAAGAGGCCGCCCGCATCAACGTGATCAGCCAATAAGGTTCAAGCCGCATGTCCGCCGCGCCGCTATCTTCCGCTTCCGACAACGCGGGCGCCGTGCCGCCGCCGCGCCGCGCCACCTTCTATCACCGGCACGAATCCCTGCTGCTGGGCTCGGCCTGCCTGCTGGTCGTGCTGGCCATCTGGCAGCTCTGCTGGAGCATGGGCTGGATCTCGCCGCTGTTCTTCAGCGGCCCTTCGGCCATCGCCAGCAAGTTCGTCGAGCTCACTGCCAGCGGCGAGCTGCAGAGCAACGCCCTGTTCAGTGGGCGCAATTTCCTGATCGGCTTCGTGCTGGCGGTAGTGATCAGCGTGCCGCTGGGCATCGTCATCGGCTGGTATCAGCGCGTGAACATGGCGCTGAACCCGCTGATCAACGCTTTTTATGCCACGCCGCGCATCGCGCTGTATCCGCTGATCATCATCTGGTTCGGCATCGGCAGCGGTTCTGCCATCTTCATCGTGTTCCTGGCCGCATCGATGCCGATCCTGATCAACACCATCGCCGGCGTGCGCAACATCGACGCCGACCTGTTGCGCGCGGCACGCGCCTTCTGCGCCACCGACCGGCAGATCTTCCGCACCGTGGCCCTGCCCTATTCGGTGCCATTCATCCTGACCGGCGTGCGGCAGGCGGTGGCGCACGGCTTGATCGGCGTGATCATCGCCGAACTGTTCGCCGGCAACCAGGGCATCGGCTTCATGATCTCGTATGCCGGGCAGACCTTTGCCACCGATACGCTGATGGTGGGCGTGCTGGTCACCGCAGTGGCCGGCATGGTGCTGGGTTGGTTGACCGACCGTCTGCAGCGCTACTTCCAGCGCTGGCGGCCGAACGCCAACTGAGCCTGGCAGCGGCGCCCCGGCGCGGGCGTCGCGCTGCGCAACCGGTTCCGCCTCGAATCAGACCATCAAGCCGAAAAAAAGGGGCGCGCCGCGGATTGCACGGCGCGCCCTTTCGTCTTGCCGGCAGTTCAGAACGAAGCCGCCAGCTTGCGCTCTTCTTCCTGCGCCACGCCGGCACCGAACAGCTTGCGGAAGTAGCCGTCGGCGATCAGCTTGCGCACCGGGCCCATGTCGACGATCTGCGACACGTTGACGTCCTTGACCGCGGCGTTGTCGGTCTGCACGCGTTCCACCGCCGATTCCACGGCGGCCTTCTGCAGCAGCGGCACGCGATCGAGAATGTTCTTGGCGGCATAAGTGTCATACAGCCGCTCGACCGTGGCCTGCGGCTGCGGATCGAAGGCGCGATAGGCCTCGACGGCAAACGCCTTGTCGTCGTAGAAGCGCTTGATTGCCTCGGCGTGCGCCATGATCAGGCGCGTCGGCGCATCGGGGTTGTCCTTCACCCAGCTCTTCTTGAACACGTAGGCCGTGCTCACGAAGATGTCGGCGTGGTTGGCCAGCGTATCGAGCGTGCGATAGCCCATCGGCTCGAGCCGGAAATACGAAGGCGCCACCATCAGTGCCGCATCGAGCTGGCCGCCGGTGAGCATGTTGGCGCGCGCCGAGGCATCGGTGCCGGTCGACACCCATTGCACGTCGCGCGGGCCCATTCCGTACTTCTTCAGCAGCGCCAGCGTGTAGACGTACAGCGTATCGCCGAGGCGGCCCACGCCGATACGCTTGCCCTTCAGATCCTCGACCTTGCTGACCGACGAATGCGCGACCAGCGAGAAATTGCCCTTGTTCAGGCTGCTGCCCATCATCACCAGCGACGGATCGCGCGAAGCGGCGGCGATGATCTGCTCCAAGCCGTAGTTGATCATCTGCGCCTGGCCGCTGACCAGCGCGGCGATGCCGGCCGGATGCACACCGAAGTCCAGCTTGGCATCGAAGCCGTGCTTCTCGTACAGCCCTGCATGCTTGGCCAGCCACAAAGGCCACGAAGCGCCCGAACGGGTCGGGTACGAGATGGTCAACTTGGCGGCGGCGCCCTGCGCATGCGCGAGCGGTCCGGCGCAGGCGACTGCGGCGGCGGCCATGCCGGCGTGCAGCACGCTGCGGCGCCCCATGCGCGGCGCAGCGGTGCCGCCTTGGGTGCGGTGTTCCATGTGTCTCACTCCTTCTTGCGTTTGACCACGCGGTTGCGTAGCCGACCGATGCCCTGCACTTCCAGCTCGACCACGTCGCCGTCGGCCAGAAAGCTCAGGGATTCATAACCGCAGCCGTTGCCCACCGTGCCCATCGCGAGAATCTCGCCCGGATACAGCGTTTCAGACTGCGACAGAAAACTGATGCAGCGTGCGATGCTGTGTTGCATGCCGCCCGAGAGGGTCTCGACACGCAGCTCGCCGTTGACGCGCACGCTCATGTGCAGCGAATCGGGATCTTCGATTTCGTCACGCGTGACGATGCAGGGGCCGATCGCGTTGCCGGTATCGAAGTCCTTGCTCTTGGCCGGCCCCATGCGAAACGACGATTCCTGCCCCTGCGTGTCGCGCGCGCTGAAGTCGTTGTAGATCGTGTAGCCGAACACGGCATCCATCGCCTGCGATTCGCTTACGTCGCGCACGCGCCGGCCGATCACCACGGCCAGTTCCAGTTCGTAGTCGAGCCGGTTCGAAAACGCCGGCCATTCGACGTCGGCATCCGGGCCGACCACGCTGAAGCGATTGGCCTTGTAGTACAGCGGACGCTCATACCACACCGGCGGGATCGCGAACATGCCGCTGGCGCCCAGTCGCTGCAAGGCTGCCGCCGGGTCGGCCTCGGCTTGTGCGCGCAGTTTCATCGACGAGGCCAGCGCCTGGCGCACGTGCAATTCGTAGTTGGCGAAATCGCGGATCTGTTCGGGCAGCGGCAGCGGTGCGCACAGCGGCAGCGGTGCGCACAGCGGCAGCCCGGCCAGCGGCACGCAGCCGGCGGTATCGGCGCCGGCTGCGGCCACCAGGCGGCGCGCTTCGTCGAGCGCCGCATCGCCGCCGCGCAGCAGCGCCAACATCGATTCGAAATGCGCAGCCGGCGTGCCGCGTTGCGTCGCGGCGCCGGCCGCCGCAGTACCGACTGCCGCAGCATCGGCTGCCGCAGCATCGGCCAGATCGAGCGCGCGCTCGCCGTCGAGCAACGCTGCCAGCCGCGGGCCGCGAACGTCCTGATAGGTAATGAATTTCATGGATGAGCCTGTCTGTGATCCGACCCCGGAAGCCGCGGCTTGCGACCTCGTCCAGCGCCGACGGTCTCCGATTTCGTATCGTTCTTCGTGACAATTGACTCGTATAACGTAACACATCTAAGATGCGGCCGTGCTCGGGTCTTACCCGCACTCGAGGTTTTTTTTGAAGGAGACCGACGTGGCCGACATCGTTTTCGGCGCCGCGCTGTCGCACACGCCGCAGCTACACACGCCGCCCGAACAATGGGCGCTGCGCATCGCGGCCGACGAGCGCAATCCCAAGCATCATTTCCGCGGCGCCACCTACACCTGGCCCGAGCTGCTGGCGCTGCGCGCCCCCGAGCAACTGGCCCGCTTCCTGTCGGTGTCAGCCAAGACCGAGCGTCTGCAACGCGCCAGCGCTGCCGTGCAAAGCGTGGCCGAGCGCTACCGGCAAGCACGCCCTGACGTGGCGGTGATCATCGGCAACGACCAGCACGAGCTGTTCGTTGAAGACGTGATGCCGGCCATGACCATCTATTGGGGTGCAGAGATCGAAAACCGGCCGGCGCGCGTCGACCAGGCCGAGCGCATGCCGGTAGGCATCCATCTGGCCGAAAGCGGCCATGCGCCGCCGCAACCGCTGCTGCACCCCGGCCAGCCGGAGCTGGGCCTGCATCTGATCCGGCATGCCATTGCCGACGGCTTCGACGTGGCGCAATCGCAATGGATGCGCGAAGCCGACCAGAAGATCAGCTTTTCCACCGGCATCCCGCACGCGTTCGGTTTCATCTACCGCAACGTGATGGACGACGCGGTGATCCCCAACGTGCCGGTGATCCTGAACACTTTCTATCCGCCGAACCAGCCCACGGCACGTCGCTGCTACGAATTCGGCAAGAGCCTGGGCCGTGCCATCCGCGCCTGGAACAGCGATGCGCGGGTCGCGGTGTTCGGCTCCGGCGGCCTGAGCCATTTCGTCATCGACGAAGATTTCGACCAGGCGTTCCTGCGCGCCATCGTCGACGGCGATACGCAATACCTGACCGGTATCGACGAACGCCTGCTGCAAGCCGGCACCTCGGAATGCAAGAACTGGATCGCCGCCGCCGGCGTGCTCGAAGGCAGCGGCCTGCGTGCCGAGCTGGTCGACCAGGTCGCCTGCTACCGTTCCGAGGGCGGCACCGGCACCGGCACGGGTTTCGTCTGCTGGCGTTGATCGACCGCAGTCTGGGCGCGCCCCGAGCCGCCAACCCGCTGGGCGAGCCAGCGGCCTGAGGCACGGGGCGCGAAACGCGAAATACAGACAGGGTGAGCGCATGACGCGCCCACCCGATCGAGCCTTTACTTGCTTGCGGCCAATGCGCCCGGCTGCTGCGCTTGACCCGGCAAGGACTTGCCGAACAAGCCCAGCACCACCTGCAAGCTCAGCGCCACCGCACCGGCGATGAACACCAGGTCGCCGAAGGTGCGCACCCAGCGCAGCGTCTGCAGAATCGGCTGCTGCATGAACTCCTCGCTGCGTGCATACCACAGGCCTTGGCTGACGCTGGCCTCGAACTGGATGATGCCGATCGGCAGCAGGCTGGTGAAGATCATCAGCACCAGGCCGGCGTTCAGGCCCCAGAAGCCGATCTTCATCAGGCCGGCGTTGAACTGGTACTCAGGCCGGATGTAGCGCAGCACCAGCAGCGTGAAGCCCAGCGCCAGGAACCCATACACACCGAACAGCGCGCTATGGGCGTGCACCGGCGTGGTGTTCAGCCCCTGTATGTAATACAGCGAGATCGGCGGATTGATCATGAAGCCGAACACGCCGGCGCCGAGCATGTTCCAGAACGCCACCGCCACGAAGCACATCAGCGGCCAGCGCAGGTTCTCCATCCACGGCGCACGCGCCTTCAGCCGCCAGTTTTCCCAGGCTTCATGGCCGAGCACGATCAGCGGCACCACTTCGAGCGCGCTGAAAGCGGCGCCCACCGCCATCACCGGCGTGGTGGTGCCGGCGAAGTACAAGTGGTGAAAGGTGCCCGGCACGCCGCCCAGCATGAACAGCGAGGCCGAGGCCAGGCTGGCGGTAGTGGCCATCGAACGCGACACCAGGCCCAGCGTCGAGAAGATGAAGGCCAGCGCCGTGGTGGCGAACACTTCGAAGAAGCCTTCGACCCACAGGTGCACCACCCACCAGCGCCAGTACTCCATCACCGACAACGACGTGCGCTCGCCATAGAAGAGGCCTGCGCCGTAGAACAGACCGATCGCGCCCACCGAAGCGGTCAGCAGCGCCAGCAGGTTCTTGTCGCCGCCGGGCGTGCGCAGCGCCGGCACGATGCCGCGCAGCATCAGCACCAGCCACAGCAGGATGCCGACGAACTTGCCGATCTGCCACAGCCGGCCCAGGTCGACATACTCGTAGCCCTGGTGACCCAGCAGGAAGTTCCACTCGGGCGGCATCACTTGCGCGATGGCCAGATAGTTGCCGACGAACGAGCCGACCACCACCACGATCAGCGCCCAGAACAGCACGTCGACGCCCAGCTTCTGGAACTTCGGATCCTTGCCGCCATGGATCAGCGGCGCCAGGAACAGGCCCGCGGCCAGAAAGCCGGTGGCAATCCAGAACAGCGCGCTCTGGATGTGCCAGGTACGCACCAGCGAATACGGGAACCACTGCGACACGTCGATGCCGTAGAAGGCCTGCCCTTCGGTCGTGTAGTGCGCCGTGAAGCCACCGATGAACACCTGGAAGATGAACAGCGCCACCACCAGGAACAGGTACTTGCCCAGCGCACGCTGCGACGGTGTCAACGCGAAGCTGGTCAGCGGATCGCGCGCCGAGGGTGCCGGCAAGGGTTCGTCGTGATTGCGCAGGAACGACCAGGCCCACACCAGAAAGCCGACGCCGGCCAGCAGCACCACCACGCTGAGAATGGACCACACCAGGTTCTCGCTGGTCGGCTGATTGCCGATCAGCGGCTCGTGCGGCCAATTGTTCGTGTAGGTAGCGTCATACCCCGGGCGCTCGGTGGCCGCGGCCCATGCCGTCCAGAAGAAGAAACGCGATAGCTGCGCGCGCCGCTCGGCGCTGTGCAAGGTGTTCTCCTTCATCGCATAGGATTCGCGGCTGCCGCGCAAAGCCGGTGCGTCAGAGAACAACTGGTCGTAGTAGGCGGCCGTCTGCGCGATCGCCTGCGCACGCAGCGCCGATACCGTCAGCACGCTGCTGTCGGGATGCGCCTGATTGCCGCGATACTCGCTGCGCAGGCGGTCGCGTAGCACCGCCTGCTGGCCCGAATCCAGCTCGGCGAACGGCTTGCCATACTGCTGCTTGGCAGCCAGCTCGAGCCAGGCCAGCAGCTCGCGATGCAGCCAGTCGGCGGTCCAGTCCGGCGCCTGGTAAGCGCCATGGCCCCAGATCGAACCCAGCTGCATCCCGCCCACCGACTGCCACGCGGTTTGCCCATCCAGAATGTCATCCTGCGTGAACAGCACCTGGCCGTCAGCGGTGACCACCTGCGCCGGAATCGGCGGCGCCTGCCGATAGACCTCGCGGCCGAAATAGCCCAGCAGCGAGAAGGTGACCGCCAACACGGCGATCAGCAAAAACCATAGTTTTCGGTAAGAGCCCATGATTAGTTTTCTGTTGTCGTCATCGATGAGGGGAGACAGCCGGTTCAGGCGTGGCCAGCCGGCGTCTCCAGCACTTTCTCGAACAGCACGTTGTTTTCCAGGTGGATGTGCTCCATCAGTTCTTCGCGCAACTTGCGCAGCCCCAGATACAGCGCGCGCCAGGTATTGCAGGCGCCGCGCGGCAGAATCAGGTCGTCGGTCAGGTCGGCCATCCGCTGCAGTGCCTGGCCGTGATCGTCGTGCTCCATGCGCATCACGGTGATCGGGCCTTGTGCCATCGCGCCCATGCCGCGCTTGATCATCGGAAACAGCACCTGCTCTTCCTTCTGCATGTGGCTGACCAGCTCCTGGTGCATCGTGTTCAGATGCTCGGCCAGCCCCAGCGGGCAATCGGCGCGCTCACCGTGCACTTGCTCGACCTTGCGCGCCAGCCGGATCAGCTCGGGCAGATCGGCGCGATGAGTCTCGTGGTAGCGCTGCACGATGTGGTCGATCAGCACGGCTGGCGGCACCTCGTTCCAGTCGCGCAGCCCGGCGTTGCCGGCGGCTTGCAGTTCGGCCAGCCGCTCGACGATTTCTTCGCTGTTCAGCCCCTTGCTTTGCGCCGCTTCACGCAGGCTGTGCCGGCCGCCGCAGCAGAAATCGAGTTGATATTCGTGGAACAGGCGCGTGGCGCCGGCGATGTTGCGAGCCAGCTCACCCAGTGATTGGTCGATCAGATTCATGATGTTTCTCCCGGTTGGGTCAGTGGGTATAGGCGACTTGCATGCCAGGATAAAATCCGTTTTTAATCAATTATTTATGTGGAAAATGGTGAATTTAACCCTAATTGAATAGGGTGTAAAAGACCGTTTAATGGTTTAATTAACCATGATCGATCAAATGCTGTGGGCGGACCTCGTCGTCGACCTGCCCGCCGCCGTCCGCCTGCAACGGCTGGTCGGCAGCCTGCGCGCCCATTTCGGCTGCGGTGCCGTGGCGCTGCTGCAATTGGAAGAATCCCATCTGCGCCCGGTGGCAGTCGACGGCCTGGTGAGCGATACGCTCGGCCGGCGCTTCGAAGTCAGCCAGCATCCGCGGCTGGCCGCCATCCTGGCGCGGCGCGGCGTCACCTGCTTTGATCACGACAGCACCTTGCCCGACCCCTATGACGGCCTGATCGATGCGCACGAAGGCATGCTGCCGGTGCACGACTGCATGGGCACCAGCCTGCACGTCGAAGGCCGGCCGTGGGGCGCGCTCACGCTCGACGCGCTGCAGGTCGGCACCTTCGATGCGCAGGCGCAGGCCGACCTCGGCCGCTTCACCGTCGTCATCGAGGCCGCGCTGCGCACCACGCGGCTCGAAGCCGAGATCCGTGCGCTACGGCAGTCGCGCGGCGCCACGGTCACCGATTCACCTGTCGACGAAGGCGAGATCATCGGCCAGAGCCCGGCGCTGGCGCGCCTGCTGCACGAGTTGCAGGTGGTGGCCGACAGCGAACTGCCGGTGCTGCTGCTGGGCGAAACCGGCGTCGGCAAGGAACTGCTCGCGCACCGGCTGCACCGCGCCTCGCGCCGCCGGCACAAGCCGCTGGTGCACGTGAACTGCGCGGCGCTGCCCGAGTCGCTGGCCGAAAGCGAACTGTTCGGTCACGTGCGCGGCGCCTACTCGGGCGCGGTCAGCGACCGGCCTGGCCGTTTCGAAGCGGCCGACGGCGGCACGCTGTTCCTCGATGAAGTCGGCGAATTGCCACTGGCGGTGCAAGCCAAGCTGCTGCGCGCGCTGCAAAACGGCGAGATTCAAAGACTGGGCGCCGATCGCCCGCGGCGCGTCGACGTGCGCGTCATCGCCGCCACCAATCGCAGCCTGCGCGATCTGGTGCGCGACGGCTCGTTTCGCGCCGATCTCTATCACCGGCTGTCGGTGTATCCGGTGCCGATCCCGCCGCTGCGCGAGCGCGGCAACGACGTGCTGCTGCTGGCGGGGCGCTTTCTTGAGCTCAATCGCGCGCGGCTCGGCCTGCGCAGCCTGCGGCTGGATGCACGCGCCGAAGACGCACTGTGCCGCTATCCATGGCCCGGTAATGTGCGCGAACTCGAACACGTGATCAGCCGCGCCGCGTTGAAGGCGGTAAGCCGCGGCGTAGACCGCAATGACATCATCAGTCTGCAGGCCGAGTTGCTCGACCTGGACGAGGCAGTGGCGCCCGCACCACTGCCGGTGCCGGAGCCGTCGCTCGCCTCGCCTGCGCAGCTATCGAGCGGCGCCCTGCCCTTGGGGCGTCACGCTGTCGGGCAAGCGGCGCTGGCCGGCTACGCCCCGGGTGCGGCTAATGGCGATGCCATCGAGGCGGCCGCACACACTTTTACGCCGTCATCCGCTGTCGCGCCGGTGCCGCTGCAAGCGGCGGTCGATGCCTGCCAACGCCAGTTGATCCGCGCCGCGCTGGCCGCGCAGCGCGGCAACTGGGCGCGCGCCGCACGTCAGCTCAGCGTGGATCCGAGCAACCTGCACAAGCTGGCGAAACGGCTGGGGATCAAATCGTAGCGGCACGCGCCGCCGTCACGCATCGTTGCGAAAGGCGCGCGGGTACAGGCGCCGGCAATTGCACTCGAAGATGTTGCGTCGATCCTGCTCGCTCAGGAAGTCGATGCTCTCGATCACGGGTTTCAAGTCATCGAAGTCACGGCCGGTTTCCGGATTGCGCGCATTGCCCGTCCCCGGTTTTTCGGTGCCGAACAGCACGCGATCGGGGCCCACTACCTTGAACAGCAATTCAAGCGCTTCCTGCGCATAGTTGCAGGTGTCGTAGTGCAGCTTGCGCACCTTCTGGTCGAAAGTCTCGGTACCGCCCAGGCGCGTCGTCCAGGCCCGGAAGCGGCCCATCTGATAGGGGATGGCGCCCCCGCCATGCGGCACGATCAGCTTCAGCGTCGGAAACTCCTCGAACACCGACGAACCGAGCAGCGAGATCACCGCGATGCTCTCCTCGTTGATGAACTTCAGCGTATAGGGTTCACGCGGTTGGCAACTGCCGGCTGAGTGAATCAGCGCGGGCACGTCGTACTCGACCAGTTTGCGATACAGCGGGTGCCAGAACGGGTCGCCGAGCCCCGGCGGCGGCGCGCAGTCGCCCTCGGTCGGGTCAGGGTTCAACAGGCAACCGACGAAGCCCAGTTGCTCGATGCAGCGTTCCAGTTCCGGCAGCGTGTTTTCCGGACTGCTGTCACGATACTGCGGCAAGCCTGCCACGCCGCGAAAACGGTCGGGAAACATCTCGCATTGGCGATGGATCACGTCGTTGACGTGCCGCGTCCATAATTCGGTGACGCGCGCCGGCTTGATCGAATGCAACTGCGCATAAGGGCGCGGCGACAGGAACTGCATGTCGGTACCGACGCTGTCCATCATCCGCAGCAGGCCTTCGGCGGCGGCTCGGATCGCCGAATCGGGCACCTTGGCCCGGTCGACCGGGTTGGCTCGGCTCGACACCAGATTGGCCATGTAGCGGTAACTCTCCGCCGGCAGTACGACGTGCGCGTGCGAATCGATGATCATCGAGGTTCTCCTGTTTGACTGAGTGACTGCAATCGGTGGTAGCCGTGCTGGCGGCGTGCCTGGTCGAGCCGTTCACCGCGCAGAACGGCTGCGCGAATGCGGTCCTCGGCCGCCCCGATGTCGCAGGCGGCTTCGGCCACGCGCTGCAAGTCGGAGGCGGCAATCGCCACCACGCCATCCCAATCGCCCAGCACGTAGTCCCCGGGCTCGATGCGCACGCCACCGATCTGGATCGGACATTGCACTGCATCGACCATCACGCGGTCCTTGCCGGTACGCATGTGGTTGCCGCGCGCAAAGATCGGATAGTTCAGCTCGATGCTGCGCGGCGCATCGCGGCAGACGCCGTCGATCAAGGTGCCGGCCAGGCCGTTACGATTAGCCACCGTGGTGAGAATGTCCCCCCAGACTGTCGCGTCGAGCCGGCCGGCATTGTCCAGCGCGACGATCGTGCCTGCCGGCAGATCGTCGATGTAGTCGCCGACCGTGCCGCTACGGGTACCGCAGGGCAGATAACGCAGCGTGAACACCGGTCCGAACATGCGGAAATCCGGGCTCAGCGGCTTGATGCCCAGGCATTGCCCGGCGATTCCGAGCCGATCGAGCGCGTCAGACACCGTGCTCGTATCCATCCGCGCCAGTTGCCGTATCGGATCAGTCATGGGAAGCCTTCAGCATCGTTTCATAGCGATGGTTCATCACATCGCCCACACTGGCGCCGGCACGAATCGCCTCGATCATCTGCGCCTCACGCTGTTGCAGCATCTCGGCCGTGTCGAGCACGGTGCCGATGTGCGCGGCGGGGATGAACACCACGCCGCTGCCGTCGGCGACGATGAAATCTCCGGGGCACACCGGCACGCCCGAGATCGTCACCGGCTGCTGGAATTCGATCTCGCGCACGCGACCGCGCGCCGTCGCCGGCACCGTTCCTCTGGCGAACACGGGAAAGCCAAGCTCGATCGCCTCATCGATGTCGCGGCACATGCCATCGACGACCACGCCCTCGATACCGCGCTGCCGCGCCGCGAAGGAAAGGATCCCGCCCCAGCCTGCGCACGCCGTCGTCGAGTGATGCTCGACGACGATGACCTCGCCAGGGCCGGCAGCCTCGACTGCCTGCGTACCGAGATGGCGCGGTGACGGCGTGCCGTCGGCCGGGCCCAGCCGCATGGTCAGCACGCGGCCCACGATGCGCCCGCTGCCGCTCGATCGGCTGATGCCGTAGGCCACGCCGGCCAGGCCATGGCGGTCGAGCGCGTCGGATACGGCGCAGGCATCGAGCGCCCGTAGTCGAGCGATGCGATCATCGCTTGCCTGCGATGAGTCATTCATGGGAGTCTCCATCGTTTGATCTGAATCCGCTCCACCAGCCGGCACGTCGCAAGGCGTAGTGCCTTGCCGAGCGGCGGGAATCTATAATTCGGAAATTACTTCTGTTTTCGCAACCAGATGCGCCTGCCTCCCCTGCTCCGCTACCAGAGAACGAAACCATGCCGAGGCCGAAGCTGAGGCGCCCCGACGCGGGCGCGGGCGCAATGGCGCCGCGCCGCGCGCTCGCCGGGCGCAGTGACCCGCGCTTCAACGTGGCTCTGGCGCGCGGCATCGAGATCCTGCGGGCGTTTCGCAAAGGCGATGTCTATCTGGGCAACGTCGAATTGGCCGAGCGCACCGGCATTCCCAATTCGACCGTCTCGCGGCTCACGTTCACGCTGGCAGAACTCGGTTGCCTGAGCTATATCGATACGATCGGCAAGTACCAGTTGGCTCCCGGCGTGCTGTCGCTGGGTTACCTGCTGCTGGCCAACATCGAGATCCACACGATTGCGCGTCCGCTGATGGAACGCATCGCCACCGAGTCGGGCGGCACGATCGGGCTCGGCGTTCGCGACGGCACCGACATGGTCTACATCGAGTATGCGCACGGCGAAAAAGGCATGGCGCGCAACACCTCGGCCGGCACGCGTATTCCGCTGGGCGTCACCACCATGGGCTGGGCATGCCTGCAGCGTTTGCCGGATGCTGAGCAGATCGAGGTGTTCCGCCTGCTGCAGCAGCGTTATGGCGACGACTGGCCGCGCCTGCACAAGCGCATCCAGCAAGCATTCAAGGAACTTCGCCAGAACGGTTTTTGCGTCGGCCAGGGCGATTACATTCCCGAGGCCAATTCGGTTGGCGCTGCCTTCGTGCATCCTGCCGGCAATACGGTGCTGGCCCTGAGCTGCTCCGGCGTGCGCTCCGCCCTGCCCAAGGCCGAGCTCGAATCGACCTGGGGCCCCAGGCTGGCCGCCATGGCGCGCCATCTGGCCGGTCAGGGCTGAACGGCGCGCTCTGCCTGGCTTCCTGTGCGGGGGCACGCTCAGCGCCCGTCCGACCAGATCGCAAAGCACAGTCCGGTGCCGGTGCCGGCTGGCGTGCGATAGGCCGCGATGTAGTCGAGCCAGTCCACTTGAAGATGTTCGACGGCGCCGGCCACGCAGATCCAGTTACGGATCTCCGAGCTGCCGGCGCGCAGCTTGCACGCCGGCAACGAGCGCAAGGCCTGGGCGTCGTGCCGGCGCAATGCATCGATCACCTCCTGATCGAGCTGCTCGTCGATCGTCAGATGGCTCAAGCCACCCGATGCCAGGATGCCGATGCGCTGCGCGGGGCCCGAATACGAAGTCACCGCCTCGCGCAGTGCGCGCCCCAGGTCGTGGCAGCGGCGCGGCAGCGGCTGGTTCGGCGGGTAGTAGGTATTCAGGCACAGCGGCACGATCGGCACCGGCGCGTCGGGCGGTAGCAGGCGCTTGTGCACGAATGCGAATGCGTGCCCTTCACTGGTGCCTTGCGGTGCCATTTTGGAAGTGGCCACGTCGAACTCGCGTTCGATCAGGCCGGCGGTCAGGTGCTCGGCCAGCTCGGCAGCAACCGGATATTCACGCCCCTCGCCGTCGTCGAAATAGCGCGAGAAGGCACGCTGATACCACGGCGGGCCGATCCGATCGCGGGTCGTCGCGTTCAGGATCGAAGCACCGCGATAGATCAGAATGCTCGGCAGATTGTCTTCCTGGAACAGTTCCTTCTGGTCATCGCCGACGACGATCAGCGCATCGAGCCGCGCCTGTGCGATGGCTTGCGCAAGCCGATCCAGGTCGCGCTGCGCACGCGCATGCTTGTCGGCATAGACGGCCGCCGACAGATGCTGGCCGAGGTCGGGCGGCGCCAGTGTCAGCAGTTCGGCATACGAGACCTCGCGGCCGCTCTTGTCGTGGTGCATGCGCTGGGCATCTCGTTGCTGAAAGCACGCCCATTCGTCTGCCGTCGTATTGAGCATCGGCGAATGCGAGCTGCCGATGCCGAGAACGATCTGCGCCATGTCTATCGACTCCCGCTCAGCGTGCGGAGGCGGCCACCGACGGGTCCAGCCAGTCGATTCCTTCGGGTACGATCGTCGAGACCGAACGCACGTCGCGCAGCCCGGTCTGGCGCGCGCTGCTCAGCGCATTGTCTTCGCCGGCCTGGTGGCGTTCCAAGGTCTGCAGGAACAGGCGCCTCGTGCGCACGATGATCTGGTCGCCCAGGCACAGATGTTCCTGCGAGCGGTCGGCGATGGCGCCGATGCTGATCTGCACCACGAAATCTTCCAGCGCCAGATCCTTGAAGCCGCTGAAGCTGCCGTCCTTCATCGAAGCGCGGTCTTGCCCCCAGGCATCGTCGTAGCCGCCGGGCAGCGGCGAGAAATGATCCGGATTCTTCAGGGCTAGCCAGTCATCATGCTTGATCGGCCGGCTGATGTTGTAGCGATAATAGATCTGCAGCGAATGCGTGTCGTCGACCGGCACCGAGATGATCGTCAACCGGTCGCCGGTGGTCATGCCCGACGGTGGGATGAACGAATACCAAGGGAATACGAACTGCGTGACGCGGATGTATGAGCGGCCGTCGTTCAGCGGCCGCAAGGCGGCCGCCTTGAAGCCGTAGTCGGTCATCTTCATGTCATAGGTCGGCGCGGTGTTCTCGGCCATCAGGTTCAGCTCGCCCAGGCCATTGACCCAGTCGGCGTGCAGGATGCCGACGTGCGATGAATCGATCGTCGCTTCGATGCCCTGGATCCAGTTGAACGGCACGACCTGCAGGCGCACGTTGAAGTGCGATTGCGGCAAACCCATGAACTCGAGTTCGGGAAACGCCGGCGGCTCGCCTTCCCTGCCCAGCCAAACCCACAGCATGCCGGCCGCTTCGCGCGCCGGGTAATGGTTCAGCTTCACCGCTTGCGCGAACTCGCGCGAATTGACCGGCTGCGTCGGCGTTTCGAGCACGGCCCCGTCGACACCGAACTTCCAGCCATGGAAGATGCAGCGCAACGCGTTGTCTTCATTTCGCGCCAGTGTCAGCGATACGCCGCGATGCGGGCAGCGTTCGTCGAAGAAGCCGACCCGGCCATCATCGGTACGAAACGCGATGTAGTTCATGCCGAACAAGCGCACCCGGACCGGCGCGCCGCCGGCCTGCAGCCGTGCGCTGCGCACCGCCGGCACCCAGAAATTCCGCCGCAGCATGAGCCCCATCGGCGCATCGCCTTCGACGCGCGTGAGCAGGCGATTCTGTTCGTTACTGAGCATGGCAACAAGGCTGTATTCGGATTCGCGATCGGAGCATAGAGCAAAGCCTGATACGGTTCAATGATTTTCAGAAAATATTTCCATTTTTGAAAAAAACGAACCAAAGGCTCTCCTGCAAAGCATGCCCTGCGGACTCTCAATCGTCGGCGGCGAACACCTCGGCCCGGCGACGCCGCAGCGCCGGCAGCAAGGACATCGCCAACATCACCGCCGCCACGGCCAGCAATGCAGCGCTGAGCGGACGTTCGACGAAGATCGCCGGATCCATCGACGACAGCATCAGCGCACGGCGCAGGTTTTCTTCCAGCATCGGGCCCAGCACGAAGCCGAGGATCAGCGGCGCGGGTTCGCAGCCGGCCTTGACCAGCAGGTAGCCGAACAGGCCGAACCCGGCCATCAGGTACACGTCGAACACAGAATTGCCGATCGCATAGACACCGATCGAACAGACCAGCAGAATCGCCGGAAACAGCAGCCGATATTCGACGCGCAGCATCCGCACCCAGACACCGATCAGCGGCAGGTTGATCACCAGCAGCATCAAGTTGCCCAGCCACATGCTGGCTATCACCCCCCAGAAGAGCTCAGGCTGCTTGCTGATGATGTTCGGCCCGGGCTGGATTCCCTGGATCATTAGTGCGCCGACCATCAGGGCCATGATCGGATTCGACGGCACATCCGGCGTCAGCATCGGGATGAACGAGGTCTGCGCACCGGCGTTGTTGGCCGACTCCGGGCCGGCGACGCCTTGGATCGCGCCCTGCCCGAAGCGCGACGGATCACGCGCCAATCGCTTCTCGGCGACATAGGCGACGAACGAACTGAGGATGGCGCCGCCGCCCGGCAGCACGCCCAGCACCGAACCGATCACCGTGCCGCGGGCGATGGCCGGCGCCGCCTGGCGTATTTCGTCGCGGGCCGGCAGCAGGCTGGTGATGCCGCTGTGCGCCACCGAACGATCGGTGCCGGTTTCCAGATTCCGCATGATCTCGGCGATGCCGAACAGGCCCATGGCCAGCGCGACGAAGCTGATGCCTTCCGACAACTGAGCTATGCCGAGCGTGAACCGCTGCTGGCCGGTGACCACGTCGGTGCCCACCGTACCCAGGCCGATACCGATCAGTACCATGACCAGTGACTTCAGCACCGAGCCGCGCGCGATCACGATCGCGGCGATCAAGCCGAGCACCATCAGCGAGAAATAATCGGCTGCCCCGAACTTCAAGGCAAGCAGGCTCATCGGCTTGGCCGCCAGCGCGATCACGACGGTGGCGAAGCAGCCTGCGATGAACGAGCCGATCGCGGCGATCGCCAGCGCCGCGCCGGCCCGCCCCGCACGGGCCATCTGGTAGCCGTCGAGCGCTGTCATGACCGACGAGCTTTCGCCGGGCAGGTTGCACAGGATCGCCGTGGTCGA
>JAFKGG010000426.1 GCA_017307915.1 Burkholderiales bacterium | reverse complement strand
GTCACGCCGTCGATGGGCACGGGCAGGTCGCGGCCGGCGAGCGGCAACCACTGGCGCATGTCCTTGAGCCACTTGGTGCCCTCGGCGTTCTTCATCTTCACGTCGTACCACACGGCCAGCGTGGCGGCGACGCTGGCGTCGGGCCGCTCGATCCACACGGCCACGTAGGGGCGGTGGTATTCGGCCACGTCGAGGCGCGGAATTTCCACGCCCACGCCCAGGCCGGCGGCAAACGCCGGGAGCGCCCCCACGGAGGCACCTACCGCGGTGCCCAGGGCGGCCGTGTAGCGCAATGGCAGAGAGGTTTTCATAGGCAGTCAGCTTTCAGTGGATCAACAGGAGCGCCAGCAGCACCGGCACGAGCAGCCCCAGGCCAGCCACCGGCCAGGTGAAGGGGCGGTTGCCGGCGTGCATCTGCAGGATGAACAGCCCGGTGACGGCGAACACCAGACAGGCCACGGCGAAGATGTCGATGAACCAGACCCAGGCGGTGCCGGTGTTGCGGCCCTTGTGCAAATCGTTCAGGTACGAAATCCAGCCGCGGTTGGTGAGTTCGTATTCGACGTCGCCGCTGGCCAGATCGATGCGCACCCAGGCATCGCCGCCGGGCCGGGGCAGCGGCAGATAGATTTCGCCATCGGCCCATTCGGCTTGCTTGCTGCCCGCGCTGACGGCCAGCTCGCTCTTGAGCCATTGGCGCAAGGGCTCGGGCAGCGGCGCCTTGGGCGGCTCGCGGCTTGGTTTTGTCTGGGGTGTGGCCGCGCCGACGGCCGAGGCTGCGGCCTCGAGCTGCGCGAGCAGCGGCCGCGGCAGTTGCGCTTCGCGATTGAGCACCTGCGGGTGGGCTTCGATGTCGGCGGCGTGGTTGAGCGTGATGCCCGTCACGCTGAACAGCAATAGCCCGACCAGCGCCGCCGCTGCGCTGATCCAGTGCCATCGATGCAGATGCCGCAGCCACCAGGCACGGCGGCCGTCGGACCTCGTTCGTTCCATGCGCGTCTATCGTCGGCGAACAATCAATGATTATAGCACTACAGATGACAATGATTCGCATTTGAAGCCGATGGCGGCCGCTCAGGGCTGGCGCGCCGCCACCGGCGTCGGCGTGACCAGCGGCGCGACCGGCTGCGGCGCCTGCCATCCACCGCCCAGCGCCTTGAACAGATCGAGCGCCGAACCCAGCCGCGCCAGCCTGAGCTGCGCCAGCTGATCCTGCGCCTGGAACAGCGTGCGTTGCGCATCGAGCACCGTCAGCAGCTCTTCGGCGCCCTCGCGATAGCGCAGCTCGGCCAGTTGCAGGCTGCGCTGCGCCTGCTCGATGATCAGCGACTGCGAGGCTTCCTGGCGCGTGTTGCGCGCGGCGTTCGATAGCGCGTCTTCGACTTCCTTCAGCGACGTGAGCACCGCCTTGCGATAGGTCTCGACCAGCTCGCGGCGCCGCGACTGCACCGTCTCGACCTGATTGCGCAGGCGCCCGCCGTCGAACAGCGTCTGCGCGATCGAGCCAGCCAGGCTGACGCTGAACACCGGGTTCGCCAGCGACAGCAGCGCGCTGCTGGCCAGGCCGGTGGAGCCGCTGAGCTGCACGCTCGGCAGCAGCGCGGCGCGCGCCGCCGCCACGTTGGCGTCGGCCGCGGCCAACTGCGCCTCGGCGCTGGCCAGGTCGGGGCGGCGTGTCAGCAACTCCGAGGGCAAGCCGGCCGACAGCGAGGGAATCGACAGCAGGAACAGCGCGTCGTTGCTCACCGCGAAGCCTTGCGGCGCGCGGCCCAGCAGCACCGCCAGCGCCGAGCGCGTCTGCGTCAGTTGTGTCTGCAAGGGCAGCAGGGCGGCGCGTTGCGTCAGCACGGTGGTCTGCTGGCGCGAGACGTCCAGCGCCGAAGCCACACCGTTGCGATAGCGCACCTCGACGATCGCATACACGCGCTCGGCGATGGCCAGGTTCTCGCGCGCGATGCGCAGACGCTCTTCCAGCGCAGCCAGTTGGAACCAGGTGCTGGCCACTGCCGCCGACAGCGACAGGCGCGCCGTCTCGAAGTCGTAGCGGCTGCCGGCCAGCGAAGCACGCGCGGCATCGACGCCGGCGGCCAATCGGCCCCACAGGTCGAGCTCGTAGCTGATGCCCAGCGACACGCTGCTCGATTCGCTGGTGCCGCTGCTGCCGTTGCCGTCGCTGTGGCGCGCAGAACTGTTGCCGCCGACGCTCGCCGTCGGCAGCAGCGACGTGCCGCTGTTGCGCAACTGGATCTCGGCCTGCTGTACGCGCTCGGCGGCGATGCGCAGATCGGGGCTGCCGGCCAGCGCTTCGTCGATCAGCAGCGCCAGTTGCGCCGAGCCGAAGCTGCGCCACCAGTCGCGCGTCACCGGCGTCGTCGCGCCCGATATCGCGGCTTCGTCCCAGGCAGCCGGCACCGGCACCGCCGGCCGCGTCGCCGGCTCGGTGACGGCGCAGCCGGCCAGCGCAACGGCGATGCCCAGCGCCGGCAGCAGACGTGGACGTGCTTGTCGATCGCTGATGTCGGCCATCGTCATCACTCCGTCGACAGCGCCACGACCGGGTCCAGGTGCGCGGCCTTGCGCGCCGGCAGATAGCCGAACACCAGGCCCGTGGCGAACGCGCAGCCGAAGGCCAGCATCACCGGCGCGCTATTGAGCTGCACCGGCGTGCCCAGTGCGCCGATCAGCGTCGCCACGGCCAATCCGCCCACGACGCCGATCGCGCCGCCGATCGACGACACCACCAGCGCCTCGATCAGGAATTGCTGCAGGATGTTGCGCGTGCGTGCGCCGGTCGCCATGCGAATGCCGATCTCGCGCGTGCGCTCGGTCACGTTGACCAGCATGATGTTCATCACGCCGATCCCGCCGACCAGCAGCGAGATCGCCGCGATCGAGCCCAGCAGCACGGTCATCGTGTTCTGCGTTTCCGACACGCTGTCGATCAGCGAGGACATGTTGCGGATCTGGAAATCCTCGACGCCGTGCCGTTCCAGCAGCGTCTTGTGCACGGCCGTCTGCGTATCGTCGATCCGCGCCGTATCGGCCACCGCCACCGTCACGTTGCGCAGATAGCGCTGGCCGAACAGCCGCAGGCTGCCTGTGGGATAGGGCACGAACACGACGTCATCCTGATCCTGTCCCATCGGCGATGCGCCGCGCACGCTCATCACGCCGATCACCTGGAACAGAAGATTGTTGATCAGCAGGTGCTGGCCGATCGGGTCGGCGCCCGGAAACAGCGCATTGGCCGCCGTCTGGCCGAGCACGGCCACGGCGGCATAGCTGCGCTCATCGTCTTCGCTGAAGAAGGTGCCGCGCGCCACCTGCCAGTTGCGCGCCTGCGGAAACGTCGCCGAGGTGGCATTCACTTCGGTGGCGTGATCCTGTCCGCTGTAGCGCAGCGTCACGCTGCCGGTCTGCTCCGGCACGGCGGCAATGATGTTGGGCAGCGTCGACAAGGCACGCGCATCTTCGACCACCAGCGTGGCGGTCACGCCGCGGCCGCGCTGGTTCGGCGCACCGGGGCGCACCAGCAGCAGGTTGCTGCCCATTGCGCTGATGCGATCGACCACCGCTTGCTTGGCGCCGTCGCCGATCGCCAGCATCGCGATCACTGAACCTACGCCGATGACGATGCCCAACAGCGTGAGCACCGAGCGGAACAGGTCGGCGCGCAGCGCGCGCAACGCGGTGCGCGTAGCCTCGCCGACGTCGGCGAACGGCGTGGCGCGTTCGCGCGGCGGCGTGAACGGCAGCGCACGCGCGGCGCGTGCCGTCTGCGGACCGGGATCGGCGACGATGCGGCCATCGCGGATCTCGATCAGACGATCGGCATGCGCAGCCACCTCGGCCGCATGCGTGATCAGAATCACCGTGTGCCCCTGCGCTGACAGATCGGCCAGCAGTTTCATCACTTCGGCGCCGCTCTTGCTGTCGAGCGCGCCGGTCGGCTCGTCGGCCAGGATGATGCGGCCGCCGTTCATCAGCGCACGCGCAATCGATACGCGCTGCTGCTGCCCGCCCGACAACTGGCCGGGCCGGTGGCCAAACCGGTCGCCCAGCCCCAGCACGCCAAGCAGCGAACGCGCGCGCTCGCGGCGCTGCGCCTGCGGCATGCCGCGATAGATCGCCGGCACCTCGACGTTCTCGGTGGCCGTGGCGTTGGCGATCAGGTTGTAGCTCTGGAACACGAAGCCGAAAGCTTCGCGGCGCAGCTGCGCCAGCTCGTCGCGATCGAGCACCGACACGTCGCGCCCCATGAAGCGGTAGGTGCCGCTGGTGGGCCGATCGAGACAACCGAGGAGGTTCATCAGCGTGGACTTGCCCGAACCCGAGGCGCCCATGATCGCGATGAATTCGCCGGGATAGATCTGCAAGTCGATGCCGTGCAGCACCTGCACCGCCAGTTCGCCGCTGCGGTAGGTCTTGGTGACGCCGCGCAGGTCGATCAGCGGCTGCACAGACTGGGCCGTTTGCGCTGTTTGGGCCGCCTGAGCGGTCTGGGCGGCATGGGCGGCATGGGTTGCGGACTCGCCACGGCCGGCATCGAGCGGCTCGGCGAGCACGCCGGGTGCGCCGGGCACGGCGGCATCCGTGCCGGCACCATCTCGCAGAAACGGCTCGATCTTCATGTCAGCGCCCCATCCTGAGCGCGCCGCCGAACATTCCCGCCGACGCCCCGCCGGGGCCGCCAGGCCCGGCCTGCTGGTTGCTTCGCTGCGCAGGCGCGGCCGTGCGCACGCCGGTCACGATGCGCTCGCCCTCTTCCAGGCCCGACAACACCTGTGCCTGCACGCGGTTGCTGACACCGATCGTGATCTGCCGTTCACTGACCGTACCGTCGGCGGCCACGACCTTGACCGTGGCACGGCGCGGCCGCTGGGCGTTGCGCTCGCCGCCGTCCGGCGCGCCGGCCGCGCGGCGCGGTACGGCATGGGTCGGCGGCGCGGCGTTTGCCGCCGTGTTGCTGGTGGCCGTTCTGCTCGCTGCGCCGGCCGTCGGCGCGGCACGGTTCGCGGCAGGCGCTGCGTTCGATGCTGCCGCGTCGGGCCGATTGCCTTCGCGCTGCCGCGCCCCTTCCGGCCGTTCACCCTCGCGTTGCGGTTCGCCGCCCGGCCGTGCGCCTTCACGCCGCCGGCGCTCGCCGGCGGCCGGATCGCCAGCACGCGCCGACGATGGGTCCGAGGTCGACGTCGCCTTCAGAGGCGACGAAGCCGCTGCCCGGTTCTCGGCAGAAGCGCGATCAGCACCTGCCGGAGCAGCCGCGCCTGTTGCCCCTGTCGCTCCTCTTGCTGTCCCGGCTGTTCCTGCCGCGACTCCCCTTGCTCCCGCCGGTGCCCCTGCTGCCGCTCCCCCCGCATCCGACCCGCGCCCGCCGGCCGCGCCATCGGGCCGCATGCCGCGCTGCGGCCGTCCGCTCAGCGTCAGTGCCGACATCGGCACCAGCAGCGTGTCTTGCGCCGAGGCCGCGATGAAGAATACCTGCGCCGTCATCTGCGTCATCAGCGACTGGTTGACGTTGGGCACGTCGAACAGCGCGTTATAGAGCACCACGTTGTTCTGCACCACCGGCGTCGGCTCGATCTTCTTCAGCTCGCCCTGCCAACGCCGGCCCTGGCTGCCCAGCGTCGTGAAATACACCGGCATGCCCGTCGACAAGCGGCCCACGTCGGCTTCCGAGACCTGGGTCTGCACCGTCATCGTCGATAGATCGGCGATGCGCAGCAGCGTCGGCGCTTGCTGGTTGGTGTTCAGCGTCTGGCCCTGGCGCGCGGTGATCGACACCACAGTCCCCGACATCGGTGCATAGATGCGCGCATAGTCCAGGTTCGCCTCTTCGGCGCGCAGCGACGATTCGGTCTGCTCGATCTGCGCTTTCAGCGCCTCGATCTGGGCACGCGCCGATTGCAGCGAGGCCTGCGCGTTCTGCAGCGCCTCTTCGGTGGTGGCGTCGGCCGCCTTCAGGTTGGTCTGCCGCTTGAAATTGATCTCGGCCAGCGTCAACTGCGCTTCGCGGTCGAGCATCTGCGCGCGCTGGTTGCGCAGCTGCGCGCGGCTGGCATCGACCTTGGCCGCATATAGCGTGGGATCGATCTCGGCCAGCAGGTCGCCGTTCTTCACCACCGAGCCCACTTCGATGTGGATCTTCTTCAACTGACCCGACACCTGCGCGCCAACGTCGACGTAGTCGCGCGGCTGCAAGGTGCCGATCGCGCTGACCAGGTCTTCGATGTCGCCGCGCTGCACGGCACCGACCAGCAGGTCGCGATTCGGATCCGGCGCCACGGCCAGCTTCTGCCAGGTCCACCAGCCGCCGCCGGCCAGCAGGCCCAGTACCAGCAGCGTCACACCCAGCCGCAGCCAGCGGCGCCGGCGGCGGCCGGCAGAGGGGGAATCGGTCGTGTCAGCGTGTGTCATGATGCTTTCGGGCAATTACGGCGCACAGTGTGGCGGCGAATTTCCGAAGCACTGAGGAAAGATCGTGCACGAAATGTGGCAGCGGGTAAGCGAATCATTCGGTGCACAAAGCTTGCGCGTTTCGACGTTACGCTTTCGACCATGGCTGCAGAACCCTTTGCTTCCGGCGGCATCGCCGAACGCGCCACCGCGTCGCGCGGCTGGCAACGGCTCGACCGTTTGCGCGTCAAGCTGTTCGTGGCGATAGCCGGCGCCAACATGGCGCTGGCGCTGGTCACCTATGGCGTGTTCAGCTGGAGCTTCGACCAGGGCTTCGTCGAGTATCTGAACCGCGCCGATGAAGCACGGCTCACCCCGCTGATCAGCCGCCTGGCCGAAATCCACGAACAGCGCGGCGGCTGGCGCTGGCTCGCCGAAGACACGCGCCGCTGGATCGACGTGACGCGTGCCGTCATCGGCATGCCACGGCAGCGGCGCGAGCCACCGCCGTCGACCGAACCGAACGCAGACCGCGGCGGCGCCGTCTCACCAGACACGAGACCTTCGTTCGAGAACGCCAGGGCAGGCGCCCCGCCCGGCCCAGGTACGTCGCCGAGCACGTCGCCAGGCTCGCCTGCGCCAGCCGCATCTACTCAAGCCGCAGCCCTACCAAGCGCAGGCCCCGCCGGCGCACCCGCGATGCGTCCGGCCGATCCGCTGCTGACGATCGACCCACGCCTGATGCTGTTCGACGCCAATCGTGAACTGCTGATCGGCCGCGCCGAGATGGCCAACGAAGCGGTGCTCAAGCCGATCGTCGCAGCCAAGGACACCATCGGCTATCTGGGTTACGTGCCGCGCTTGAAGATGGTCGAGTCGATCGAGAAAGTCTATTCGGCGCAGCAGAACCGCAAATACGCCGCAATCGGCGCCGCGATGCTGGCCGCCGGCCTGCTGGTCGGCGCCGTGCTCGCCTATTGGCTGTCGCGCCGCATCCGTAGGCTGGCCAGCGGCGCCGCCTCGCTGATCCAGGGCGACTATGGCGCACGGGTCGCGGTCAAGGGGGCCGATGAACTGGCACAGCTCGCCGCCGACTTCAACCGCCTGGGCGACACCCTGGAAGCGGCGCGCCGCGCGCGCCAGCAATGGATTGCCGACATTGCGCACGAGCTGCGCACGCCGCTGGCCGCGCTGCGCGCCGAGATCGAGGCGATGCAGGACGGCGTACGTCCGCTCGACATGCGCGGCCTGGGCGCGCTGGCGCAAGACGTGGCGCGCCTGTCGCGGTTGGTCGAAGACCTGCACCTGTTGTCGATGTCCGACCTCGGCGCACTGAGCTACCACCGCGAACCGCTCGACCTGGGCGAGCTGATCGACGACGTAGTCGGCGCGCAGGGGCACACGCTGCGCGAACGCGGCATCGCGCTCGACTGCGAACTGGCCGACGATGTGCGCGTGCTGGCCGACGGCACCCGGCTGACGCAGGTATTCGGCAATCTGCTGCAGAACACACTGCGCTATACCGACGCGCCGGGCCGTCTGCAGGTCCGGCTGGCGCGGCGCGACGGCCAGGCCGAGGTGATCTGGCAGGATTCAGCCCCCGGCGTGCCGGACGCCGCCCTGCCGCGGCTCACCGACCGGCTGTTCCGCGTCGATACGTCACGCTCGCGCGCCGGCGGCGGTTCAGGGCTCGGGCTGGCAATCGCCGATGCGATCGTGAAGGCCCACGACGGCAGCCTGCATGCGCAGGCCAGCCCGCTGGGCGGCGTATGCTGGACGCTGCGGCTACCCACCGTCGAAGCCCGGGTACGCTGACCCGCGCGGAACGAAGTCATGGCTGAACGCATCCTGATCGTCGAAGACGAAGACCGCATCGCCGACGTGCTGCACGACTACCTGGTCAGCAACGGCTATGACACGCACCGGCTGGCGCGCGGCGACGAAGTCGAAGCATGGATGCGCCAAAACGGCGCCGACCTGGTACTGCTCGACCTGATGCTGCCGGGCCGCAACGGGCTCGACATCTGCAAGGCGCTGAAGAGTTTTTCCGACACCGCGATCATCATCATCACCGCCCGCGTCGAAGAGATCGATCGGCTGCTGGGGCTGGAACTGGGCGCCGACGATTACATCTGCAAACCGTTCAGCCCGCGCGAAGTGGTGGCGCGCGTCAAGGCGGTGCTGCGCCGCACGCGCGGCGCGCAGGCCAGCGCCGACGCCGCGCCGGGGCCGGCCGGCGGCCTGCTGCTCGACGAAGCCGGCTGGCGCGCCACGATCGACGGCCGCGACCTGGGGCTCACCGCGGTCGAATTCCAGCTACTGCGCGTGCTCAGCAGCCAGCCGGGCCGCATCTTCACGCGCGAGAAGCTGATGGATGCCATGTACAACGACGAGCGCGTGGTGGCCGACCGCACCGTCGACAGCCACATCAAGAAGCTGCGCCGCAAGATCGCCGACGCCGTGCCGGGGCGCGAGCTGATCCATTCGGTGTATGGCGTGGGCTACAAGTTCGAGCCGGAGTAGTCGGGCTGGAGTAGGCGCCACCGGGCCGGGGCGCTAAAGAGATCGCGCCGAGTCCTGGTTCAGCAGCGTTTGACGCAGCCGTATGAACGCGGCAGCGGGTGTGCGGATGGGTCAAGCGTCCGCGTTCGATGGAACACACTGTAGACATCGGCGTGCGGTCATTTCCAATCCAAGCGCAACTTTCTCCCGTTCAATGCGCAGTCACGAAGATACAGATTGATCAGACTCTGATACGGGATTCCGACTTCTTCGGAGATCCCCTTGAAGTATTCGATTGCTTCTTCGTCCAAACGAATCGTGATTTGTTTCTTCAGTTGGCTTGCGTACGGATTCTTCCGCGATTTTGAGAAATCGTATTCGCTTCGCATGGCACCTCCTGCTATCGATAGAACTTAGCTTCGTTCTTCGTGGCGCGACGCGCGGAAATGATGCGAATCACATTCTCTTGGCTCCGATAACAGTGGCATACCAGAAGTAGCCGGAGAGAGCGGCTCAGGCCAAGCAAAATGAATCGCTCTTCGTCCTCGGAGTGATCCGGGTCATCTATCAATCGCGCGCGCTCATCGGTGAACACCGTCCGGGCCTCCTCGAATGTGACACCGTGCTTCCTCGCATTCGAGGCAGCCTTTCGAGGATCCCATTCAAATCGGAGTCCGATCATGCCTCTATTTTAACTACATTGTAGTTACGTTGCAAAGCATGCTTTCTGACGAACCTGCTCGACCGATAGGTTAGGCCTCACAGCGCCGAACGAAGAGGTGTAAACATGCGTCCCGTGTTCCACGGAGAAACAATTGTCCGCTCCAGCGCCTGGAGTTAGGCCGCGCTCGCGACGCTGCGCCGCCAGGCGATCGGCTCGCTGGCATGTGGACGGCGACCAGTGATATCTGCTACGAGAACCTCACTTGCCTTCAGGGAGGAGACGTTCTTCTCCGTGATGCCCGAGAGTGGAATCTTGACGCGCCAGTACCACGGCGCCGCACTTGCATTCCTGCGCTTCCAGCTAAGGTAAAGAAATCGGGCTCGCGGTGCCCCCTGGACAAATGGGCCGCGAAAGTCGAGTTCCTTCGTCGCGCCATCTATCCGTGCTTCGGCCGAGCTTAAGCGGCGCCACCCGCGTATCCAGACCAAGGTTTAAATCAACTCGCGGTGTCTTTGGAGTTTTCTTGATCGGATTCTCCTCTACGGCCCAACCGCAAACCGACCAGGCACCATCGCGCGCCCTGACTTGTATTTCGCCCGCAAAGCCTACCTCCTATCCCCCTCCCCCGAATCCAACCGCTGACGATCGGCGCGCCGAACGCGACGTCCGGACCGGGGCCGCCAAACCCGCCACGCGCCGGCATCCCACCCGTCTTTGCACTACACTTCGCCCCTGCTGACCGCAAGCTGGCATCATCGAATCATGAACGGCATCCGCCTGATCGTCGGCCTGGGCAACCCGGGCTCCGAGCACGAACACGACCGACACAACGCCGGCTTCTGGTTCGTCGATGCCGTGGCGCGCACGCACGGCGGCGCGCCTTCCAGGGAAACCAAGTTCTTCGGCGAGGTCGGCAAGGCGACGATCGCCGGCAAACCGGTCTACCTGCTCAAGCCCACCACCTACATGAACCGCTCGGGCCAGGCAGTGGCCGCGCTGGCCAACTTCTATCGCATCGCGCCCGACGAAATCCTGGTCGCGCACGACGAACTCGATCTGCCGCCGGGCCAGACCAAGATGAAGAAAGGCGGCGGCCACGCCGGCCACAATGGCCTGCGCGACATCCAGGCACGGCTGGGCAGCGCCGATTTCTGGCGGCTGCGGCTGGGCGTGGGCCACCCGCGCACGCTGCAGTTGAACCAGGAAGTGATCGACTACGTGCTGCACCGGCCCAGCCGCGAGCATCAGCAGCTGATCGACGACGAGATCGATCGATCGATCGCCATGCTGCCCGACGTGGCGGCCGGCGACATGGAAGCGGCGATGATGAAGCTGCACACGCGGCCGCGCTGAGTTTGGCGGTCTCGGCAAAGGCGTGGCGGGGTGCCCAGCAGCCCTACGACGCCCCAAGAAGAAAGCCCAGCGCGACCCCCACGCCACAGGCGAATACGACCAGCCACGCCGGCACCGGCGCGGCCAGCGAGCCGAACAGCCCCGCGGGCGCCGCGACGGCCCCCACGGCTTGCCCGGCCGCAGCCACGGCGGTCGCCCCCACAGCCGCTGAACCGATGCCCCGCTCCGCGCGGCCGGCGCCCGTGGCGCCCTGCGCCGCCATTTCCTGCGCTACCCCCTCCGTGACGCCGCTCCCGCCGAGATGGCGCACGAATGCCGAGAAGAAATCGTCGGCGTTCTTCTTCGCCACAGCCTGCACCAGCCGGCTGCCCACGCTGGCGAGCTTGCCGCCGATCTCGGCGCTGGCCGTGTAGCCGAGCACGGTCTCGGCCTGCTCCGGCCTGAGCGACACGCGCGCGCTCATCGTGGCGAAGCCGGCGGCGCCGCCCTGGCCGCGTCCGGTCAGCGTATAGCCGCGCGGCGGATCGAGATCGGTCAGCACGACGCTGCCGCGAAACGTCGCCGTCACCGGCCCGACCTTGGCCGCAACGATGGCCGCGAACTCGGTATCGGAAATCTTGTCGAGCCGCCGGCAGCCCGCGATGCAGGCTTGCAGCACGGCGGGATCGTTCAAGGCCTCCCAGACCTGCTGCTGTGAGGCCGGAATGCGGTATTCGCCGGAGAACTCCACCGCCACGTTTCAGCCCCCATAGTGCTTGATCAGGGTCTGCGTGCCCAGGCGGCCATGCCCCTGCTGCGCCAGGCCGTCGAACAGCCGATGCGCCAGCGCCAGGCCGGGCAGTTCGAGCCGCATGCGCTGCGCCTCGGCCAGCGCGATGCCGAGATCCTTGATGAAGTGCTCGATGTAGAACCCAGGCGCGTAATCGCCGGCGATCATCTTGCCGCCCATCACCGCGAGCTGGAAGCTCGCAGCCGCGCCGCCACCGATCGACTGCAGCACGGTGCTCGGCTCCAGCCCGGCGGCGCGCGCATAGGCCAGCCCCTCGGACACGCCCATGATCGTCGATGCGATCACGATCTGGTTGCACATCTTGGTGTGCTGCCCGGCCCCAGGGCCGCCCTGCAACACGACGTTGGTTCCCATCAGCTTCAGGATCGGCAGCGCCTGGTCGAACGCGGCCTGCTCGCCGCCGACCATGATCGACAGCTTGGCGTCGCGCGCGCCGATGTCGCCGCCTGACACCGGCGCGTCCAGCGCGCGGCAACCGCGCGCACGCGCGGCCTCGGCCACGCGCACTGCCAGTTCCGGGCTGGAGGTGGTCATGTCGATCAGCAGCGCGCGCTCGGCGCGCGCCACGATGCCGTCGGCGCCGAGATAGATCTGCTCGACGTCGCTCGGATAGCCGACCATCGTGATGATGACGTCGGAATTCGCCGCCACCTCGCCCGGCGTCGCGCACCAGCGCGCGCCGCGCGCCAGCAGTTCATCGGCTTTGTCGCGCGAGCGGTTGAAGACGTTGAGCCGATGACCGGCGGCCAGGATGTGGCCGGCCATGCTGCGCCCCATGATGCCCAGTCCGATGAAACCGACGCTGGGCCGTTCAGCCGGGGACGTGCTGGAAGTGTTCATGACTTGCCTTGCTGGTGGATTCGGAGGCTTTGCGGATCAGGCCGCGCAGATACATCGGCGTCAGCGGCTGCCGGTCGACGACGACGCCGAGCGGCAGCAGCGCATCGTTGACGGCATTGCTCAGAGCGCCGATCGCGCCCATCACGCCGCCTTCGGCCATGCCCTTGATGCCCGCTGGCGTGCTCCGGTTCGGTGTGTGCATCGGCACGATCTCGATGTTCGGCAGCTCGCTGGCCGTGGCAACCAGGTAATCGGCCAGCGTGCCCGACAGGTTCTGCCCGGATTCGTCGTAAAACACCTGCTCCAGCAAGGTGCCCGACAAACCCATCGCGATCGCGCCGTGCTGCTGACCTTCGACGACGACCGGGCTGAGCACCGTACCGCAGTCCTCGGCCACGACGTAACGACGCACGCGCACCGCGCCGGTCTGCGCTTCGACCTCGACCTCGCAGACATGCGTGGTATTGGAATACGTCATCGGCGGTGGGTCATAGGCCTCATGGAACTCCATCCCGGGACTTGTACCGGCGGGCAGCGCGGTCGGATCGAGATAGGCGATGCGGGCGATGTCGACCAGGCTCAGGCCGCAGTCCGCCCACGCGCCGTCGAGCAGGCGTTCGATGCGGGCATCCCGCATCCGCAGCGATGCGGCATCGTGCAGACCGAGATGGTGGGCGGCAATGGCCAGCACCTTGGCTTGCGCCTGCCGGGCGCACAGATACAGCGTGCCGCCGCCGGCCGTGCCGCCGCGCGCGCCGCGGCTGCCCATGCCGTAGGGAGCGATGTCGGTATGCCCCAGGTGGATGTGAACGTTCTCGGGCGGCACGCCCAGCCCTTCGGCGACGGCTTGCGACAGCGAGGTCTCATACCCTTGGCCGGTGGCCCCCAGGCCTACCGACGCATTGACGGCGCCGGACGGTTCAATGCGCAGCCACGCCGCTTCGTGGCCGGACCCCTGGATACCGGCCGCCTTGTAGAAACGCGACCCGTAGGTGGTCGATTCCACGACGGTGCAGATGCCCAGCCCGAGATATCGCTGTTGCGACAGCGCGCGCTTCTGACGCAGCCGGAAATCCTCGTAGCCGACGACGGCCAGCGCGCCCTCCAGCGTCTCGCGCAGCGTGATGTCGGCGAGCACTTCCCCGGTGGCCATCGTGTAGGGCAGTTCCTCGCGATGCAGCATGTTCAGCCGCCGCACCGCCACCGGGTCCAGGCCAAGCTCATGCGCGATCGCGTCCATGGTGCCTTCGATCAGCCAGCTCGTGATCGCCATCGGCGCGCGCATCGGGCTGTTGCCGGCCTTGTTGCTCAGCACCACCCTGACGTCGTAACCGTAGTCCTGCACCTTGTACGGACCGGTCAGGATCATCGCCACCACACGCGCCAGATAGTTGCCCGGAAAGAAGCTGTAGGCGCCGAAGTCCTCGATGATTTCCAGTTCCAGGCCGAGCAGCCGCCCACCGGCGTCGACCGCGGCGCGGGTACGGCAGAAATCCTCGCGCGCATGGGCCGCGGCCAGCAGATTCTCCATCCGGTCCTCGCGCCAGCGCACCGGCGTACGCAGTTGCCGCGCAAGCGCCGCCACCGTCAGTTCCTCGCGATACAAGGCGATCTTCTGACCAAAGCCGCCGCCGACATCCGGCGTGATCACGCTGACCTGCGATTCCGACAAGCGCAGGCGCGCCGCCAACGTCGTGCGGCAGCCATGCGGCACCTGGCTGCCCAGATGGAAGGTCAGATGTTGTCGGCCTTCGTCCCACACCGCGATGCAGCCGCGCGTCTCGATCGGCACGTGGGTCTGCCGATGCATCGAGAACGTGCGCTCGATCACGCGATGAGCCTGGCACCGGCGAGCGGCCGGATCTCCAAACATCGCCCGCTGATGCGATAGCAGGTTCGACGGCAACTGCTCGTCCACGCGCGGCGAATCGGGTTCCAGCGCGTGCCACATCGACGTCACGGCCGGCAGCACCTCGTAGTCGACCAGCACCCGTTCGGCGGCGTCCTCGGCCAGATAGCGGTCCGACGCGATGACGCAGGCGACGGGGTCGCCCTGGAAACGCACCTTGTCGATCGGCAAGGTGTCGGCCTCCATCGGCTGCAAACCCTCGATCGGCGGCGCCATGCGCTGGCGCGTCGTCCATTGCGCCAGATCGCGCCCGGTGAATACCGCCGTTACACCCGGCATTTCGCAGGCCGCCCGCGTATCGATGGCCAGGATGCGGGCGTGCGCGTGCGGCGATCGCACGAAGCATGCGTGCAGGGCACCGGGCACTTCGATGTCGTCGACATAACGGCCGCGGCCGGTCAGCAAGCGATGGTCTTCCTTGCGCGGCAGATGCTGGCCGATGTAGTGAAACTCAGGGGTCGGCATGGTCCGCCTCCTTCATCTGTACGGCGGCCTTCTGGATGGCCTTGACGATGTTCTGATAGCCGGTGCAACGGCACAGATTGCCCGACAGGGCTTCGCGGATCGCTTCTTCGTCCGGCTGCGGATGGCGCCGCAGGAAGGCCTCGAAGGTCATCACGATACCCGGCGTGCAGAAACCACACTGCAAGCCGTGCTCCTCATGCAAGGCCCGTTGCAGCGGCGACAGCCGCCCGTCGACGGCGAGCGATTCGATGGTGGCCACCTCGTGCCCTTCCATCTGGATCGCATAGGTCAGGCATGAGCGCGTCGGCCGGCCGTCGACCAGCACGGTACAGGCGCCGCACACGCCGTGCTCGCAGCCAACGTGCGTGCCCGTCAGCCTGCAGTCTTCGCGCAAGGCATCGCACAGCAGCTTGCGCGGTTCGACGGCCAGCTCGTAGTTACGGCCGTTGACGGTGAGCGTCACCGCGCATTTTTCCAAGGCGCTCATGGCGCTCGTTCCCGCGCGCGCTGCAAGGCGTCCAGCAAGGCCCGCTGCGTCAGCACCCTGACCAGATCTCGGCGATAGGCCGCCGGGACACGCGGATCGTCCTGCGGGTTCGCCGCGTCGGCTACTGCCTGCGCCGCCGCGGCGACCCACGACGAGCCCGCCGGCTCGCCCACGAACGAACGGATCGTATCGGCATGGTCGGCCGGCACGGCATCGACGCCGCCGAGCCCCAGGCGCAGACGCGCCACGCGTCCGCCGTGCACTGCCACGCAGGCGGCGACCGCCACGATCGCGAAATCGCCCTGGCGACGATTGAACAGATGGAACGAGCTGCCCTCGCCTACCCCGACCTTCGGAAAGCGCACGGATTGAATCAATTCGTCGGGCAGCAGTGCCGTCGTCATCGCCGACAGGAAGAACTCCGATGCCGGGATGCAGCGCGCCCCACGGTTGCTGAGCACCTCGATCTGCGCCGGCAGCGTGACCGCCACCAGCGGCAGTTGCGCGGCCGGATCGGCGTGGGCCAGGCTGCCGCCGAGCGTGCCGCGCTGGCGGATCGCATAGTGGCCGATGGTCGCGGCCGCCTGCGCCAGCAAGGGGCAGTGCTCGCGTACCAGCGGGGCGCCGGCCACGTCGTCATGCCGGGTCAGCGCGCCGATCTCCAGCGCCTCGCCCGCGTCGCGGACATAGGCCAGCTCGGTCAGATCGTTCAGATCGACTAGCTCGGCCGGCGCGGCCAGCCGCATGTTCATCATCGGCGCGAGGCTCTGGCCGCCGGCGATCAGCTTGGCGCCCGCCGCCGGATCGGCCAGCCGCAGCAGCGCCTGTTCCACCGAATCGGGCCGGCTGTAGACGAACGCCGCCGGTTTCATGGCTGCGCCTGACCGGCCAGGCTCTGCGTGCTCTTCTTGTCGAACCAATGCAGACGCTCGCGGTTGCAACGCAGCGTCACGTGCTCGCCGAGCTGGTAACGCCCGCCTTTGTCGACACGGAAGAACAGCTTGCCGCCTTCGATGGCCACTTCCAGGAACTGATCCGAACCCACCGGCAGCACCGACATGACGCGCCCCTGCAAGGCATCCACGCCGGACGTGGCGGCGCCGATCTCGACGTCTTCGGCGCGCAAACCCAGCACCACGGCGCGTCCGGCCTGACCGGCCAATCGCTGCGCCAGCGCCGGCGGCGGACTGAGCTCGAGCGCGCCGCGCCGAAACAGGATCTTGCCGCCGTCTTCGATGAGATTGCCCTCCAGTAGATTGATCGACGGATTGCCGAGGAACGAAGCGACGAAGATGTTCGACGGCCGCTCATAGATGGCATCGGGCGAGCCGATCTGCTGGATCACGCCCTCACGCATGACGACGATGCGGTCGGCGAGCGTCAGCGCCTCGGCCTGATCGTGCGTCACGTACACGAAGGTGGTCTGCATCGCCTGATGCAGTTGCTTGATCTCGGCACGCGTCGAGATGCGCAGCGCGGCATCGAGATTCGACAGCGGCTCGTCCATCAGGAACACCTGCGGCTGGCGCACCATGGCCCGACCCAGTGCCACCCGCTGTCGCTGACCGCCCGATAGCTGCTCCGGCCGGCGATCGAGCAACGCGTCAATCTCGAGCTTGCGCGCGGCGTCGCGCACGCGGCGGTCGATTTCGTCGCGCGGATACTTGCGCATGCGCAAGCCGAACGCGATGTTCTGGTAGACGCTCTTGTTCGGATACAGCGCATAGCTCTGGAACACCATCGACACGTCGCGTTTGTGCGGCGGGATGGTGTTGACCACGCGGTCGTCGAAGAACAGATTGCCCTCGGACACGTCCTCCAGCCCGGCGATCAGGTTCAGCGTGGTCGACTTGCCGCAGCCCGAAGGCCCGAGCAGCACCAGGAACTCCTTGTCCGCGATGTCGAGATCGAAGCTCTTCAAGGCGACGTAGCCGTTGGCATACTGCTTACCGACTTTCTCGAAGCGGATCCGGGCCAACTGGCTCTCCTCTCAACCTTTGACGGCACCGGCGGTCAGGCCGGAAACGATGTAGCGCTCGAACAGCACGGCGATGATCACCGGCGGAATGATCGCCAGCACACCTGCCGCATTGATGAACGAGAAGCTGATGTTGAAGTCCGACGTGAACGACGCCACCACGATCGGCATCGTCTGCGACGCCGGCGTCTGCGTGAACATCAGCGCGAGCAGGAATTCGTTCCAACTGGTCAGGAACGTGAACAGCACGACCGCCACCAGCGACGGCAGGGCCAGCGGCAGGAAGACCAGCGTCAGCGTCTGCAACCGCGAGCAACCGTCGACGCGCGCGGCCTTGTCCAGTTCATCGGGCAGCGATTCGAAATAGCCGGTGAGGATGAAGATGCTGAACGGCACGGTGATCGCCAGATAGGTGATCACCAGCGCCGTCAGGCTGTCGAGCAGCCCCAGCTTCTGGATGAACAGAAAGAACGGCACGACCAGCGCGATGTCGGGGATCACGCGCGTGGCGAGCATGAAGTAGATGGAACTTCTGCGCCCGATGTAGCGGATCTTGGCCATCGCATACGCCGCCGGCACGCCGACCAGCAAATTCAGCACCACGACCGCCACGGCCACGATCAGGCTGTTCCACATCGACGGCAGCAGGTTGCGCGCCGTCGACGGGATGAAGCCGCCGGTGGCGGTGTCCTGCTGCTTGCGATTCTCGTAGGTGACGACCTCGTTCTCGACCTGGAAGATCGCCGCGAAGTTCTGCAGGGTCGGCTCGTGCGGGATCCAGTGCGGCGGCACCGAGGTGATCTCGGCCTCGGACTGCAGCGACGACGACAGCAGCCAGCCGATCGGCGCCAGCACGTAGGCGGCGAACAGCAGTGACGACAGTAGAAGAACGACCCGCCTGCCCGGTGTGCTTGTTCTCATCGGAAGCTCACAGCTTGCGGCTCGCCGCGCGAATGATGAAATACGCCAGCGTGAAGGTGATGATGGCCATGATGTAAGCCAACGCCGCACCCGTGCCGAACGACAGCTTGCGGAAGGTCTCGACGTAGACCTGCCAGGCCAGCACGTTCGAGGCATCGGCCGGCCCGCCTTCGGTCAGGATGAAGAACAGATCGAAATGGCGGATCGCCATCATGCTTTCGTAGATCATCACCAGCATGAAACCCGGCACCAGCGCCGGCAGCGTGATGTGGACGAAGCGCTGCCAGACGTTGGCGCCGTCCACCATCGCCGCGCTGTACAAGTCGGCACGGATCGATTTCAGCGTGACCAGCAGCAAGATGGTGGCCAGCGGCACCTCTTTCCAGACGAACGAATTGGTGATCAGCGCCATCGTCTTGTTCACGTCGCCGAGCATCACGATGTATTTGTCGATCAACCCGAGCTGCAGCAGCAAGCCGTTCAGCGCACCGTAGCCGGAGTCGTAGATCCATTTCCACATCAGGCCGTTGGCCACGTAAGGAATCGCCCAGGGGATCAGCAGGATCGTCGACAGGATGCGCCGGCCGCGAAACCGCTCGTTCAGCAGCAGGGCCATCAGCGTCGCGATCAGCATGATGGCGATCACCGACATCACCGTGAACGAAGCGCTGCGGCCCACCGACTCCCAGAACACCGGATCCTGCAGGATCTTGACGTAGTTGCCCCAGCCGACGAACGGCACGCGATGCGGCCGCGTAAGCTTCAGATCGAACAGGCTGATCCAGAACGAATAAACGACCGGAAACACCGCCACCAGCATCAGCACCGCGATCATCGGCGCCAGCAGCAGCATTGCGCTCTTCTGGTCGTAGATGCTGGGCATCCGCGCGCGCAGCGCCTTGATTGAAATCATCTTCATCTGCGGCATCGTTCGGTCGGTCGCTCGTGCCTGCCGGGCCGGGGCGAACTCCGGCCCGGGCTCCGGCTACTTGCGCATGTCGTTCCAGGCCGCGGCCGACTTCTTCAACGCATCGGCCACGCTGCTCTTGCCGATGATGGCCGATTGCCAGGCGCTGCCGTTGACCTCGTCCCATTCGCCGAACCAGCGCGTGATCACGTCCTTCTTGCGCGCTAGCTGCTGCTGCTTTTCGTACATGCCCAGATCGGAGTACTTCTGATAGGACTCGCGGATCTCGGGGTCTTTGAACAGCTCCTTGACGCCAAACCCCGTGCCGATGTCGGTGAATAGCATTTTCTGGAACCGGTACTGGCCATCGGCCTTGCCGCCGAACCATTCGATCAGCTTGACGGCATTGGCCGCGCGTACCCTGTCGGCGGCGGCTTGCGGCGTCATGCCGTAGAAGCGCATCCAGCCCACCGTCGCATGCGAACCTGCCGGCCCCGCCGGCATCAGCGCCTGCCTGACGTTGCCGGCGATGGCCGCCTGCTTCGGATCGTTCAGCGAACGCACGCGGTAGCGTGCCAGCAAAGTGAACGCATGGTTGCCCGAGCTGAACGATTTCAAACCGTTGAGCTCGCCCGTCTCGACGCAGGCCGGCGAGATGATCTTGTGCTTGTTGACCGCATCGGCGATCCATTGCAGCGCCTGATGCGCGCCGCGCTGGGGATCCTGCATCACGGGCGTACCGTCGTCGTTGGCGAAACGGCCGCCATGCGAATAGACCAGCGCGCTCATGAATTCGATGAGCCAGCTCTCGCGTGCCATCGGCAGCATCATCGGATATTCGCTGATCCCGGCCGCCTTGATCTGCAGCGACTGCTTGACCAGCTCGTCCCAGGTCTGCGGCGGCGCCTTGATGCCGGCCTTCTGCAGCTTGGCGGCGTCATAGAAGAACGCCATGTAGTCGGAGTAGTAGGTCAAGCCGTATTGCTTGCCCTTGTACTGCATCGATTTGAGGCAGAAATCCTCGGTATCGGCGTTGTACTTGGTCAGTTGCGGATAACCGTCGATCGGCGCCAGCCAGCCCGCGTCGGCCCATTCGGGCAGCCAGCTATCGGACACCCACATCACGTCCAGCGGCGCCTTGCCCACGAACTTGGTGACCATGCTCTCGCGGTACTGTGCCCACGGAGAATTGCTGTAGTCGACCTTCACGCCGGTCTTGGCCTCGAACGCCGTCAAGTGGCTCTTGACCGTATCGACCGCCGCCGACCACGTCTGGTAGTTCAACGGCCGCCCCTGCGCCTGGCCCTCGACTGAGAGCAACCCCGCCCCGGCCGCCGCGCCCAGCTTCAGAAAGTCACGGCGGCTCGAACTCGCAGTCCAATCGTTCATCTCTCCGAACTCCTGTGTTGATGGCCGCGACCGGTCTCCGGAGCAGCCGTGATTGCAACCGATCGACACTTGCGCCGCTGATGCCTGGGGTCTCAGGAGGGTGGCGGCGCCTCAATATATCGTCAATTGAAGACTTATGGAAACGACTCAGCCCTGGGGCTGGCGCCTGCTTTCCATGCCGCGCGGGCGCGCCTCGACGGGAGGCCCACGGCCCGCGCACCGCAGGCCTCACTTGATCGGCGAGAACTCCACGGGATTCAGGAACACGCTTTCCTGATGCACCAGATACGGCAGCATCGAAGGCAGGAAGGCAGCCCAATCGGCATCCCGCGCCAGTTTGGCGCGCTGCGACGCCCGATGCCCGAGGTCGTCGTAAGCCCACAGGAAGACGACCGAATTGAGCACGCCGGACTCCTTGGTCCAGCAGCCGACCAGTTTGGCGTAGCGGGTGATGATGTGCAGCCCGTTCTCCTGATAGATTCGCAAGAAATCGGGCGCCCGGCCCGCTTGGATCTGATAGGTACGCATTTCCAGAATCATGTATTCCCCTTGCTTCGCAAATGAGATGGCCGAGGACAGGCACGATCCAGGCCGGCAGGCCCGGAATACGATCCCTCCGCTGCGCACAAATCGTCAATCGACGACTTATTTTGCCATCAAAGAACCTGCCTGCGCATACCCTCCGGAGAAATTCGAATGAAGGCCAAGTCCGACCTTCTGGCGGCAACGCGCCGCCGGAGGAGCAACCGTCCGACGCGCCGCGTGACCGTGCGGATGTCCGCGGCCGAACGGCGCGAACAGATCCTGAACAAGGCTTTCGAGTTCTTCGCCGAATACGGCCTGACCGCCCAGACCCGCGCGCTGGCCGAGGCCTGCGGGGTATCGCAGCGCCTGCTCTACAGCGCGTTTCCCAACAAGGCGACACTGATCAACGCGGTGTACGAGGCGAAGATCGCCGGCGTATTCAAGGCCATCTGGTTCGTGCAATTGCGCGACCGCAGCAAGCCGATGGAGCAGCGTCTGAACGAGTTCTATCGCGAGTACTACGACATGGTGCTGACGCGGCGCTGGATGAGACTGTTCGTCTATGCCGCGCTGGCCGAGGTCGAGATGGCGCCGACCTACATCCACTCGGTGATCACGCATCTGCTCGAAATCCTGGTCACCGAAGCCGCGCACGAGGCCGGGCTGGCCGTGCCGAAGAACCGGGCCGAGCAACAGGAAATCGGTTGGATCCTGCACGGCGCCGTCTCGCATCTGGCGGTGCGCCGGCACATCTACCGCGACAAGACGCCGCTGGAGATCGAAAAAGTCATCGCGCTGCAGATCGGGTCGTTCCTCGCCGGCCTGGGTACTCTGCTGCCGCCGGCTCCGCCGCCTCGGGAGTGATTCGCCGGCGCCGCCAGGCGTGGCCTAAGCGCCTTTCCCTCCCAGCAGGGATTCCAGTAAAGCATGACGCGGCGAGGCAAAAGGGTTCACTACCGTTACGCCGCCCCATGTAAAGCCGTCCTGAAGGTCTTCGGACAAGAGCAACCGGCAACCGGCTTGCGAGGAAACGGAAAGGATGACCGCATCCCAGATGCTCAAATGGTGATCGGCGGCAAGGTCGGCCGCCGCCAGCATCGCCTCGGGCGCGGTTTCGACGGCCGGGAAGGTATCGCACCAGCCAAGAAGGGCCTCGCGAGCCGCCGCACGCGATCGCCCAGCCTTGCGGGTAAGGACGTTGAATAGTTCTCCAAGTACCTGAACCGGGACGACGGCCGCTTCTTGCGGCAGATTGCGCACCAATTCGAGAACGACATTCCGTTTTTCGATGCCGTTGACGCCCTCCGCATAGGCAAGGACATTGGTGTCGAGTGCCACCTTCACCGCTCATCCTCGTAAAGCTCGTCGCGCGCCCAGCGTCCGGCATCGACGACCGGCTGGCGCTCAAGGCGCGCCAGAAGCGCCGCACGCGCGCCGGACATGACGCTTTCACGCTTGTTTGCGGGAACGATGCGCGCAACGGGGCGCCCATGACTCGTCACGACATAGCTGTGCCCCTCGCGTACGCCGCGCAGAATGAGAGAGAACTTGCGGTTGGCTTCCGCTGCGGAAACAGCTTCTTCCATGGCAATACCCACTTGGTAGTTATATTGCCTACAATAAGGGGAAAAGAAGTATTCCGCAAGCGAGGATGTTTCGAGTTGCGTGGTTTTTATTGCCGGGAGTGCTGCGCTTCGGCGCCGCACTCAAGCGAATCCGCTCTCAGACCCGCAGGTTCGCAATCCCCGCCAGCACGTGCCCGGCCGGCCCGGCCAGCGCCGCAGACTCGCAATGCCCGGCCTGGTCGTCGAAGAAGAAATCGGGCTCGAATTCCTTCAGGAACGGCCCCTTGGCCAAGCCGCCGAGGAACATCGCCTCGTCGACCTCGATGCCCCAATCCATCAGCGTGCGAATCGCGCGCTCGTGCGCCGGCGCGCTGCGCGCCGTAACCAAGGCCGTACGGATGCGTATTGGCGCGGCCGGCTTAGGCGCGGCCGGCTCAGGCGCGGCCGGCTCAGACGCCGCCACACCCCCCTCGTCGCTCTCGCGCTGCAACCGGTGCAGCGCCTCGAGCAGCGGCTTGAACGGCCCCGGCGGCAGCGGCCGCGCGACGTGGTCGGTCTCGTGGCGCTGGAACGCATCGAGCCCACCGGCGTGGAACACGCGTTCGGACTCGTCGGAAAACAGCACCGAATCGCCGTCGAACGCAATGCGCAGCTCG
>JAFKGG010000425.1 GCA_017307915.1 Burkholderiales bacterium | reverse complement strand
GCGGGGAACTTCCTTTTTTCCACTGGCCCCGGGGCGCATCGGCGAACGAAGGGCCACATCGACATGACTTTGTGCGACTGCACGGTCTATCTCGACGACCAGATGATCATCAAGCGGGGGAAACTGCAGGATCCCGGAATGATCGTCGAACGCACTGCGTAGCATGAAATCCATCATTGATGCCCCTTGCGGGCGCCTGCTCGGGACGCAAGACAATGGCGTCATGCTATTCAGGAACATCCCCTACGCAAGCGCCCCTATCGGGGATCTGAGATTCGCCCCGCCCCAGGTCATGGCTGCCTGGTCAGGCACACGCTACGCCGCCCTTGCCGGCTTCGTGCCGCCGCAGGGCAAGTCTCGCCTGGCCGCGATCACGGGCGGCGAGGTGGAGACACCGCAATCAGAGGATTGCTTGACGCTGGAGCTGACGCGTGCCGCGGGAACCGGCAGCTCGCGTCCGGTGCTGGTATGGATTCATGGCGGCGGCTTCGTTGGAGGATCCGGCTCCCACCCGTGGTATTCAGCGGCTGCGCTTGCCAGGCGGGGCGACGTGGCGGTCGTCAACCTCAATTTCCGTCAAGGCGTGCTGGGCCATCTATGCCTGCCTGGCGTCAGCCCGGGCAATCTGGCGCTCCTCGACATCGTCATGGCGCTGCGCTGGGTCAGGCTGAACATCGCTGCGTTCGGCGGCGACCCGGATTGCGTGACGGTGTTCGGCCAATCTTCGGGCGCATCCGCGATCGCAGCCTTGCTGGCGATGCCTGCGGCTGAGGGAGGGCAGAGGGTTTCGGACACTCGAGCAGGCAAGCCGACTGGGAACACGATTTACCGACCTGCTGGGCAGCGGCTTCGAGCAGACAGCTGCTCTACGATCGGTTCCTTGCTCAAGAGTACTTGCTGCCCAGGGCGAATTCATCCGCTCCTTCAAAGCGCCCGTACTGGGTGCAAGCGAGCAGGCATTCGGGCCGATCATTGACGGCACGACGCTGACGGCAGCGACGGACGCCTGGTCTCTCAAGCCCGGTCGATCGGTGGACATCCTGATCGGCACCAATCAAGACGAGCAATCATCCAGTCTTGTGCTGGACGAGCGCTTTCGGAACGCGACCATCGAGCAGGCCAAGGAGGTATTCACCTACTTTTCCTCCGAACACGCTGCGGATCTGCTGGAACTCTACTCAAGCCGACATCCACACAAGTCGCCGGCGCACGCCGATCGACGACCGCAATACTTTGTACGTGATCTGGTTTTCGATGCGCGTGCCTCGTGAGTTCGAACCCTACGAGCAGGCCTCCATTCCTACCTGGCATGCGCCCATCAAGGACGAAAAAGGCGATTGGCTGGAAACGGGCGTGAGCAACCAGGACATCGTGGCCTGGGTGAGCCAGGGCGTCATCGCCGACCGCACGCGTGAAAACCTCTGCGCCAGCGACGTCGGCGTGGTGGCGCTGCGCCGGCGTTTCCTGGAAGACTTGAAAGCGATCGAGGAAGGACGTGATCCGAGATGCGTCATTCGCGACCCGGCCGCCAACATGCGACTTGAGATCCCGTGCGTCGACCTGGATGATTTCAAGAATGGATTACCGATGGAGGAAATGAAGAAGCACTTCCTGATGGGCTCGCTGTTGAGCGACTTCTACATCATTGCCGGACAACCGCAAAGCGTCAAAGAGGATTTCGAGAAGACGATGCACGTCAAGGCCCCCTCTTTTGACATTCACTCGATGGTTCAGAAATAGGCCGGACAACGCGACCAGACTGCCCACCACTTGCGCGATGATCTCAACGAAAAACCGGATCGCGTGAATCGATCCGTCGGCCCGTGCCTCGAGACGGTTCGTTCTGGCAACTGCCGGACGCCCCCGAGGCGTTCGGGTTGCGAGGAAGCGCCTCCAGAAAGCGCCAGAAAGCGGGCGCGGAGTCAGGCGGACTGAGGGGAACCACGCCCCCCTCGACTTGCCCCGTCATGCAGCGGCGCGCGTAGAAGGACATCGGCCACTGTCCGCCATAGATACCTTCTTGCACTTGTTCCGCCTGAACGAAGCTGTTGATTCCGCTCATCACCCAGGCTGCGGCTGGCGCCGTGCCGAGCTTGTCTCGCGCGATGCGCCAGGCAGCCATCACGGCCTCCTGCCTGCTGGGCCAGCCACAGGTCGCGCCATATGCAGTAGGAACATTTTTCTTGTAGCGGAAACCCCCGCTGCCCACCGCCCAAAGGCTTGGATCGTCCGGATGCTGTGCCCAGGCCCCAACGTAAGCGAACCAATGCAATCCGCTATTGCCTTCGCACTTCCATGCCAGGGATGAAGGCAAGCCCGGCACCGGGGGGCGTAACGCAGGCAAGAACGAGCGATGCCATCGCAACTGGCTACCCGGCATCACTCCGTCTCTCATTCGATATCCGACCCGCTCAGCTTCGTCTTCGGTCACGCCGACGGCGATGGACGCGTCCGCGATGTTCAAGAACGGGCCGGCCTCGACCTGGGTTTGCAGGAAGTAGGTGCCGCCAAACACTGAACCGGGCTTCATGAAGCTCAAATTCGGCGGCACCGGAAAACCTTGACAGCGCATGGTGTCCGGGCTGGTCAAGGTGCAACGCTGACCGGCCACGACACCCCCTTGGGCCGCGCGGTTCGGCGTTTGCTGACCGGCCGCCGCCATGGCCGGACCGGCCGACCGACCAGGCGCCGGCTGGGAGGCCACGGCCTGCGCTTGCGCGCGGCGGCGCGCTTCCTCATCACGCCGCAGCGCGGCCTGCCGCTCTTCTTCTCGCTGACGGCGCTCTTTCTCTTGCTGCTCGAGAACGACATTGGCCCACATGCGGTTTGCGCATCGATCCAATGCCTGATTGCAGAGGTCGACGCTCGCTTGCACGCCGTAAGAGGCGGCGCGGCAACGCTCGCCAATGTTCTGGCACTGGCTTGCGCTCGTGGCATTCGGAAAATCGCGCAGCCACGGGTTGGTGGAAGGGTCCATCGAACGGCGGGCTTGAAGCAGCGTCTCGCCGCAGGCGGTCAGCAACCCGCAGCACAGGACCACTATCAGTGTGGCCAGCCATCGGTGCCGATTTGCTTGGACGGGTACGAGATCTCGACAAGTAGTTGGCGGCGGGGTCATATCGGCGAGAGCGATGTCAAAGGCCCCAACTGGGCGAGTCCGCCGGGATCTTAGCAACGATTCTTCGAGCTTGCCACGCTGCAAGGTAACGGGGCGCGCGCAAGCGCACGCGTTCTCGTCGCCGCTGGCGGCCGCCGTTCCTTGATCTGATGCAATCGCTTCCAACCATTCCTCGCTATGATTGCACGGCGTTCGCACGGCCGCGTGGCCGTCGCCTGCAATGACGCCTCCGCTTCATCAGCAGCCTCCCGCTGCCGGGTATACAGGGTGATCGAACTTTCGCTGACGTCGGTGTTTCTGGTGGGGCTGCTGGGCGGCATCCACTGTGCCGGCATGTGCGGCGGCGTGATCGCGCTCACCGGCTCGCGCGGCCGCGTGATCCCGATCCGCTCGGTATCGGGCGACGGCACGGCGCTGCTGTCGACGGCGCCGAACGAGGCGCTGGCCGCCTGGGCCTCGCGCGTGGCGATGAACGCCGGGCGCATCAGCAGCTACACGGCCGCCGGCGCGCTGGCCGGCGGCGTCGGGTCCACCGCCTGGCTGGCGCAGCATCTGCTGCCGGTGCAGCAGATCGGCTTTGCGCTGGCCAGCGTCGTCATGATCGCGCTGGGCCTGTACCTGCTCGGTTGGAACCGGCTGCTGCGCGTGCTCGAACCGCTGGGCACCGGCGTGTGGCGCCGCGTGCAGCCGCTGGCGATCCGCGCCACCCGGCGCGGCGGCCTGAGCGGCAGCTTTCTGGCCGGTGCCTTGTGGGGCTGGCTGCCTTGCGGCATGGTCTATGGCGTGCTGGTAGCGGCGCTGGTGTCCGGCAGCGCGCAGCACGGCGCGGCGCTGGCGCTGGCGTTCGGGTTGGGCACGCTGCCCAACCTGCTGCTGCTGGGCTGGCTGGCGCAACGCGCCGCCGGCCTGCTCGACCGGCCCTGGCTGCGCCGCGCCGGCGGCCTGCTGGTCATCGCCTTCGGCGTGGCTGGCCTGGCGCGGCTCGATCCCACGCAGCATCTGCATCCGCTGATCGATGCCTGTATAAGCTGGCTGCGATGAACTCGGCAGCCGACACCCCGAGCGCAGCCACGGGACTGCGCTGCTATCACTGCGGGCAGGCGATCGCCGAACGCGACGCCGGCCGCTGGCTGGTGCGCATCGACGGCGAGCAGCGCCCGATGTGCTGCACCGGCTGCCAGACGGTGGCGCAGACCATCGTCGCCGCCGGCTTCGAGCGCTATTACCGGCAGCGCAGCGGTGCCAGCAGCACGGTCGACATCGATCCGGCCGAGCTCGGCCCGGCCTTGCGCGACACGACCGGGGGCGCCGCCGCCCCGAGCGCCCCGGCGCCGCTGCGGCTGTACGACGAACCCGAGGTGCAGCAGCGCTTCGTGCGCCGCGACGGCGAACACTGCGAAGCAACGCTGCTGGTCGATGGCATGCACTGCGGCGCCTGCGTCTGGCTGCTCGAACAGCGGCTGCTGGCGCAGCCCGGCGTCGAAGCGGCGCAGGTCAATCTGAGCACCGGCCGCGCCACCGTGCGCTGGAACACCTCCAAGGTCGCGCTGTCGGCGCTGCTGGCGGCGCTGCTGCGCATCGGCTATCGCGCGCGGCCGTTCGACGTGCGCCAGCGCGAAGACCAGATCCGCCGCACCAGCCGGCAGTTGCTGCAACGCCTGTTCGTGGCCGGCCTGGGCATGATGCAGGTGATGATGTATGCGGCGCCGGCCTGGTTCTCGACGCCCGGCGACCTGGAGCCCGAATGGGCGTCGCTGATGCGCTGGGCCAGCCTGCTGCTGACGCTGCCGGTGATGCTGTATTCCGCTACGCCGTTCTTCGCCGGCGCCTGGCGCGACCTGCGCGCGCGCACGGTGGGCATGGACGTGCCGGTGGTGATCGGGCTGGTGGCGGCGTTCACCGCCAGCCTGTGGGCCACGCTCAGCGGGCATGGCGAAGTCTATTTCGACTCGGTGACGATGTTCGTGTTCCTGCTGCTGGGCGCACGCTATCTGGAATGGACGATGCGCAGCCGCGCCAGCCGGGCGGTAGACGCGATGGCCGCCGCGCTGCCCGACGCGGTGACGCTGGTGGCTGCCGACGGCGTCAGCACCGAGCGCGTGCCGGCCACGCGGCTGGCCGCCGGCGACCTGTTCCGCGCCGCAGTGGGCGAACGCATCGCCGTCGATGCCCGCATCGTTGCCGGCGCCACCGCGATCGACCAGTCGCTGTTGACCGGCGAATCAGCACCCGTGCCGCGACGCACCGGCGACGAAGTGCTGGGCGGCGCGATCAACGCCGGCAATCCGGTGCTGCTGCGTGCGCTGCGCCCGGCGCAGGACAGCGCCATCTCGACCATCGAGCGGCTGGCCGGGCGCGCCGCCGCCGACCGCCCGCGGCTGGCCGGGCTGGCCGATCACGTGGCGCGCGTGTTCGTCGCCGCCTTGCTCGTGCTGGCGGCCGGCGTCTGGCTGACGTGGCTGGCGATCGATGCGCAGCGTGCGCTGCCGGTCGCGATCGCGGTGCTGGTCGTGTCGTGCCCGTGCGCGCTGTCGATGGCCACGCCGGCGGCGCTGGCGGCGGCCAGCGGCGCGGCGCTGCGGCGCGGCGCGCTGATCGTGCGCGGCGACGCGCTGGAAGCGCTGGCCACCTGCACCGACGTGGTGTTCGACAAGACCGGCACGCTCACGCGCGGGCAGCCGCGGGTGGTGGCGGTTCATGCTCTGGCCGCGCAGCCGGCCGCGGCGCACGTGGCCGGCGGCAGCGCGCCGCCGGCGAAGCTGTCGGCGCAGCAGGTTCTGCAGCTGGCGGCGCGGCTCGAACAAGGACAGGCGCACCCGCTGGCCGAAGCGATCCGTCAAGCGAGCGCCGAACATGATGAAGCGCGCGGCTCGGCGCCCGCAGACAGCGCGCAGACAGACTCGCAGGCTGACGCCTCGCATCGCGACGGCAACGCCGACGCCGGCCCCACCGACATCGCCTCCACGCCCGGCCTGGGCCTGGAAGCCACGCTCGACGGCCGTCGCTACCGGCTCGGCGCCGCCTCGTTCATCAGCGACTGGTCGCCAGCGCATCGGGCGGCTGGTCAGGGCGTCGCGATCGACAAGGCCGCCGACTCCGAAGCCGGCGCCGACTCGCACGTCTGGCTGGCCGACGAAATCGGCCCGCTGGCCGTCATCCACCTACGCGACGTGCTGCGCGACGAGGCGCGCCAGGTCGTCGCCGAGCTGGCCACGCAGGGGCTGCGCGTGCACCTGGTGTCGGGCGACCGCGTGGCCACGGTCGGCAGGATGGCCGCCGAACTGGGTCTGGCCGATTGGCAAGGCGGCGCCGAGCCGGCGCGCAAGCTGGCCTACATCGAATCGCTGCAGCGCGCCGGCCGGCGCGTGATGATGGTCGGCGACGGCATCAATGACGCGCCGGTGCTGGCCGCCGCCGACGTGTCGGTGGCGGTCGGCCATGCCACGGCGCTGGCGCGCACGTCGGCCAGCGTGGTGCTGCTCGGCGATTCGCTGACCGAGCTGCTGCGGCTGCGCCGCCTGGCCGGCCAGACGCGCCGCATCGTGCGGCAGAATTTGGGCTGGGCGATGCTCTACAATACGATCGCTATCCCGGCTGCCGCAGTCGGATGGGTGCCTCCATGGCTGGCAGCTCTAGGCATGTCCGCCAGCTCGCTGTTCGTCGTTGCCAACGCGCTGCGGCTGATCCCACGGCGAGGAAAAGCCTGAATGGAAGCCTTGTATCTGCTGATCCCGGTCAGCCTCCTGATCACCGCGCTTGCGGTCTGGGTGTTCCTGCGCATGTCCGGTTCCGGGCAGTTCGATGACATGGACGGCCCGGCGCACAGCATCCTGCTCGATGACGATTCGCCAGTGCCGCGCAACGACCAGCGCGATGCTTGTTCGCGCCCGCAGGATTGAAGCGCCTGCGGCATCGGCGCAACCCCGCCATGCAGCGCGGGTCCGTATTTGATGCAGCGCAAAACCGTCGCATCGGCGGTTATCGATAATGTTTCGATGTCCAATGGGGGAAAGAATGAGCGCTGACTTGGCCAGCCGCAACTACAACTACACGGTTGTGCGGCAATTCTCGGTGATGACAGTCGTCTGGGGGTTCGTCGGCATGTTGGTCGGGGTTCTGATCGCGGCCCAGCTTGCCTGGCCCGCACTGAACTTCGACCTGCCGTGGACCACCTACAGCCGCCTACGGCCCTTGCACACCAACGCGGTGATCTTCGCGTTCGGGGGCTGCGCGCTGTTCGCCACTTCGTATTTCGTGGTGCAGCGAACCTGTCAGGTTCCATTGTTCGCACCCAAACTGGCAGCCTTCACGTTCTGGGGCTGGCAGGCGGTGATCGTCGCGGCCGCCATCACGCTGCCGCTGGGCATCACCAGCAGCAAGGAATACGCCGAGCTCGAATGGCCGATCGACATCCTGATCGCGCTGGTGTGGGTGTCGTACGCGATCGTTTTCTTCGGCACCATCGCCAAGCGCCGCACGCCGCACATCTACGTGGCGAACTGGTTCTACGGCGCGTTCATCCTTACCGTGGCGGTGCTGCACATCGTCAACAGTGCCGCGCTGCCGGTGACGCTGACCAAGTCGTATTCGGCCTACGCCGGCGTGCAGGACGCGATGGTGCAATGGTGGTACGGCCACAACGCGGTGGGCTTCTTCCTGACCGCCGGCTTCCTGGGCATGATGTACTACTTCATCCCGAAGCAGGTCGACCGCCCGATCTACTCGTATCGCCTGTCGATCGTGCACTTCTGGGCACTGATCTTCACGTACATGTGGGCCGGCCCGCACCACCTGCACTACACCGCGCTGCCCGACTGGGCCCAGAGCATCGGCATGATCTTCTCGCTGATCCTGCTGGCGCCGTCGTGGGGCGGCATGATCAACGGCATCATGACGCTGTCGGGTGCCTGGCACAAACTGCGTGAAGACCCGATCCTGAAGTTCCTGATCGTGTCCTTGTCGTTCTACGGCATGTCGACCTTCGAAGGTCCGATGATGTCGATCAAGACCGTCAACGCGCTGTCGCACTACACCGACTGGACAGTGGGCCACGTGCACGCGGGTGCGCTGGGCTGGGTCGGTTTCATCTCGATGGGCTCGATCTACTACCTGATGCCGCGCCTGTTCGGCGGCACGCAGATGTACAGCCGCCGCGCCATCGAGGTGCACTTCTGGGTCGCGACCATCGGCGTCGTGCTGTACATCGCGTCGATGTGGATCGCCGGCGTCATGCAAGGCCTGATGTGGCGCGCCACCAACCCCGACGGCACGCTGACCTATGCGTTCGTCGAATCGGTGAAGGCTTCGTATCCGTACTGGATGGTGCGCGTGCTGGGCGGCGTGCTGTACCTGGTCGGCATGGTGATCATGTTGTGGAACTGCATGATGACGATCCGCGCCGGCAAGGCGATCGATGCGGTGATTCCGCAGACCACCCCGGCTCATGCCTGACAAGACGGAAGACCGAACATGAAGTTCTCTCACTCCCTGGTCGAAAAGAACCTGCCGCTGATGATCGTGCTGATCATCGTGGCGATCAGCTTCGGTGGTCTGGTCGAGATCGTCCCGCTGTTCTTCCAGAAATCCACCACCGAGCCGGTGGCAGGCTTGAAGCCGCACAGCGCGCTGGAACTCACCGGCCGCGACATCTACGTTCGTGAAGGTTGCTACAACTGTCACTCGCAGATGATCCGGCCGTTCCGCGCCGAGACCGAACGTTACGGCCACTACTCGGTGGCCGGCGAGTTCGTCTACGACCGTCCGTTCCAGTGGGGCAGCAAGCGCACCGGGCCGGATCTGGCGCGGGTCGGCGGCCGCTACAGCGACGAATGGCACCGCGTGCACCTGCTCAACCCGCGCGATCTGGTACCCGAGTCGAACATGCCGGCCTATCCGTGGCTGGCCAAGACGGCTGCCGACGCCAGCTCGATCCGCAAGAAGATGGAAGTGCTGCGCACGCTCGGCCATCCCTACTCCGACGAAGACATCGCTGCAGCTCCGGAAGCGCTGAAGGACCGCACCGAAATGGATGCCCTGATCGCCTATCTGCAAGGCCTCGGCACCGCGCTGGCGAGCGTGCCGAACCCGGCGAATCCGCCGCGCTGAACGGCAGGAGCCAGAAATGGACGTCAATGTGCTGCGCGGCGTGATCGCCGTCGTGAGTCTGGTGCTGTTTGTCGGCATCGTGCTGTGGGCCTGGGACAAGACCAAGCGGGCTCGTTTCGAAGAAGCCGCGAACCTGCCGTTCGCCGAAAAGGACTAGAACATGGCTGACTTCATCGGCTCCGGCTGGAGCCTCTACATCTCGATCGTCACGCTGGTCAGCATCGCCTTCTGCGTCTGGCTGGCACTGGCGCTGGCCCGCGGCAAAGCACCCGGCAAGGCCGTCGACACCACCGGCCACAAATGGGATGAGACGCTGGAGGAATACAACAACCCGTTGCCGCGCTGGTGGCTCGGGATGTTCCTGATCACCTGTGTCTTCAGTGTCGGCTATCTGATCCTGTACCCCGGTCTGGGCACCTACCAGGGTGTGCTCGGCTGGAGCCAGCTCAGCCAGTACAAGGAAGAAACCGACAAGGTCAATCAGGTCGTCGAGCCCTTGTTCGCGCGCTTCCTGGCACAGGATGTGAAAAAGGTCGCGGCCGACCCGCAAGGCCGCGAGATCGGCGAGCGGCTGTACCTGACCTACTGCGTGCAGTGCCACGGATCCGACGCGCGCGGCAGCCGCGGCTTTCCGAACCTGACCGACCGCGACTGGCTGTACGGCGGCGACCCGGCCATGATCAAGCCAACGATCATGGAAGGCCGCAGCGGTCAGATGCCGCCGATGGGCGCAGCGCTGGGCGGCGCGGCCGACGTCGAGAACGTCGCGCATTACGTGCTGTCGCTGTCCGGCAGCGGCCATGATCCGGCGCGCGCCGCGCTGGGCAAATCGAAGTTCGGCGTCTGCGCCGCCTGCCACGGCAACGACGGCAAAGGCAATCCGGCCGTCGGCGCGCCCAACCTGACCGACCGCATCTGGCTGTACGGCGGCGGCATGGCGTCGATCATCGAGTCGATCAACAAAGGACGCGGCAATCGCATGCCCGCGTTCAAGGACACGCTCGGCGAAGGCAAGATTCATCTGCTGGCCGCCTATGTCTGGAGTTTGTCCAACGATCCCGCGAAGGCATCGGATTGAACGCGCGCGAGCCCCAAATCGACCAAGGCGTGCGGCCGCCCGCGGCCGCACCGGTTGAAACCGAAGTTGCGCTGTATGAAGTACGGCGCAAGATCTATCCTCGCGCCGTCACCGGCTTGTTCGCCGGCTGGCGCTGGGGATTGGTCTGGTTCACGCAGATCCTGTTCTACGGACTGCCGTGGCTGACTTGGGGCAGCCGCCCCGCCGTGCTGTTCGATCTCGAAGCGCGGCGCTTCTATCTGTTCGGGCTGGTTCTCTATCCGCAAGACTTCATCTATCTGAGCGCGCTGCTGGTCATCAGCGCGCTCAGTCTGTTCCTGTTCACCGCGGTTGCCGGTCGGCTGTGGTGCGGCTTCGCCTGTCCGCAGACGGTCTACACCGAGATGTTCATGTGGATCGAGCGCAAGATCGAGGGCGACCGCAGCCAGCGGATGCGTCTCGACAAGGCGCCGATGTCGGCCGAAAAGCTGGCGCGCAAGGCCGCCAAGCACGCCGCGTGGATCGTACTGGCGCTGTGGACGGGCATCAGCTTCGTCGCCTATTTCACGCCGATCCGCGAGCTGCTGCCGGCGCTGACGAGCTTCTCGCTCGGCCCCTGGCAGACCTTCTGGGTGCTGTTCTACGGCTTTGCCACCTGGGGCAATGCCGGCTTCATGCGCGAGCAGGTCTGCAAGTACATGTGTCCGTATGCGCGCTTCCAGAGCGCGATGTTCGACAAGGACACGATGGTCATCACCTATGACCGGCTGCGCGGCGACCCGCGCGGTTCGCGTTCGCGCAAGGCCGACCCGAGCACGCTCGGCCTGGGCGACTGCGTCGATTGCAGCATCTGCGTGCAGGTCTGTCCCACCGGCATCGACATCCGCGAAGGCCTGCAGTATGAGTGCATCGGCTGCGCCGCCTGTATCGATGGCTGTAATCAGGTGATGGACAAGATGGGCTACCCGCGTGGCCTGATCCGCTACACCACCGAAAACATCATCGAACGCAAGCCCAACGCGCGCGGCCCGATGGCCCGCCTGCTGCGCCCGCGCGTGCTGATCTACACGGCGCTGCTGGTGCTGATCACCGGCACGCTCGGCGTGCATCTGGCCATGCGCACGCCGCTGAAGGTCGACGTGATGCGCGACCGCGTGCTCGGCCGCGAGGTCGAGGAAGGCATGATCGAGAACGGCTATCGGCTGCAGATCATCAACCCGACCGAGACGACACGCCGCTTCCACGTATCGGTCGACGGGCTGCCGACCGTCTTCGTGTCAGGCGAGACCGAATTCGAAGTCGGTCCGGCCGGCGTGCGGCTGGTGCCGGTCACGGTGCGCGTGATGCCGGGCAATGGCGAACCGGGCAGCAACCGCGTGTCGTTCAAGGTGCACGCCGTCGACGACCCCAATGTGGCGACACGTGCAGCTGCTACGTTCTTCGTGCCGCGCTGAAATGGAAAGAGATCTGATGAACGACGTTACGATCGCACCACCGCCCTGGTATCGGCAGCGCTGGCCCTGGCTGCTGATGCTGGCACCCGGCGCCGCGCTGATCGGCGGCTTCTTCATGCTGTGGCTGGCCGCCAGCGCCAACAATTCGCTGGTCGTCGATGACTACTATCGCGAGGGGCGCGCGATCAACCAGCAACTGGCTCGCGACCATCAGGCAACGGTGCTCGGCCTGCAGGGTGAGCTGCGCGGCGTGCGCGACGCCGACGGCCCCGCGGTGCTGCTGCAACTGCAAGCCAAGCCGGGCATCGAATGGCCTGACACGCTGATGCTGAGCCTGGTGCACGCCACGCGCGCCGAACTCGACGCCAATTGGTCGATGCAGCGCATCGGCAACGGCAGCTACCGCGCGGCGGCAACGCTGCCGGTCGGTGGCCATTGGCAGGTGCAGATCGAGGATCCCGGCCGGCAGTGGCGATTGGTGCATCAGCGGGTGAGCGGTTTCGACGCCCCGGTCGAGCTGCGCGCCACGGGCCGCTGACGAAAAAAACCCGATATCATCAGCGCCAATCAGAAAGAGGAGACACCATGATGGACGCCCCAAAATTCGGCGAACGTCGGCTGGGCCGCTTCATGATGCAGGTTTTGTGGCCCGCCTTCCTGGTCGCGATCGTGGCCGAGGGGCTGCTGTTTTCGCTGTTCGATCCGCACCAGTTCGGCGGCGATGCCGAGTCGGCGCTGAGCCGCGAAGCCGCCTACACGATCGGCTTTTTCGCGCTGTGGGCGCTGTTCGCGTGTTCCAGCGCGCTGTCGTGGCTGCTGGCGCAGGGCGGCAGCAACGGCAACGCGAATAACGGAAGCCGCGTCACCCGCAACGGCCAGATGGGCGCCGATCACCCGTAAGCGCCGGCCCATCTTGGCGCCTGATGCCCTGCCCCGCCGCTCGACGGCGGAGCGGGAATCAGACCTTGAACACCTGCACGGCCCGGGTCAGCGCCACTGCCTGCTCGCGCAGCGACTCGGTAGCGGCCGCCGACTGCTCCACCAGCGCCGCATTCTGCTGCGTCACCGTATCGATCTGCGCCACCGCTTCGTTGACTTGACCGACGGCGGTCGACTGCTCGTGCGACGCGGTGCTGATCGTCGAGATCAGCCGGTTCAGGTCTTCGATCGAGGCCAGGATGTCGTTCATCGAGCGGCGTGCGTCGTCGACGATCGTGATGCCCTTGTCGACCCGTTCCACCGATTCCAGGATCAGCGCCTTCACTTCCTTGGCCGCGCCCGAGGTGCGCTGCGCCAGCGCGCGCACTTCCGAGGCCACTACCGCAAAGCCGCGCCCTTGCTCGCCGGCGCGCGCTGCTTCCACCGCCGCGTTCAAGGCCAGGATGTTGGTCTGGAACGCGATCGACTCGATCACCTGGATGATGTCGGAGACCTTCTCGGACGACTGCTGGATCTCGCCCATCGTCTTGACCACGTCGGAGACACGCTCGTGACCGCTGCCGGCCGCGCCGCTGGCCTGGCCGGTACGCGTCGCCGCATCGCTCGCCACTTCAGCGCTCTGGCGCACCGATTCCGACAACTCCTGCATCGACGCCGCGGTCTGCTCCAGGCTGCTGGCCTGGGTCTCGGTGCGCGCCGACAGATCCGTGGTGCCCTTGGCGATTTCCGAGGTGGCAATGGTCAGCCCCGCGATCTGGCTGCGCACGTCGGTGACGATGGCCAGGAAGTTCACGTTGAGCTGGTTCAAGGCTCGCATCATGGCGCCCACTGAATCGCTGCGATCCGACTCGAGCCGCCGCTGCAGGTCGCCGGCCGCCATGGCGGCAGCAAAATCGGTGGCCTGGCTCAGCGGCTCGGAAATGGTGCTGCGCAGCCACCACAGCCCGGCCCCGACGGCCGCCGCGCTGGCGACGGCACAGATCGCATAGTTCCACGGCGTCGCCAATTCGGTCAGCAGCGGCAGCAATTGCGCGGTCCCCGCCAGCGTCAGCACCGGCAGCAGCAGCGCGATCAGCAGACGCGCGCCGACGTCGGGGCGCAGCGCATGGCGCAGCCGGCCGAACATCGTGTTGCGCACCACCATGCCGCTGCGCAAGACCCACTTCAAGCCGCCGCCCGAGCCGCGTTCGCTCATCTGCGCATACAGCTTCTCGGTGGCGTTGATCTGCGCCCGCGTCGGCTTGGTGCGCACCGACATGTAGCCGACCGGCTTGCCGTTCTCGACGATCGGCGTGACGTTGGCCATCACCCAGTAGTGATCGCCATTCTTGCGGCGATTCTTCACCACCGCCGACCAGGGCCGGCCGCCGCGGATCGTCTTCCACATGTCGCGGAAGGCTTCCGGCGGCATGTCGGGGTGGCGGATCAGGTTGTGCGGCTGCCCGATCAGTTCCTGTTCGGAAAAGCCGCTGACCGCGACGAACGCCTGGTTGCAGTATTGGATGTGGCTGTCGAGATCGGTTACCGAGACCAGCATCTGGTCTGCCGGGTAGTCGAACTCGCTCTGGGTCACCGGCAAGTTCATACGCATGCTTTGTTCTCCGTTTGTGCTGCAACCGAACCTGCTTCGTGATTCATGAATGCTTGCCGCATCTGAAACACGATCATCGATCCGATGATGAAATTGACGAATGAAGACGCGGACCTGTTGTTGCGCTTCGCCGGCACGCGGCAGACACAGACCACAGCTTCAACCTTGCGATAGGAGTGGTGAAGCTAGTTTTGTTTAGACGTAAAGAAGCGCCGATTGGACGGCGGCCCCAACGACGAGTGGCCGATGGCGCCGACCAGACGGTCAGCACCCCGCTTGCACGTGGCGAACACGCAACGCCAAGGCCGTTCGTGCCCAGGCAGCCGCCGTAGAGTGAATTGCAAGATAGTTGTTCCCCGTTGTGAGCGCAGCAGCCAGGCTGCGCTCGTATTGGCGCGTGTCGATGCTCAGGCCCGACAGCGGGCCGATCGCACGCGTCTGTTCTGCTTCGATCAGACCTTGAACATCTTCACCGTCTGCGTCAGCGCGATCGATTGCTCGCGCAACGACTCGGTGGCGGCCGCCGACTGCTCGACCAATGCTGCGTTCTGCTGCGTCACGTCATCGAGTTGCGTCACCGCGTCGTTCACCTGCGAAATGCCGGTCGACTGCTGAGCAGCGGCAACGCTGATCGATTCGATCAGGCGATCCAGATCGCCGATCGAGGCCAGGATGTCGTTCATCGAACGGCGCGCCTCGTCGACGATGGTGATGCCCTTGTCGACGCGCTCCACCGACTCCAGGATCAGCGATCTCACCTCTTTGGCCGCCCCTGAAGTGCGCTGCGCCAGCGCACGCACTTCCTCAGCCACCACGGCAAAACCGCGTCCCTGTTCACCGGCGCGCGCCGCTTCCACCGCCGCGTTCAGCGCCAGGATGTTGGTCTGGAAAGCGATCGATTCGATCACCTGGATGATCTCGGAGACCTTTTCCGACGACTGCTGGATTTCGCTTATGGTCTTGACCACGTCGGAGACGTGCTCGTGGCCGCTGCCGGCCGCAGCGCTGGCGCGCTCGGTCCGCGCCGACGCGTCGCCGGCCACCTCGGCGTTCTGCCGCACCGATTCCGACAACTGGTGCATCGACGCCGCGGTCTGTTCCAGGCTGCTGGCCTGGGTTTCGGTGCGCGCCGACAAATCGGCCGTGCCCTTGGCGATTTCCGACGTGGCAACGGTCAGGCTGGCGATCTGGCCGCGCACGTCGGTGACGATGGCCAGGAAATTCACGTTGAGCTGGCTCAGCGAGCGCGCCATCATGCCGATCGCGCCGCCGTGGCTCGATTCGAGTCGCTGCTGCAAGTCGCCGGCCGCCATCGACGCCGCATAGTCGGTGGCACGCCGCAAGGGCGTGGCGATGCTGGCGCGCAGCCACCACAGGCCGGCGCCGACCGCGGCCGCCGTCAGCCCGGCCTGCAGCAGATACCGCCACGGTGCGGCCAGATCGAGCAGCAGCGGCGGCAACTGGGTCGCCGCCGCCAGGCACAGCGCCAGCAGCATGCGCGCCTCGACGTCGGGCTTGAGCGCCGCCAGCGTGCGGCCCAGCACGGTGGCGCGCACCAGCGCGCCATTGCGCAGCACCCATTTCGGCCGTCCGGCGGCCGTCGACGCGCGCATCTCGGCGTACAGCTTCTCGGCAGCGCCGATCTGCGCCCGCGTCGGCCTGGTGCGCACCGACATGTAGCCGACCGGTTTGCCGTTCTCGACGATCGGCGTGACGTTGGCCATCACCCAGTAGTGATCGCCATTCTTGCGGCGGTTCTTCACCACCGCCGACCATGGTCGGCCGCCGCGAATCGTCTTCCACATGTCGCGGAAAGCTTCCGGCGGCATGTCGGGATGGCGGATCAGGTTGTGCGGCTCCCCGACCAGTTCCTGTTCGGAATAACCGCTGACCGCAGCAAATGCTGCGTTGCAATATTGAATGTGGCTGTCGAGATCGGTCACCGACATCAGCATCTGGTCGGCAGGGTAGTCAAACTCGTTCTCGGTTACCGGCAAATTCACGCGCATGGGCTCCATCCTCACTGACGCGATGATGTATTCCAGATCATCAGCGTATCGCTCGAACAGCGGGAATTTGTTCCGGTTTCGTCGGCTTACCGACGAAGCGGATTTCTGCCAGGGCGAGCGGTCGGCAGCGGCCTGTCAGATGGTGGCTTTTGCAACAATCAGTGCACTTCGTTTCGGCCGGTGGGCGGGGGGCCGCTCCGGCAGACCGTGCCCCGGCAGGCCGCAGATCGGCTCAGCTGCCGGTAAAACGCTCCAGCCGCCGCCGGTCGCGCTTGGTCGGCCGGCCGCTCGGGATGGCCTGCGCCGGCTCGGCGAACTCGCGCCGCGCCTGCTGCCGCGCAGCACGCCGCTGCTGCGATTCGGCGCTTTCCTGGTAGAGCTGCTGGGCCACGCTGGCCGGGCCGCGCCGATCGGAAAGCGCCAGCACGCGCAGCTCCACCTCGTCGTCGCCGGCACGCACGCGAAGCTGGTCGCCAGCACGCACCGGCCGCGCCAGCTTTACGCGCTGGCCGGCCACCAGCACGTGGCCGGCTTCGATCGCCTGCTGGGCCAGGCTGCGCGTCTTGAAGAAGCGCGCCGCCCACAGCCATTTGTCGATGCGCACGCCGGCGCCGGAATCGGAGGAGCTGGGCTGGGTCATCGTCGGGAGCGCGCTTTTCAATTATCGTAGTGTGCCGCGAACGGCCGGCCCGATGAAGAGACGAACACGATGACGAGCATTCCTTTCAAGCAGCGTTATTTCGAAGACTACCGCGTCGGCGAGGTGGCCGAATTCGGCGACTACCTGGTCACCGAGCAGGAAATCATCGAATTCGCCAAGCGCTATGACCCGCAGCCATTCCACCTCGACGCCGAAACCGCACGCCACAGCATCTACGGCGGACTGATTTCCAGCGGCTGGCTGACCGGCTCGATCCTGATGCGGCTACTGGTCGATCACTACATCTCGCCGCTGGCCAGCATGGGCTCGCCCGGCATCGACGAGCTGCGCTGGATCAAACCGGTGCGCCCCGGCGACCGGCTGCGCGCACGCGTATGCGTGATCGAGGCCCGCCGTTCGCAAAGCAAGCCCGACCGCGGCATCGTGCGCGTGCGTCAGGAAGTGATCAATCAGGAAGGCGATACGGTGATGAGCGTGACTTCGATGGGCATGTACAAGTGCCGTAGCAGCAGCAGCGAAGGCGATCAAGGATAGCGCGCACGCCGAAGCGGCGCGCTTCTAAGCCAAGCCCCCGCTCAGCGCGGCAGCTCGGAAGCCCCCATCAGGAACTCATCGACCGCGCGCGCGCACTGCCGCCCCTCGCGGATCGCCCACACCACCAGCGACTGGCCGCGCCGCATGTCGCCGGCGGCGAACACCTTGCCGACGTTGGTACGGTACGAAGCATCACCCTCGGTGCTGGCGCGGGCGTTGCCGCGAACGTCGCGCTCGACGCCGAAGGCATCGAGCACGGTGGCGATCGGTGACACGAAGCCCATCGCGAACAGCACCAGGTCGGCCGGAATCTCGAATTCGGAATCCGGCACTTCGGCCATCTTCATCTGGCCGGTGGCCGGGTCTTTCTGCCATTCGACGCGCGCGGCCACCAGCGAGGTGACGCGGCCTTCGGCATCGCCCCGGAACGCCTTGGTGGTGACGGCCCAGTCGCGCTCGCAGCCTTCTTCGTGCGACGACGAGGTGCGCAGCTTGTACGGCCAGTAGGGCCAGGTCAGCGCCTTGTTTTCATGATCGGGCGGCTGCGGCATCAGTTCGAACTGCAGCACCGAGGCGGCGCCCTGCCGGTTGCTGGTGCCGACGCAGTCGGAACCCGTATCGCCGCCGCCGATCACCACCACGTGCTTGCCGGTGGCCAGGATCTGACCCGGCACCGGGTCGCCGGCCACGGTCTTGTTCTGCTGCGGCAGGAACTCCATCGCGAAGTGCACGCCGGCCAGCTCGCGCCCCGGCACCGGCAGATCGCGCGGCATCTCGGCACCACCGCTCAGCACCACGGCATCGAATTCGGCCAGCAGCGTCTCGGGCGAAACGTGTTCGAGCGCCCAACTGGTGATGCCGGCCGGCAGCGGTTCCTTGCCGACGAACACGCCGGTGCGAAACTGCACGCCTTCGGCTTCCATCTGCGCCACGCGCCGATCGATGTGCGACTTCTCCATCTTGAAGTCGGGAATGCCATAGCGCAGCAAGCCGCCGACGCGATCGTTCTTCTCGAACACGGTGACGTCGTGGCCGGCACGCGCAAGCTGCTGCGCACTGGCCATGCCGGCCGGGCCCGAACCGACCACCGCGACCTTCCTGCCGGTCTTCACCGTCGGCGGCTGCGGCTGCACCCAGCCCATCTCCCAGCCCTTGTCGATGATCGCGTGCTCGATCGACTTGATGCCGACCGGGTCGTTGTTGATGTTCAAGGTGCAGGCGGCTTCGCACGGCGCCGGGCAGACACGGCCGGTGAACTCGGGGAAGTTGTTGGTCGAATGCAGCGTGTCGAGCGCAAGCTGCCAGTTGCCGCGATAGACCAGGTCGTTCCAGTCGGGAATGATGTTGTTGACCGGACAGCCGCTCTGACAGAACGGAATGCCGCAATCCATGCAACGCGCGCCCTGCATCGCCGCCTGTTCATCGCTCAGGTGCAGCACGAACTCGCGGTAGTGGCGCAGCCGGTGCTGTGCGTCTTCCGCCGCTTCCTGCAAGCGCTGGTACTCGAGAAAACCGGTGACTTTACCCATGTCGCTGATCTCGTTCGCTTCGCTCTGATTTCACCGGTCCGTGGCTCAGGCCACGGACCTTTCCTGCTGCTGCAACTGCTGGCGCTTGGCGTGCAGTTCGCCCAGTGCACGCTTGTACTCGCTCGGGAACACCTTGACGAACGCTGCGCGGCTGCGATCCCAATCGTCGAGAATGGCGCGCGCGCGTTCGCTGCCGGTCAGCCTGAAGTGTTTTTCGATCAGCGTCTTCAGGATGATCTCGTCGCATTCGCCGCGATGCCAGATCGCCGGGTCGGTCTGCACCAGTTGCTCGGCGGTCGACAGCACCCCGTCGAGCTCCACCGAGGCGTGGTTGCAGCGCGCCTCGAACTGGCCCTCGGGGTCGTAGAGATAGGCGATGCCGCCCGACATGCCGGCTGCGAAGTTGCGGCCGGTGGCGCCCAGCACGATGACGGTGCCGCCGGTCATGTATTCGCAGCCATGGTCGCCGGTGCCTTCGACCACTGCGGTGGCCCCGGAGTTGCGCACGCAGAAGCGCTCGCCGGCCACGCCCGAGAAGAACGCTTCGCCGTCGAGCGCGCCGTACATCACGGTGTTGCCGACGATGATGTTCTCGACCGCGGCGCCGCGGAAGTCGTTGGTCGGCCGCACGATGATGCGACCGCCCGACAGGCCCTTGCCGACGTAGTCGTTGCCTTCGCCGACCAGATCGAGCGTGATGCCGTGCGCCAGGAACGCGCCGAAGCTCTGGCCGGCGGTGCCCTTCAACTGCACGTGGATGGTGTCGTCGGGCAGGCCCTCATGGCCATAGCGGCGCGCCACCTCACCCGACAGCATGGTGCCGACGGTACGGTTGACGTTCTTCACCGGCAGGATGAACGACACTTTCTCGCGCCGCTCCAGCGCCGGGCGCGACAACTCGATCAGCTTGTTGTCGAGCGCGTATTCCAGGCCGTGTTCCTGCTGCGTGACCTGTCGGCACGGCGTGCCGGCCGGCACCGCCGGCTGCACGAACAAGCGCGAGAAATCCAGCCCCTTGGCCTTCCAGTGCTCGATGCCCTTGCGGGTGTCGAGCAGATCAGCGCGGCCGACCAGGTCTTCGAACCTGCGAACGCCCAGCCTGGCCATCAGCTCGCGCACTTCCTCGGCAATGAAGAAGAAGAAGTTGACGACGTGCTCGGGCTTGCCCTGGAACTTGGCACGCAGCACCGGGTCTTGCGTGGCCACCCCCACCGGGCAGGTGTTCAGGTGGCACTTGCGCATCATGATGCAGCCCTCGACCACCAGCGGCGCGGTCGCGAAGCCGAATTCCTCGGCGCCCAGCAGCGCGCCGATGACCACGTCGCGGCCGGTCTTCATCTGGCCGTCGGCCTGCACGATGATGCGGCTGCGCAGGCCGTTGAGCACCAGCGTCTGCTGCGTTTCGGCCAACCCCAGTTCCCACGGCGTGCCGGCATGCTTGATCGACGACAGCGGCGAAGCGCCGGTGCCGCCGTCGTGGCCGGCGATGACCACGTGATCGGCCTTGGCCTTGCTCACGCCGGCCGCCACCGTGCCCACACCGACTTCCGACACCAGCTTGACCGACACCGAGGCGCGCGGGTTGGCGTTCTTCAGATCGTGGATCAGCTGCGCCAGGTCTTCGATCGAATAGATGTCATGGTGCGGCGGCGGCGAGATCAGCCCGACGCCGGGCACCGAGTAACGCAGCTTGCCGATGTATTCCGACACCTTGTGGCCGGGCAACTGGCCGCCCTCGCCGGGCTTGGCGCCCTGCGCCATCTTGATCTGCAACTGGTCGGCGCTGGCCAGGTATTGGGCGGTGACGCCGAAACGGCCCGAGGCCACCTGCTTGATCTTCGAACGCAGCGAGTCGCCGTTCTTCAGCGGAATGTCGACGGCGATGCGGTCTTGCCCGATCACCGAGCCGATCGTGTCGCCGTCGGCGATGGTCGAGTGGCCGGCGCGCATCTCGGCGCGATAGCGCATCTCGTCTTCGCCGCCCTCGCCGGTGTTCGACTTGCCGCCGATGCGGTTCATCGCCACCGCCAGCGTGGCGTGCGCCTCGGTCGAGATCGAGCCCAGCGACATCGCGCCGGTGGCAAAGCGCTTGACGATCTCGACGGCCGGCTCGACTTCCTCGATCGGCACCGGCGTGCAGGCCTCGAAGCGGAACTCGAACAGGCCGCGCAGCGTCATGTGACGGCGGCTCTGGTCGTTGATGAGCTGCGCATATTCGCGAAAGGTGCCGTAGCTGTTGGCGCGCGTCGAATGCTGCAGCTTGGCGATCGTATCGGGCGTCCACATATGGTCTTCGCCACGGATCCGGTACGCGTATTCGCCGCCGGCATCGAGCATGTTCGCCAGCGTCGGATCGTTGCTGAACGCGGCGTGGTGCAGACGGATCGCTTCCTCGGCGATCTCGAACACGCCGATGCCTTCGATGTTGCTGGCGGTGCCGGTGAAATACTTGTCGACCACCGCGCGCGACAGGCCGATCGCCTCGAAGATCTGCGCGCCGCAATAGCTCATGTAGGTGGAGATGCCCATCTTGGACATCACCTTCATCAGCCCTTTGCCGATCGCCTTGACGTAGTTCTTGACGGCTTTGTCGGGGCCCAGGCCGCCGGTCATCTGGCTGTGCAGGTCGACCAGCGTCTGCATCGCCAGATACGGGTGGATGGCTTCGGCCCCGTAACCGGCCAGCAGCGCGAAATGATGCACTTCGCGCGCCGAGCCGGTTTCCACCACCAGGCCGGTGCTGGTGCGCAGCCCGCGGTCGACCAGATGCTGATGGATCGCCGAGGTGGCCAGCAGCGCCGGAATGGCGACGTGCTCGCGCGAGACCCGCCGGTCGGACACGATCAGCACGTTGTAGCCGGAACGCACCGCGTCTTCGGCCTCGGCGGCCAGCGACGCCAGCCGCGCCTCGATGCCTGCCTTGCCCCAGTCGACCGGGTAACAGATGTCGAGTTCGTAAGACTTGAACTTGTCGTTGGTGCAGCGCTCGATCTGGCGGATCTGCTCCATGTCGTCGAAGTCGAGAATCGGCTGCGACACTTCGAGACGGATCGGCGGGTTGATGTTGTTCAGGTCCAGCAAATTGGGCCGAGGACCGATGAACGACACCAGCGACATCACCATCTGTTCGCGGATCGGATCGATCGGCGGATTGGTGACCTGCGCGAACAACTGCTTGAAATAGTGATACAGCGTCTTGTTCTTGTTCGACAGCACCGCCAGCGGCGAGTCGTTGCCCATCGAGCCGATCGCCTCTTCGCCGGTGATCGCCATCGGCGACATCAGGAACTTCAGGTCTTCCTGCGTATAGCCGAAGGCCTGCTGCCGATCGAGCAGGCTGGTGCTGGTCTGGAAGCCGTCGGCGTCGATCTTGACCGAATCCAGCTCGTCGAGCTTGATGCGGATCGCCTCGATCCACTCGCGGTAGGGCTTGCTGTTGGCAAGCTGCTGCTTGAGCTCGGCGTCATCGATGATGCGGCCCTGCTCCAGATCGATCAGGAACATCTTGCCGGGCTGCAAGCGCCATTTCTTGACGATGCGGCCATCGGCGATCGGCAGCACGCCGGCTTCCGAGGCCATGATCACCATGTCGTCGTCGGTGACGCAATAGCGCGCCGGGCGCAGGCCGTTGCGGTCGAGCGTGGCGCCGATCTGGCGGCCGTCGGTGAACGCGATCGCGGCGGGGCCATCCCAGGGTTCCATCATCGCGGCGTGGAACTCATAGAACGCGCGGCGCTTCGGATCCATCAGCGTGTGCTGTTCCCACGCCTCGGGGATCATCATCATCATCGCGTGCGCGATCGAGTAGCCGCCCATCACCAGCAGTTCGAGACAATTGTCGAACGTGGCGGTGTCGGATTGGCCGGCGTAGACGATCGGGTACAGCTTGCGCAGGTCGTCGCCGAGCACCGGCGACTTCATCACGCCTTCGCGCGCGCGCAGCCAGTTGTAGTTGCCCTTGACGGTGTTGATCTCGCCGTTGTGCGCCACCAGCCGGTACGGGTGCGCCAGCGGCCACTCGGGGAAAGTGTTGGTCGAGAAGCGCTGGTGCACCAGGGCGAGCGCCGACACCACGCGCGGGTCTTGCAGGTCGCGGTAGTACTGGCCGACCTGGCCGCACAGCAGCAGACCCTTGTAGACGATGGTGCGCGCCGACATCGACGGCACGAAATATTCCTTGCCGTGCGCCAGCTTCAGTTGCTGGATGGCGTGGCTGGCCGTCTTGCGGATCACGTACAGCTTGCGCTCGAGCGCATCGGTGACCATCACGTCGGGGCCGCGGCCGATGAACACCTGGCGGATCACCGGTTCCTTGGTGCGCACGGTGGGCGACATCGGCATGTCGCGGTCGACCGGCACGTCGCGCCAGCCCAGCAGCACCTGGCCCTCGGCGCGCACCGCACGTTGCAGCTCCTGCTCACAGGCCAGCCGCGAGGCGTGCTCTTTCGGCAGGAACACCATGCCGACCGCG
>JAFKGG010000071.1 GCA_017307915.1 Burkholderiales bacterium | reverse complement strand
TGTTGTTGTCGACGCACCGGTCAAGACCTTTCGCGACGACTGGTACCCCGAGTACAAGGCCACGCGCAAGGAAATGCCCGAAGACCTCGGGCGCCAGATCCCGGTCATCCACCAGATCGTGCGCGCGCTGGGCTGGCCGCTGATCATGATCGAGGGCATCGAGGCCGACGACGTGATCGGCACGCTGGCGCACCAGGCCTTGGCGCGCGGCATGAAAACGGTCATCTCCACCGGCGACAAGGATCTGGCGCAACTGGTTTGCGACGACGTGGTGCTGGTCAACACGATGGGCCGCGAAGGCGTGCCGATCGAGTGGCTCGATCGCGACGGCGTGCTGGCCAAGTTCGGCGTACCGCCCGAGCGCATCGTCGACTGGCTGACGCTGGTGGGCGATACGGTCGACAACGTGCCGGGCGTGGCCAAGGTGGGGCCGAAAACCGCCGTCAAATGGTTGCAGCAGTACGAGAACCTGGACGGCATCGTGGCCAATGCCGCCGCCATCGGCGGCGTGGTCGGGCAAAACCTGCGCAATGCGCTCGACTGGTTGCCCACGGCGCGCAAGCTGGTCACCGTGAAGATCGATTGCGAACTGGCGCCGCACGTCGAATCGATCGAGGCTTCGCTGGCGCTGCGCGATGAAGATCCGGTGACGCTGCGGCCGCTGTTCGAGCGCTGCGCGTTTCGCACCTGGCTGCGCGAGGTCGATGCGAAGCTGCAGGCGATCGTGGCGGGTGCGGCGGCGGCACAAGAGGGGGGCGCTGCCGGTGCGGTGCCCGGCGCTGGCGCGGCACCGGCAGCGGGTTCGCAGGCCGGCGCCGGCTCGCAGGCCTCGCTCGATCTCGGCACCGGGGCCGGCGCCGGTCAGGCCGCGCCAGGCGGGCATGCTGAAAGTGCTGCGGCCGGCGCCGTCACATCTGCCTCCATGACGGCTGCCGCCGTGGCCTCGGCCGCCGATGCCGCCGCCATCGCGGTGGCGCAGGCGGCCATGGCCCTGCCCGGCGGCGACGAGGCGCTGGACTACGAAACCGTCTTCACCGACGAGCAGCTCGACCGCTGGCTGGCACGCATCGAAGCCGCCGAGCTCACTGCCTTCGACACCGAAACCACGTCGCTGGACCCGATGAAGGCCGAGCTGGTCGGTCTGTCGCTGTCGGTGGAGCCGAAAAAGGCCTGCTACGTGCCGATGGCGCATCGCTATACCGGCGCGCCCGACCAGTTGTCGGTGGAACACGTGCTGGGCCGGCTGCGCGGCTGGCTGGAAAATCCGGCCTGCCCCAAGGTCGGGCAGAACCTGAAATACGACGCGCACGTGCTGCAGAACCATGGCGTGCGGCTGGCCGGCATCGTGCATGACACGCTGCTCGAAAGCTACGTGCTGGAAGCGCACCGCAACCATGACCTGGATTCGCTGGCCGAACGGCACCTGAACCGGCGCACCATCAGCTATACCGAGGTGGCCGGCAAGGGCGCCAGCCAGATCGGCTTCGACCAGGTGCCGGTCGATCGCGCTACCCGCTACGCGGCCGAAGACGCCGACGTGGCGATGGATCTGCACTGCGCGCTGTATCCGCGCATCGCCGAAGACGCGCGGCTGGCCCACATCTATCGCGATATCGAGATCCCGCTGTCGATGGTCTTGCAGCGCGTCGAGCGCAATGGCGTGTTGGTCGATGCCGAAGCGCTGGCGCGCCAATCCGACGAACTGGGCCGCAAGATGATGGGCCTGGAGCAGCAGGCCATCGAGGCCGCCGGCCAGCCGTTCAACCTGAACTCGCCCAAGCAACTGGGCGAGATCCTGTTCGAGCAACTGAAGCTGCCGGTGCTGAAGAAGACCGCCAGCGGGGCGCCTTCCACCGATGAAGAAGTGCTGGCCAAGCTGGCCGAAGACTACCCGCTGCCGCGCATCCTGCTCGACTGGCGCGGTTTGTCGAAATTGAAGAGCACCTATACCGACAAGCTGCCCAAGATGGTGAATCCGCACAGCGGCCGCGTGCACACCAGCTATTCGCAGGCGGTGGCGGTGACCGGGCGCCTGGCTTCCAGCGATCCGAACCTGCAGAACATTCCGGTGCGTACCGCCGAGGGGCGGCGCATCCGCGAAGCGTTCATCGCGCGGCCCGGCTGGCGCATCATCTCGGCCGACTATTCGCAGATCGAGCTGCGCATCATGGCGCACATCTCGGGCGACGCGAACCTGAAGAAGGCGTTTGCCGATCGGCTCGACGTGCACCGCGCCACCGCCAGCGAGATCTTCGGCGTGCCGCAGGCCGAAGTGTCTTCCGAGCAGCGCCGCTATGCCAAGGTGATCAACTTCGGCTTGATCTACGGCATGAGCGCGTTCGGGCTGGCGTCGAACCTGGGCATCGAGCGCGACGCGGCCAAGAACTACATCGAGCGCTATTTCGCGCGCTATCCGGGGGTGGCGCGCTACATGGAAGAAACGCGCGCGCTGGCCAAGCAGCAGGGCTACGTCGAGACCGTGTTCGGGCGCCGGCTGTGGCTGGCCGAGATCAACAGCCCGAACGGGCCGCGCCGCGCCGCCGCCGAGCGCGCCGCGATCAACGCGCCGATGCAGGGCACGGCGGCCGACCTGATCAAGATGGCGATGATCGCCGTGCAGCGCTGGCTCGATGCCGAAGCGATGCGCTCGCTGCTGATCATGCAGGTGCACGACGAGCTGGTGCTGGAAGTGCCCGATGACGAGGTCGAGCCGCTGCGGCAAGGGCTCACCCGCTTGATGACCGGCGTGGCCACGCTGGACGTGCCGCTGGAAGTGGAGTGCGGCGTCGGCGCCAACTGGGAACAGGCGCACTGAATGCGGCTGCGCCGCGTCTTGTCCAAGGGGCGCGGCTAGCGCCGTATCCTTCGCTTTCTTCCGGAGTCTGTGTGTCCATAACTCTCGTTCTGATCGTCGTGGCGACGCTGCTGGCCGGTGCCGTCAGCGTGCTGGCCGCAGCCGCCCTGTCGCTATCGCTGCTGGCCCAACTGGTCACCCGGCTGGTGAGCCTGTCCGCCGGCCTGCTGCTGGCCACGGCGGTGCTGCATCTGATACCCGAGGCCTTTGAATCCGAGGCCGATCTGCACAGCTTGTCGTGGACGCTGCTGGCCGGCCTGATCGGCTTCTTCGTGCTGGAAAAACTCGCCGTATTGCGGCACAGCCATCATCACGAGGGCGACGGGCATGCGCATCACCATGGCCACGATCGCGAAGAGGCCGGCCCCGGCGGCTTGCTGATTCTGGTCGGCGACGCGATCCACAACTTCGCCGACGGCGTGATGATCGCCGCGGCGTTCATGGCCGATCCGGCGCTGGGCTGGCTCACGACGGCGGCGATCGCGGCGCACGAGATCCCGCAGGAGATCGGCGACTTCATCGTGCTGATCAATGCCGGCTATTCGCGCGCGCGTGCGCTGCTGTTCAATCTGGCCAGCGGCCTGTCATCGGTGCTCGGCGGCGTGCTCGGCTACTTCATGCTGGCCGACAGCCAGCAGTTGCTGCCGTTCGTGTTCATGCTGGCCTCGGCCAGCTTCATCTACGTGGCGCTGGCCGACCTGATTCCCGACCTGCATCGCGAAACGCGCCGGCGCGGCGAGTGGTTCTGGCAGTTCGTGCTGATGATGGCCGGCGTGGTGGTGATCGCGCTGGCCACCGGAGTCTTGCCTCAGCATCACTGAGCGAGGCGGCCGCCGCGGCCGAG
>JAFKGG010000070.1 GCA_017307915.1 Burkholderiales bacterium | reverse complement strand
TCGGCGTGCACGCGATCCAGCCGCTGTCATCGCAGCGTTCGCAAGTAAGGCTCGATGCCGAGCGCGCCGCGCGGCGTGCTGAGCATTGGTCGCGCATCATCGAAGCAGCGTGCATGCAATGCGGCCGCGATCGCTTGCCACGGCTATGGCCGTTGATGACGCTGCCACGTTGGCTGGAGGGCAGCGCCGCGGATAGCCGCATCGCAAACCGCGCCGCAAGCGACAAGGACACCTTCACCCCCTCGCCGCTGGATCTGGTGCTCGACCCCACCGCCACGCAGCCGCTGTCGGCCCTTGCCGTCGATCGCCAACGGCCGCTGCGACTGCTGGTCGGCCCCGAATCAGGTCTGACCGACGAAGAGCTGGCCGCGGCGCGCGCGGCCGGCTTCACGCCGGTGCGGCTGGGGCCGCGCGTGCTGCGCACTGAAACGGCAGGCTTGGCAGCGCTGGCCGCGTTGCAGATGCGCGTCGGCGATTTCTAGAAACCGCCGGCGCAACCGGCGCAAGAACGGCCCGGCGCAGGCACGGGCCGGCCACCGCCCGCCCGTGCGAACACCTCAGCCCAGCAGCCCCTCGGCCTTCATGACGCTCTGCACCGCCGGCCGGGCGGCCACGCGTTCGCGGAAAGCCAGCAGGTTGGGGAACGGCGACAAGTCGATCTGCGTCGGCTTGGTCCAGTTGGTGACGACGAACAGATAGCCATCGGCCACGGTGAAGTCGTCGCCCATCAGATAGGCTTTGCCGGCCAGCTCGCCGTCGACCCACTTCAGGCGATCGATGAGCCTGGCTTTGAAGTTTTCCTTCACATCGGCGCCGAACGCCGGGTTGAACAACGGGCTGAAGCTCTTGTGAAGTTCGGTCGCGATGAAGTTCAGCCAGCTTTGCAGTTGGTAGCGCGCCATGCTGCCGCTAGGGGGCGCCAGCTTCTTGTCGGGCACCTGGTCGGCGACGTACTGCAGAATGGCCGGCCCTTCACGCAGGCCGGTACCGTCATCCAGCACCAGATAGGGAACATAGCCCAGCGGATTCACCTTGCGGTAGTCGGAGCCGTCGGGCAGTGTCTTGGTCTTGGTGGGCGCCAGGATGGCCTCGTACTTCAGGCCGGCTTCTTCCAGTGCGATATGGGGCGAAAGCGAGCAAGCGCCCGGGGAATAGTAGAGCTTCATGTCGAGTTCTTCTTCGGGGTTGAAACAAGGATTGGCATCGACGGGATCAGCATCGGCAGCGATCGGAAGCACGACTGCCAGTCATCACCCACCTGCCACGGCATCGTAGCCGCACGGCAATATCCCTGCGCGGCTCGGGTACATCAGTGATGCGGGGCAGCCTGCACACGTCTCAAGAGCGGACATTACCCGCTCCGCTTCGAGCCGCCCCTCGGCCAGCCACCGAATAGAACACGCGAAACGCGGTCTGCTGGTCGAAGAAGAAATCGGCTGCCTCGCGAAACACGTCGAGCAATGCGTCGCGCTCGTCGGCACCGAAACGCTCATTGTCAGGCAGGTTTTCCAACAGCACCAGAAAGCCCGGCTTCTCGGCGCCGCTGGCCGGCTTCAGGTCGGTGACGCTGTCGTACAGCGCGTCGAGGTTGTGGCCGAAATGGGCCGGCAGCGCAAAGGCTTCGGCGATCGTGGCCAGCACACCGCGCTTGTCCTTGGCCTTGCCGCAGTCGGCGATCAGCAACTGCTGATCGGCACGCTCGGCGGCGCGGCGCAATCCATCACGATCGTAGGCGCCGAGAGGCAGCACGGCCTGCGGCGGAATATTGCTCAGCGTACTCATTGGGGCCACTCCCTGATTCGCTGAAAGCTGCGATAGTGGTCACGCGTGTAATAGAACTCGCTGGTCACGCGCGGATTGCCGCCAGCGATGATGCGCCGCGCGCCACGATCGCGCGCACCGGGCGTCGTCACCGTGTATTCGGTGTAGTAGCCGCGCGGCTGCCGCGGCAGCAGGCGCTCGCGATTGCCGAACACGCTGCCGTCCTTGGCATAGCGGAAAGGCCCGCCGCGGCGAATCTTGCGCAATACCTCGACCGCTTCGGGCGGCAGGTCGCCGACCTCGATCCAGCCTGGCCGGACAGCCACTGCCGGCTCGCGCGCCAACACCGAAGCCGGCCCGACGAGCAGCCCCAGCGCGACGGCCCAGCACACAGCAAGCAGCCAGCGTCCCCAGAACATGCGCCGTATCCTAAAGCAGATTGGTCCGCCAGCATACGGCGAGATTGGTATGGCGGCCAGTAGCGATGATCGCGCCACGCGCCGCGGCCCTGACGACCGCACCATGGGCCGGACGATCGCCGGAACGGCGACGGACCAGTAAGCAGCGAATCAGCGCTGGCGCGGCATCGATGCGCCTGCGCGGCGCCTGGCGCACAAGCGCGCGCAGCCGGACTTCAGACCGGCTCGGCCTGCGCCGCCGCGTCGATGGCACGGTCGAGCGTGGTCTCGGGATCGGCCATGCGTGCCCGACCCGAATCGAACAGGCCGGCCAGCTCGGCGCGGCTCAACGAACGGCCGATATCGGGGAAGCGCGACAACACGAACAGCTTGCGCGTCGGGCTGATCCAGGCCAGCTTCAAGGTGCGCCGCGTGCCGTCGGCTTCGAGCAGTTCGATCAGATCACCACGCTTGAGCGTTTCGAGCCGCGCGTCACCGGGCGAGAACGACGGCAGCGCCTTTTCGCTGGCGGCGGACGCCGGCGCGGCCTCGGCAGGCTGCGCGGCGGCCGCGCGAAACCGCAGACCGCCATCGCTGTCGACCTGCACCGCACCAGCGGCAACCGGCCGCGGGCGACCCGGGTTGAGCTTGGCATCCTGAATGGCACGCGTGTGCCATTGCAGCAATTCGTTGAAGAACTTCTCGCGTTCGGTCTGCTCGATGCCCACCTGCTGCAGCCCTTGCATCAGTCCGCCGATCAGCTTCGGCAGCAAGGAGGCGAGCCGGGCGATGTCGTCGGGCGCCTTCGGCGCCACGCTCCAGATCAGCATCTCGCCAATGCGCAAGGTTTCGGCCCATGGCTCAGCAGCGGCGACGTTGGCCGTGCCGAAGGCGGCCGGCGCTGCTGCGGCGCCCGCACCTGCCGCCGCGCTCGTACCCGCCGCCAGACCCGTGCCCAAGCCGCTGCCCGTAGCCGCGCCACCGCTCGCTGCTACGCCACCGCTCGCAGCGCCCGTGCCATCGACCTTGGCCAGCGCCAGCACGCGCGACCACCAGCGATACAGGAACTCGCGCACGAAGGCCGGCGTCACCGGATCGATGCGCAAGGCGATTTCGGCGCGCGCTTCTTCCTGTGCCAGCGACAGCGCTTCGAGCCGCTCGGCCTCGCGCGTAATCTCGAGCACGCGCAAGGCGCGGCGCTCGGCCTCGGTGTGGGCCAGCAGATCGAAGCGGCCCATCGCCTCTTCGAATGTCGCCAGATCGCTGTCGAAGTTGCCGATGATCCAATCGACGATTTCGGTGATGCCGTTGACCAGCGGCGAATCGCCGGCGACGTCGGCATCGGGATCGACCACCATATCGGTGATCCGGTCGATCAGCCGCCGCATCGGATGCTGACGACGCGCGAAGAAGCTGCGATCGAGCAGCGCGGCCTTCACGGCCACCACCTGCAGACGCAGCAACTGCTGCTTGACGACGTCGGGCAGCCGGCGGTCGGCGTAGATGTAGTCGAACACCAGCGACACGATCTCGACCGTCAATTG
>JAFKGG010000424.1 GCA_017307915.1 Burkholderiales bacterium | reverse complement strand
AGAACTGCGCTCTGGCCTCGGTCGACAAAGCAGACAGCACGACGGCGCCGCACAGGGCGGCCATCCCAGCCAGGGATCGAATATTCTTGACGCGCATTGGGTTGGTTCGCGAGTGAATGGCGAAAATGCCACGCTCGAGTATTCAGCCGATGCGCGTAAATTCTCTATGCCGGAAACGGCCCGCCGCATAAAGACTGCATAAATTGTCGAAGCGGGCGCGCGAGCTCGCGAACGCACGCTGCGCAGGCAGCGGGAATTTACGGCGAATTTACGATACGAAGACGATGCCTGCGCTATGGTGTGCCGAACAAGAAGTTCGGCACATCGATGGATCAGATCTTCAAGGACATCAGCTTCATCGCACTGGTGGTGGCGGCCTTGGCAGGGTTTCTGTACGGCTGCCGGCGCCTGATGAACTGGCTCGACGCCCGACGCCGGGCAGACGAGCGCCGGCACCATGTGCCGCGCGGCTGACTACGGCGCCTTGCCGTAGGCGCGCTCGACCTTGGCCACCCTCAGCTCATAGTGCTCATACCAGGCCGTCTTGCCGAGCGCCTGCGCGGCCGCCCCGGCGAAACTCTACTTTGGCCGATACAGCTTGAACAAGGCCTGCGGCGTCACCTCGAAGTAGTCGGCCGGCCCGCCGCCACGCAGAATCGGCCGCGCCGCCGCGGTGTCATAGACGCCGTCGCGCAGCAGCGCCTTGGCGATGTGCACCACCACCACCTCGCCGAACACCATCCAGGTATCGACCTTCGTGCCGTCCAGCCCGGCGAGCTGCTGCACTTGCGTGACGCGGCATTCGAGCGCCACCGGGCTTTGCGCGACGCGCGGCGCCAAAACCTGCAGGCACGGCGCCTGGGCCAGGCCGGCCAGCTCGAACTCGTTGACGTCGCTGGGCACCGCGGCGCTGCTCTGGTTCACCTGTTCGGCCAGCTCGCGCGTGGCCAGGTTGACGACGAATTCGCCGCTGTCCTGCACGTTGCGGATCGTGTCTTTCCAGCCGATGCTGGCAAACGCGACGATCGGCGGCTTGTAGTTGAAGAGGTTGAAGAAGCTGTACGGCGCCAGGTTCACGCGGCCATCCGGAGCGCGCGTGGCGATCCAGCCGATCGGCCGCGGGCCGACGATGGAAGCGATCGGGTCGTGTTTCAGGCCGTGCCCCTTGGCGGGCTCGTAGTGGTGGAAATCGTCGGTCATGGGAAAAATCCAGGCCGGGGTCGAAGTGTCGCATGACGGCCCGCCGCCGTGGTCGGCATGCGCCGGCCCCTCGCTTCAATTCGCCAGCCTGCCACCGCCTTGCACGATTTCTGAAAGACGAACGGGATCCACCGGTTTCACCAGATGATCATCGAAGCCGGCGGCGCGCGTGCGTTGCCGTTCAGCAGCCTGGCCCCACCCCGTCAGGGCGATCAACCGCGAGCGCGCGCCCTCAGGCATCGCGCGAAGCCGATGCGCGGTCTCGATACCGTCGATGTCGGGCATGCCGATGTCCAGAAACACGATGTCCGGTTTGAAGCGGGCGGCCTTCTCGATCGCCTCGACGCCGCCATTGGCCACCTCCACGTCATGCCCCTGGATTCGCAGCAGCATTGCCAGCGAGTCGGCAGCGTCGACGTTGTCATCCACCACCAGGATCCGGCTCGCGGCCTGCTCGCGGCGCGCCTCGGCGGGGTCGTTCCGGCGTTCGTCGCCTTCGGTCTGGTGGCGTTGCGTGATGGGCAGGCGCACGATGAAAGTGCTGCCAGTGCCGATGCCCTGGCTCTCGACTGCCACGGTGCCCCCGTGCAGTTCGACTAGGCGGCGCACCAGCGCAAGGCCGATGCCAAGCCCGCCCTCGGCATGGGCCCGATGCATCGCCCCTTGGGAAAACAGCTCGAATACGTGCGCAATATCCTCGGCCGGAATTCCCATGCCGGTGTCGCTCACCTGCACGGTAGCCTGCTCGCCCTCCCGTTGCGCGATGACCGTGATGCGCCCAGCCGGGTCGGTGTACTTCGCTGCATTCGACAGCAGATTGGAAAAGATCTGCGCCAGCCGATCGAAATCGCCATCGACGTACAGTTCCTCGTCCCCCGTGGTCACGACCAGCCGGTGATGGCGGGAATCGATCAATGCCTGGATAGACTCGATGCTTGCCGCGAGCACGTCGCACAAGGAAACGGGTTCACGCTGCAGCGCGATCTTGCCCGACTCGATGCGCCCTACGTCGAGCAGATCATCGACCAGGCGGATCAGATGCGTGAGCTGCCGCTCCATCATGTCGACGGTTCTGCGCAGCGTTGAATCGCCCTGGCTGGCCAGACGCACGATCTGCAGGCCATTCCTGATCGGCGCCAACGGATTCCTCAGCTCATGCGCCAGAATCGCAAGGAATTCGTCCTTGCGGCGGCTCGCCTCCTGCAGCGCCTCCTCGGCTCGCTTGCGCGGGCCGATGTCATTGAACAGCACGGCAACCCGGTTCTGTCCGGGCTCACCCACGCGAAACGCATACACGTCATAGAAGCGGTTCAGCGCAGCGGCACGCGCCTGAAAGCGCGCGGGCTGCCCGGTGCGGGCGATGTCGCCGTAGATCTGGAACCAATGGGCCTCGTGATTCGGCCTGAGCTCGCGCATCGTTCTTCCGACAGCGCCGACGATTCCGGTCTGCTTCTCGAATGCCGGGTTCGCCTCGACGAACAGATAATCTTCGGCCTTCCCGTTTTCGTCGAAGCGCACTTCGACGATGTAAAAACCTTCGTCGATCGCGTCGAACAAAGCTTTGTACTTCGCCGATGAGTCGCTCAGCGCGTCTCCTGCCGGCTCAGCTGGCGGTATTGGTTCGACAGACTGATCCATGGCAGGCATTGTGGCTCAATTGGCCGCCCCAAGGTAAGCAAATGACGTGCCGAACCGGCCTACGGTCGGTCGAAGCTAACACGCCGGCAATGGACGACCAACGTACCGATGTAACCTACGGGCCTGCCACCATTTCGTCCCGCTCCCGATCCGATGACCCCTCCCGACAATCAGAACCAGAAAGACTCTGCCAGCTACCGGCTGCCCGCACTCGACGAAGAATTCCTGCTCGGCGAATCGATGCGCGGCGTGCGCTTCCTGCTCGAATACGCGAAGGCCGAGGAATTCCTGCGCCATGCGGGTATCGTCTCCACCGTCGTCGTATTCGGCAGCGCACGCCTACGCGAGCAGGCCGGCCCGGCGCCGGCGCCAGACCAGAGCCGGGAGTCGGTGGCCGGCACCGAGCGCAACTCGCATCGCGCCGCCCATCTGTACGAACAGGCACGCCGGTTCGGCCGCATCGTGTCGGAACGCGGCGGCGCGCTGCGCCTGCAAGACGGCCTGCGCCACAACGTCATCGCCACCGGTGGCGGGCCCGGCATCATGGAAGCCGCCAACCGCGGCGCCACCGAGGCCGGTGCCCCCTCGATCGGGCTGAACATCACGCTGCCGCACGAACAGGAACCCAACCGCTGGTCCACGCCGTCGCTGACCTTCCGTTTCCACTACTTCGCGATGCGCAAGATGCATCTGGCGATGCGGGCCAAGGCGCTGGTGGTGTTCCCGGGCGGGTTAGGCACGCTCGACGAACTGTTCGAGCTGCTGACCTTGCGTCAGACGGGCAAGGTCACCGAACTGCCCATCGTGCTGTTCGACCGCCATTACTGGCGTCGCATCATCAATTTCGATGCGTTGCTCGAGGAAGGAATGATCTCGCCCGCCGATCTCGAGCTATTTGCCTATGCCGACAGCGCGGAAGAGGCTTGGGAGCAATTGCTGCGGCTCGGATTGACCGTGCCGGGGGATTCGACCCCAGCATGAAGTGCTCGGGCCCGTCACGCAAGGGCGTCTTGCTGCACGAAGCGCATCATGCTCGCGCCATCGGGAATCACGATGCGCCTTCGGTAGCGGCGGATGAGCCCGCGCTCCTCCAATTGCTTGAGCGACAACACCACCCAGGTGCGGCTGACGCCGACCATGCGCGCGAGCTCCTCCTGCGTCAGGCCATCGATCTGCAACGCGCCTTCCTGACCCGATGCCGGCTCGCCGGCGAGTGAAACCAGTATCCGCGCCAGCCGTACCCGCGCGGGCTGCACGACCAGGGCCTCGGCGCGCGCGAAACTCTCCATCGCGGTGCTGGCCAGCAGCCGCGCGACACCGGCGCCCAGGCCCGGCAAGGTATGCATCAGCGCGAGCAACACGTCGGCGGGCATGACCTGCAGCGTGCAGGTGTCGATGGTTTCCGCGGAGGTGTCGCGCCGCGCACGCGCCACCACCGCAGCCAGCCCGACGCTGGTGCCGCCGATGCAGACGGCCTGCGTGAAAGTGTGCCCGTGTTCAGAGGTCTGAAACACCCTCGCCCGGCCGCTTTCGACCACCCATAGACGGTCGCTGGGTTCCCCCTGCTGGAACAGCAACGAATACGGCGGCAGCACCATGCGATTCATGTGGGCAGCCAGGGTGGCGCGATCCTGTGGAGCAAGTTCGGCCAGGACCATATGCCATTTCGGGACTGCCGTGTATCCGGGTTCACCGCGCGCCATGCCGCGATTTTAAATGCGTTCAACGTTCAGTTGTTAGCAGATCGCCGCTCGGCCCCTGCACTACCCTTCACTGCAGTTGCGCCGTCTGCGCAACGCAAACAGGCAGAAGGAGACCCGCATGGCGAATGCGTCGAAGACTGCTTTCCGGATTGCCGGCTTCGGCATGGTGGAGGGTATCGGCGGCTATTGGATCAATGACCAGGAGGCCGTGCAGGCGGGCGCGCAGCCCGACGGCTTCTTTTTCACGGGGCAGCCCAGCAAGCCCCTGTTCGCCGCCGTGCGCACGCCCAGCGTGGCCTATTGCATCGCGCTGCGGCTGGCGGACGGCCAGCGCGCCTACGGCGACTGCATGACCGTGGCCAACCTGGGCCTGGGCGGCCGCCCCGACCCGCTGCGAATCGACGCGCTACCGGACATCGCCAAGCGCCTGCGCCAGAAGCTGGAAGGCGCAAGCTTCGACGGATTCCGCAAGGCCTGCGCGATGCTGGATGACTGGCCCGAAGACCTCGGCGGACGGCCGGTGGCCTACGGCCTGTCGCAGGCTTTCCTGAACGCGGCAGCGCTCGCCAGCGGCATGACGCCGGCCGACGTGCTGCGCCACGAATACGGCATCGATCGGGTCTACGAGCGGCCGGGCTTCGCCGCGTCGTGCGGATCCGACTGGCACAAGAACGCGGACAAAGCCATCGCGCGGCGCGTGGCGATGCTGCCGCACGCGGCGATGCAGACGGCCGACGAGTGCCGGCGACTGCCGGAGTACGCGAGCTGGATCACCAACCGGATCCGCGAGCTGATGCCGTCGGACTACCAACCCGATCTGCACTTCGACTTCCATGCGTCATTGGGACGGATGTTCGATAACGACGAGGCCCGGGTGATCGACGACCGCGGCGACGTCGTGCAGCGTACCCAGGGCTACCGCGTCTACTTCGAGGACCCGCTGTTCGCGCGGGGCGCGCAGGAAGCCGCCGAGCGTGCCCGCCGCCTGCGCGAGCGCCTCCAGGCCAGCGGCGTGGACTGCCGTCTCATCGCCGACGAATGGGCCAACGCGCCGGGCGAGATGGCGCTCTTCACCGGCAGCCAGGCGGTGCACGGCATCCAGATCAAGGTGCCCGACAACGGACCGCTGACCACCACGATCGAGGGTCTGCGGCTGTGCCAGAAGGACCAGGTGCTCGCTTACCTGGGAGGCAGCTGCAACGAGACCGACATCTCGGTGCGAACCACCGTGCACGTCGGCCTCGCCTTCGGCGCCTGGCGCCTGTTCACGAAGCCCGGACTGGGCCTCGACGAAGGGTTGATGATCCTCACCAACGAATTGAACCGGGCCGAAGCCGGTCTTTGAACAAAGGAAGACAAGCATGCGATTTTCCGTCCGACTTCTTGCCGCCGCGGCACTGCTGTCCGCCGGCACGGCCTTCGCGCAGGCGCCGTATCCGTCGCAGCGCATCACGCTGATCGTGCCGTTTCCGCCCGGCGCGGCCACCGACATCATCGCGCGCACGCTCGCCAAGAAGATGACCGAGACCCTGGGTCAATTGGTGATCGTCGAGAACAAGGCCGGCGCGACCGGCTCCATCGGGGCGCAGTACGTCGCCAAGTCGGCGCCCGACGGCTACACCATGCTGGTCGGCACCACCAGCAGCCATACGATGGGGCCGCAGACCATGAAGAAGCCCCTGTTCGATTCCGTCAAGGACTTCAAGCCGGTCACACTGATTGCATGGGCGCCCAACGTACTGGTGGTCAATCCGAAGGTGCCCGCCGACTCGGTCACCAAGCTGATCGAGCTGGCCAAGGCGCAGCCGGGCAAGTTCAACTACGCGTCATCCGGCAACGGCAGCTCGATCCACGTCGCCGGGGCGCTGTTCGAGCAACTGGCGCACGTTCAGATGAAGCACGTGCCCTACCGGGGCGCAGGGCCCGCCCTGGCCGACCTGATCGGCGGACAGGTCGATCTGATGTTCGACACCGTGGCGCAATCGCTGCCGCACATCAAGGCCGGCAGACTGCGTGCGCTGGGCGTCACCACCACCCAGCGATCGAGTTCGCTACCGGACGTACCGACGATCGCCGAAGCCGGCCTGCCCGGCTATGAAATGGCCGCCTGGATCGGATTGCTCGCCCCTGCGGCTACGCCCGACAGCATCGTGCAGAAGGTGCAAGCCGAGGTGGCACGCATCGTCAAGACGCCCGACGTCATCGAAGCGCTGCGGCCCCTGGGCCTGGAACTGGCGGCCACCAGTTCGGATGAGTTCGCAGCCCTGATCCGCAAGGAGATGCCCGCCTACGCCAAGACGTTCAAGGACATCGGCATTGAGAAAGAGTGACATGCCGGACCGGCCAAGCGCAAAGGAAGGCCTGACGCAGTGGCTCGTCGAGCGCTGCATGCAGGCCCGCTTCCGGGAACTGCCCGCCGACGTGCGGGTGGTGGCCGCACAGTGCGTGCTCGATTGCCTGGGCAGCAGCCTGGCGGCGGTGCGCGAACCGGCGCCGGACATCGTCCTGAGCGAACTTGCCAGCCGGGGCGGCCTGCCCGAGGCCACGGCGATCGGCCGCGACCTGCGGCTGCCCGCCGCTTGCGCCGCCGAATACAACGGCACGCTGGCCCACGCGCTCGACTACGACGACGTTCATCTGGCCATCACCGGCCATGCCACCGCGGTGGTGCTGCCCGCGCTGCTGGCACTGGCCGAACAGCGCGGCGACGTGAGCGGCGCAAGCTTGCTCGCTGCCTTGGTGGCGGGATGCGAGATGGCCTGCCGGGTCGGCCGCTTGATTGCACCCAGCCACTACGCCCGCGGCTTTCATTCGACCGCCACGGCGGGAGCGCTGGGAGCAGCCGTGGCCTGCGCCCACCTGGCCGGGCTCTCGCAGGAACAAGCCCGCATCGCGCTAGGGCTCGCCGCAACGCAAAGCAGCGGCTTGAAGGCCATGTTCGGCAGCATGGGCAAGCCCTGGCACGCCGGCCTGGCGGCGCGCAACGGGCTGATGGCCGTGCAGCTTGCCGCGCGCGGCTTCACCGGCCCGGCCGACATCCTCGAATCACCGCAGGGCTTCGCAAGAGCCTACAGCGATGACTTCCATATCGATGCCGCGCTGGAAGAACCGCCCGGCGGATGGCATCTGCGCAACACGCTGTTCAAGTACCACGCGTCCTGCTATGGCACACACGCGGCCATGGAAGCCTTGCTGATGCTGCAACGCGAGCACGGTTTCACCGCCGAAGAAGTCGCCGCGATCGACCTGCGCGTGCATGACAGTTGCGCCAACGTGTGCGACATCCGCCGGCCCGGCAACGACACCGAGGCCCGCTTCAGCCTGAACGCCTGCGCCGCCATGACGCTGGCGGGGCTGGATACCTCATCGCCGCAGGAGTTCTCGGCCGACAGCCTCGCCCATCCCCAGGTGCACCGGCTGATCCCGCGGGTCGAGCTGGCTTTCGGCGAAGAAATTCCGAAGATGGCCAGCGAAGTCAGGGTAACGCTCGAGAACGGGCGAGCGCACCGCGTCTTTCACGATGCGGGCGTGGCTGCGAAAGATCTCAGGGTGCAGCAAGAGAAAGTCGAGGCCAAGTTCGCTACCATCGCGGGCGGCGTATTCGGCTCGGCGAATGCTGCGCGGCTATCCCAGGCCGTGCGCGACCTGGGGGAAACGTCACTGGAGCCGCTGCTCACCGCCCTGCGAAGCTGCATACTCTGATTTTGCGCGTTCCTTCCATATGAACGACGTCAAGCCACCGCGACGCATTCTGCCGGCCATCGTGTTCTGCCAGGTGGCGGGCACCAGCCTCTGGTTCAGCGGCAACGCGGTCGTCCGCCAGTTGCAGGAACTCATCGGCGCCACGCCGATGCTGGCGGGCTGGCTGACATCGGCGGCGCAACTGGGGTTCGTGGCCGGCACGCTCGCATTTACCCTCGGGCGCATTGCCGACAAGCATTCTCCGCGCTGGCTTTTCTCGCTGTGTTGCCTGATCGGCGCGGTGCTGAACCTGGGCATCGTGCTCGCGCCCGCCGCCGGGCAGGCCGGCGTGTTCGTGCTGCTGGCGCTGCGCTTCGGCACCGGTTTCGCGCTCGCCGGCATCTATCCGGTGGGCATGAAGATCGCATCGGGCTGGTATCGCCACGGACTCGGCAAGGCGCTCGGCTTCCTGGTCGGTGCGCTCGTGCTCGGCACGGCGCTGCCGCACGGCGCGATGGCCCTGCTGCACCGCCTGCCCTGGGAAGCCACCGTGTTCGCTTCCAGCGGCCTGGCCGTCGTCGGGGCGGCCCTCATGTTCGCCTGCGTTCCCGACGGCCCTTATCTGGCGCCGCCCGCGGCAGCGCGCCTGCGCGGGTCGCTGGGCCGCATGTTCGCCAGCCGTCAGGTGCGCTCAACCGCGATCGGCTACTTCGGGCACATGTGGGAGCTCTACACTTTCTGGACCTTCGTGCCGATGCTGATCGCGGCCCACGCGCATGCCAGCGGCATCGAGCAGCCGGTGTCGGCATGGTCCTTCCTAGTGATTGCCGTGGGCGCGATCGGCTGCGCAGTGGGTGGCCTGCTGAGCCAGTCCCTCGGCAGCGCGCGCGTCGCCTTCACTCAACTATGCGTGTCCGCCGCCTGCTGCCTGCTGCTGCCGTTCGCGTTCCATTGGCCGCCGCCGGCCTTCACCGCCCTGCTGCTGGTATGGGGCGTGACGGTGGTCGGCGATTCGCCGCAGTTCTCGGCGCTGGCTGCGCGGCATGCGCCGGCGCAAGATGTGGGCTCGGTGCTGATGGCGATCAATTGCACCGGCTTCGCGCTCACCATCGTCAGCATCGAGATGACCAACTGGCTGCTGCGCTACGTGCCGGTGCAATGGCTTTTTCTGCCGATCGCCGTCGGCCCGTTGATCGGTTTGGTGTTCTTCAGAACGATGCTGCAGCCCGGGCAGGCGCCAGCGCCGGCGCCGGTACGCTAAGGCACCTTGCCGCGCGTCTTGCTCAACCGACCCGGTTCAGCAGCACTTCCCCCGCCCGAAACCGGCGGATGTTCTCGACGATGATCTCCATCCCTCGTTCCCAACGCCTGGGGGACATACCCGCCGTGTGCCCGGTGATGATCACATTGCCGAGTTTCCACAAGGCCGAATCGCTGGGCAAAGGTTCGGGATCGGTCACGTCCAAACCCGCCCCGCCCAGATGCCCTTCGGTCAGCGCGGCGACGAGCGCGTCGGAGTCGACGGCATCGCCGCGCCCGACGTTATAAAGGTAAGCCCCTTTCTTCATCGCGAAGAGGCGCGATCGATTCATCAGACCGCGGGTATCCGGCGTAGAGGGCAGTACGAGCACCAGGTGATCCACCGAGCCCAGCATCGCCTCGATTTCACTCAACGGATAGGCGCATTCCACGAAGTCCGGGAACGACCTTTCGGTGCGATAGCAGGTAACGACGCGCATGCCGTTGCGATGGCAGGCTTGCGCGACGGCGCTGCCAAGCGCGCCGTAGCCAAGAATGCCCACCTGCTGACCGGTAAGCTCGAACAGCGTCGGCCGCTGCGCCTGCGGCAGCCAGACCCCGTTCTTCTGACGATCGAAGAGGCTCGGCAGGCCGCGCGCAAAGGCGAACATCAGGGCGAGCACATGCTCGGAAATCGACACCGCGGAAACGCCGCGAAAATTCGTCACCGCCACGCCGCGCGCGACAAAGGCATCCAACGGAAGATCATCCACACCGGCGTAGATGCTCTGCAACCAGGCTAGCTTGCCCGCCTTCGCAAGCAAGGATTCCGTCCATCGACCGCCGACCACGGCATCCGCATCGCCGATATCGCGCGCAAAAGCCGCGTCGTCGGTACCGTCGCGGATGTCGACGTCCGGAAAGGTCTGGCGCAGTTCCGCAATCACCTCGGGGCCCGGGGGCCGATCCCTGAATACGATCTTCATGACTCTCTATGGCGCAAGCCGGGATGGATCCGCGGCAATGGTGGCGAACATCATTCCTGGTAATCGGGCGAGCTGCGGTTCAGCATACGGATGAGCGCCTGCCAGTCCCTGCCCGCCAGATAGTCGTGATCATGCGCCAGAATGTCGCCGGTGGCCGCGGCGACGTCGGCAGCGATGTCGACCAGGCGTGAGCCGCCGGCCAAGGCCGCAATCTGGATCTGGCAGGCACGCTCGAGAAAATAAATCGTCTTGAACGCATCCGGCACACTGAAGCCCAGCGCAAGAAGCCCGTGGTTCTTCAGGATCAGTGCCGGCTTGTCGGCCAGATTCGCGACGAGGCGCTCCTGTTCAGCCGGGCGCAGCACCAAGCCTTCGAAGTCATGATACGCGATGCGGCCATGGAACTTCGACGCGTGCTGAGAAATCGGCAGCAGTCCGTGCTCCTGCGCCGCAACCGCTATGCCCGCGGTCGTGTGGGTATGGATGACGCATACGACGTCAGGCCGGGCACGATGAACGGCGCCGTGAATGATGAACGCGGCCGGATTGACATCCAGTTCGACATCGTCTTCGACCAGCTTGCCCGCCACGTCGACCTTGATCAGGCTGGAAGCCGTCACTTCGTCATACATCAGCCCAAAGGGATTGATCAGATAGTGCTCTTCCGATCCGGGAACCCGCGCCGAAATGTGGTTGTAGATCCAATCGGTCATCCGGAAATGCGACATGAGCCGATAGCAGGCGGCAAGCTCCACCCGCCGGTGCCATTCTTCGGCGGAAACTCTCGTCCTCAGCGTCTTGCGGCGCTGCAGGTAGAGCGCGAATTTATCCTGCGCCTGGCTCATGCTCATCATTTGTCCGCTCTGAATCCCGAATCCTGAACGATCTTTTTCCAACCTCGATACTCGGTTGCGACGAGTTCGCGCAAAGCGGCGCGCGTCATCGGCTTCGGATCGACATCCGCCGCCGCGAGCCTGGTCTGCACCTCGGGTCGCTGAAAGATCCGCGCGATGGTCTGGTTCAATCGTTCGCACTCCGCGTCCGGCGTGCCGGGCGGCGCAAATGCGCCGAACCAGCCGGTCGAGGTCAGGTTCGGATAGCCGAGCTCCGCGAACGTCGGGATATCGGCAGTGCGCGCACCGCGCCGCTCTCCGGAAGACGCGAGAATCTTCAGCGCACCGGATTGCTTGTGCTGAAGGATGGCGCCGACCGGCGCCACGACCGAAGCCAGAACGCCGCCCACGACGTCCATCACGGCGGGCCCCGAACCGCGGTAAGGAACGTGCGTGAACTGGACCCCCACCGCCTCGCCGATTTTCATGCCGAAGAAGTGAGGCAAGCTGCCTGCGCCCGGGCTGCCATAGACGGCCCGGCGCGGATCCTGCTTGATGCCCGACACCAAGGCACCGAGATCACGAACCTGCTGGTCATTCTTGACCGCGATGCCCATCGTGTATTCGCCGATGCATGCGATCGGCACTAGATCCTTCAATGGGTCATAGCCGGCGTCGGCGACCGTATGGGGATAGATCGTCAAGGTGGTGCCGGGCGCGAACAGCAAGGTCGAACCATCCGGCGGCGACGTCATCAGAGCCTTGACCGCAAGCGTGCCGCCGGCGCCGGTCTTGTTTTCCACCACGAAGGTGCGCCCAGTCTCTTTCCCCAACTCCTCGGCTAGCACGCGCGACAACAGATCGAGCGTTCCGCTGCCGGCTGGAAAGCCGCAAAGAATCTTCCCGTGGCTTTGCGCACGTGCCGATGGCAGTGCACTTGCCAGTCCAAGGCAGAGCAATGCCCTGCGCGCCATTAAGCGTCGGTGGATCATGGTTGTCTCCTCGCGGCGTTCATTCCGCACAGGTGTGGTAGTCGAAATAGGCACTTTTTATTTTGTGCATTTTAATTAATTTTATGCATAAAAATATGAATCGGGCAATACTTGCGATCGGAATCGCTTAAGCCGCGACCAAAAAAGGCTTTCCTGGCGCACGTGCACGCAGCCATCGACGACGGCGCAATGATCAGAGCGGCAACTACGAGAACACGAGCTCTGGCGGGTCGATGGCAAGCTCGGGCTGCCGATCCTTTTTCATGCAGGGTTGCCCATACCACCTTAGTTTGATATTTTTATGCATAAATAAATTTAAATGCATAAAAAATAAAACGCACGCGACCGCCGCCCGGCACCATCGCGTATCTCAAAACTCACCCGGAGTTTTTCCGTGTTCAACATCTCTCGCGTATTCATCGGCCTGATCCTGGCCTGGGCGGGCTTTGCCATTACTCCAGCGGCCCAGGCGCAGACCCCTGTTCGCATCGTGAGCGGGTTCCCTCCCGGCGGCGGCGTGGATGCCGTCGCGCGCCTGCTCGCCGATCAGCTCACCAAGCAGAGCGGCCGCGTGCACATCGTCGAGAACAAGAGCGGCGCCGGCGGAATCATCGCCGTGCAGTCGATGCTCACTGCCCCGGCCGACGGCAGCGTTCTGCTGCTTGCCCCCGATTCCAACATCGTCATCTATCCGCATACGGTCAGCACCCCGGGGTTCGATGCCCTCAAGGATCTGGCGCCGATTTCCCAGATCGTGCGCTATGACCTGGCATTGACCGTTCGCGGCAGCGACGAGAGGATCAAGAACTTCAAGGACTTGATCACCCTGGTCAAGGCCAGCCCCAACGCCGGCAACTTCGCAAGCCCTTCGGCCGGCAGTCTCCAGCACTTCTATGGGCTTTCAGTGGGCCAGGCGGCAGGCGTGAATCTGCTGCACGTGGCGTATCGCGGCGTCGGCCCGGCCATCACCGACACCATGGCGGGCGTGGTGACCGCGCTGGTCACGCCGGTCGGGCCGGTACTGCAGCACGCCCAATCCGGCGGTCTGCGCATCCTGGCAACGTCGGGCAATGAACGCGGCGCCAAGACCCGGGATGTGCCGACCTTGAAGGAACTCGGCTATCCTCAACTCGTGGCGCATGGCTGGTTCGGCCTGTTCGCGCCGTCGCGCACGCCGCCCGACGTCCTGGAAAAAATCAATGCCGCCGTAGCCCTTGCGGCCAAGGATCGCGAATTTCGCGCCAAGCTCGATGCACTCGACATGGAGCCAAGCTGGACACCCGCCAGCGAGTTCAAGGCTGAAGTCGATGCACAGAACAGCAACTGGGCAAAGCTGGTACGGCAGTCGGGTTTTCGTGCCGATCGTTGACGAGGTACATCGTTCATGGATCTGAAACTCACGGGCAGAAAAGCGCTGGTCACCGGCGGCAGCAAAGGGATCGGCCTGGCCATTGCGCTTCGGCTCGCTCTCGAAGGTTGCGAGATCGTTCTGGTGGCGCGCTCGCAGTCGGAACTCGAGTCGGCCGCCGCATCGATCTCGGCGCAAGCCGGCCGCCACGCCGGCATCACGGCCCTCGACATGGGCAGCGCCGCGGCGGCCGAACGGCTCTGCCGCCTGCATCCCGACATCGACATCCTGGTCAACAACGCGGGCGACATCCCCGGCGGAAGCATCGAGCAGGTCAGCGCCCAGGCCCTGCGCGATTCCTGGAACGTCAAGGTCTTCGGTTACATGGACCTGATCCGCGAATACTTGCCGCTGATGCGCGCCCGCGGCCACGGCGTGATCCTGAACATCATCGGCGTGGCCGGTGAAATGGTCGATGCCGCTTACGTAGCCGGCAGCGCAGGCAATGCGGCGCTGATCGCCATGACGCGTGCGGTCGGTTCCACGAGCCTCGAATACGGCGTCAGAGTGCTTGGCATCAATCCGGGGCCGGTAGCCACCGACCGCATGATGCGCATCCTGCACAAGCGCGCCGCCGAGCGGCTCGGCAACGCCGAACGGTGGCCCGAGCTGCAGGCCCGATTTCCCGCAGGGCGCGCCGCCGACGTGGACGAAATCGCCGCCACGGCAGCGCTTCTATGCTCGCCGCTGTCCGGCTATACCAGCGGCACCGTCTTCAACATCGATGGCGGACTATCCAGCCGGCAATCGATCGCCTGAGTACCCGCCATGGAAATCATTTCAGAGAACGTACTGACGCCGAGCGGCCGGATCGATGCGAGCAAGCTGGCCGTGCTAGCCATCCATTGGCAGAATGATCTGGTTCGGCCCGAAGGTGCCTTCGGGCCGATCTTTGCGGAGCAGGTCAGCGCGCTCAAGTTGCTGCAAAGAACCGGGCGCGTGCTGAATGCAGTGCGCGCAGCCGGCGGAACGGTCATCTACGTCAATGTCTGCTTTCATCCCGGATTTCCGGACGTGATCTGCAACAGCGCCCTGTTTCGCACAGCGGTCAGCAGAAATGCGTTCGTCAGGGGCAGCGCCGGTGCCCGAGTCGTGGATGAGCTGGCGCCGCAAGCCGCAGACTTCGTGGTCGAACATTCCCGCATCAGCGCGTTTCATGGCAATGAAATCGAGCTCATCCTTCGCAAGAAGGGCATCGAGGCGATCGCAGTGACCGGCGTGGCGACCAACGTCGCCGTCGATCACTCGGTACGCGACGCCCTGCAACTGGGCTACGACACCATCCTGCTCGAAGACTGCTGCTGCTCATCCAATGCGGATTTTCATGAAGCGGCCCTGAAGACCTTGCGCGTGCTGTCCAGTTGGGTGACTGTTTCCGACACCTTCCTGGAACGGCTGGCACCTGCTGCGGTAGCCGACTGAGCTTGCCGTGAGTAGCCCGCGCCCTACTCCGGCACGCAGATCTGTCCGGCCTTGGCTGCCTGCAAGGTCTTCACCACCAGAACGAGCACGACGGCGCTAAGCACCGCCAGCAGCACCCAGCCGAGGCCGACGTAGAAGGCCCCGCCGCCGTGGGCGGCCCGCTCGAAGGTGGCGATGGTCATCGCCGCCAATGGGAAGGAGTAGGCCCACGCAGACACGAAAAACGGCAGGCGGAAGAAGCGCATCGCATTGCTGGCGAGCAGCAGCGTCAGAAACAGCGCAACGAAGTACACGACGAGGGCGAAGGCATCGACGACCCCGGTGAGCGCCACATACGAAATGAAGCCCACTGCCGGCGGCGCGATCAGGATGAACAGGGTCGGCGTCAAACGCGCCGGCAATGGTTCATGGAAGAACAGACGGTAGAACACGAGGGTCATCAGCACCAGCCAGAACACCAGGCCGATGCTGAAGAAGAACCAGCTCACATCGGCCGGCGCCACCTTGACCCCCGCGATCGGCACCAGGATATTGCCCACCACCGGGATGAACCAGGCCGGGTTGACGTGCTTGATGTCGTAGTGCGTGTGGTGAATCCAACTGCTCATCGCCCAAAGCGTGAACCCCAGATGCGCGGCGGTGCCCACGTACCACATCCAGCGTGCCGCAACGGGCGCCTGCGGCAGCCAGGCGATGGCCAACAGCAGCAGGCCGATGGAAATCGCCGGAAAGAAATTCAGCCGCACCGGATGCGCCCGCTCGGCCGCCACCTCGGCCGGATGGCGCAGCATCTTCAGGCCATACATGACGAGCAGGAACACGAACAGGCCGCTGGCCGCCCAGCGCAGCGCCTCGCCGACGCCGGCCGGTGCACCGGCTACGTGGTGCGCCTTGGTCCAGGCCAGCGTCAGGCCGGCAACGCCCATCACGGTGGAGAACAGCGCCACCGGAAAATGGGCAAGCCGGCTTTCCGAATGGCCGGCGGCCGCAGCCGGGGCAGGCGTGGTCTTTGACATGGCGAGGACTCCTCGTCGAAATGGGCAATGGTCAAACTCGGTCGCGCGAGCCGAGCCGCACATTCAAGCCCGTCGGTTCGGCGTGCAATAAACATTCCAAAGCGTGCGCATGACGCGCACGGCGTCGTCGCTGGCCAGACGGTAATAGACGTACTTGCCCTCCTTTTCCGTCTCGACCAATGACTCCTGCCGCAGCACGGCCAGTTGCTGCGACAAAGTGGGTTGGCGAATGCCCGTGAGCGCTTCCAGTTCGCCCACGTTGCGGCGCTGCGCCGCCAGATGGCACAGCAGCATCAACCGATCCTCGTTGGCCAGGACTTTCAGCAAGGCGCAGGCGCCCCCGACATGTTCTCGCAACTGCTCCGGAGCGATCGGAGCTCGCTTCTTCGACGCAGGCATGATGGTCGGCTTCGGCATCGATATACAAAATCATATACTATTAAAACATAAAATGAATGTTGCCCGATGACGTCATCTTCTCGCTCCACACGCGCCAAAGCCATCGCAGGCTGGTTTCCCATGCTGACCTGGGCGCGTCACTACGAGCACACGCAGTTCATCAGCGATCTGGTGGCCGCCGGCATCGTCACCTTGATGCTGATACCGCAAAGCCTGGCCTATGCCCTGCTGGCCGGTTTGCCGCCGCAGGCCGGCTTGTACGCCAGCATGCTGCCGCTGGTCGTGTATGCGATCTTCGGCAGCAGTCGCACGCTGTCGGTGGGGCCGGCGGCCGTGACCTCGCTGATGACTGCCGCGGCGATCGGGCACCTGGCCGCATCCGAATCGGCGGCCCATCACGAGGCCGCCCTGGCGCTAGCCTTGCTGTCGGGCTTGATCCTGGTGGTGATGGGGGCGTTGCGGCTCGGCTTCCTGGCCAACTATCTGAGCCATCCGGTGATCTCGGGCTTCATTTCCGCATCCGGCCTGCTGATTGCGCTCAGCCAGGTCAAGCACGTGCTGGGCATCTCCGCCTCGGGCGATACCTTGCCCGAGTTGCTGAGCTCCCTATGGCAAAACCTGCCGCAGTTCAACGGCTACACCCTTGTCCTGGGGGTTTCAGCGCTGGCGTTCCTGGCGTGGGCGCGCAGCCGGCTCAAGCCCTTGCTGCTCGGCATCGGCCTCGGCCCGCGGCTGGCCGATGCGGTGGCCAAGGCAGGACCGGTGGCAGCCATTGCCAGCACCACGCTGGCGGTCTGGCTGTGGGATCTGGCTGAGCGCGGCGTGCGTGTGGTGGGTGAAGTCCCCCAGGGGTTGCCGCCGTTCGCGCTGCCGACGTGGAACCCCGTGCTATGGAGCGAGTTGGCGCTGCCTGCTCTGCTATTGGGCATCGTCGGATTCGTCGAATCCATCTCGGTCGGCCAGACGCTCGCGGCCAAGCGCCGGCAGCGCATCGAACCGGATCAGGAACTGGTCGCCTTGGGCGCCGCCAACGTGGCGGCCGCCTGCAGCGGCGGCCTGCCGGTGACCGGCGGCTTTTCCCGCTCGGTGGTGAACTTTGACGCGGGGGCGCAAACGCCCGCCGCCGGCGCCTACACCGCCATCGGCATCGCTGTTGCAACGCTGCTGTTCACGCCGCTGCTGCGCTACCTGCCGCAAGCTGTGCTGGCCGCAACGATCGTCGTGGCCGTATTGTCGCTGGTCGATCTGGGCATGCTCAAGCGCACCTGGCGCTATTCACGATTCGATTTCGCCGTGGTGGCGGCCACCTTGGTGGTGACGCTGGTCGCCGGCGTCGAGGCCGGTCTGATCGGCGGCGTCGGATTGGCGCTGGCGCTGCACTTATATCGCAGCAGCCGGCCGCACATCGCGATCGTGGGCCAGGTGCCCGGCACCGAACATTTCCGCAACGTGCAACGCCATCCGGTACGCACCAGCCCGCACGTGCTGGGCCTGCGCGTCGATGAGAGCCTGTATTTCGCCAACGCCCGCTACCTGGAAGACAGGATCAACGAGGCAGTGGCCGAACAGCCGGCATTGCAGCACGTGGTGCTGCAATGCTCGGCCATCAATGACATCGACGCGAGCGCGCTGGAAAGCCTGGAAGCGATTCAGGTGCGTCTGGCTGAAGCCGGTGTGCGCCTGCATCTGTCCGAGGTCAAGGGGCCGGTGATGGATCGGCTGCACGGCACGCCATTCATGCAGCACCTGAACGGCGAGGTCTATCTGACTCACTACCAGGCCATCGCCAAGCTGGCGCCTGAGAGCTTGGCCTAGGTGTGAAGATCGTGCTGGTCTTTATTTATATAAATCTAATTTAGATTATACTAATAAAATGCCAGATGAAGTTTCGGCCAAGCCAGCGCAGGTCTCGACATGCTCCGCATGCGAGGGCTATTTTCGGCGGCTTGTGATTGTCATCGATCCGGTTCAACATCACTCGATGCGCGGCCGATTCGTCATCGCACATCGTTTGTAGGTCATGAATCCGTTGGCGGATCCGATCGCAAAGGGAGCGCAGCTCGCGCCGCCCAGATCGCTTGATGCCGCCGCCCTGCTCCACGCTCTCGCCCCCTTGCTCTGGCTACCGCAGGCCGCCCTGCTCGCACTTGCCGTGTCACGTTTGCAGAGCGGGGGCGGTTTGCAGGCCATGCTGCTGCCCAGCGCCGGCATCATGGCGCTCGGCGTGCTGCGTGCCGCATGCGAGGCCTGGAGCGCCGCGCGCCTGCATGATGGCGCACGCGAGTTCCTCAGCCGGTGGCGCCGCCACACTACCTTGATACTGGCAGCGCGCTCGCCGCTGGATCGCGAGCGCATTCCCGCCGGCGCCGCGGCCAGCATCCTGGCCGAGCAGGCCGAAGCAATCCTGCCTTGGCTCACCCGCTACCAGAGCGCCGTCTGGCGTGTGCGGATCGTTCCGGTGTTGATGCTGGCCCCGATCGCCTGGTATTCATGGGTGGCAGCCGGCGTGCTCGTGCTGGCCGCGCCGCTGATTCCGCTGTTCATGGCCATCGTTGGCTGGCAGGCGAAGGCGGCCAGCGAAGCGCAATGGCTGCAACTGAGCGACATGAACGGCTTTCTACTCGATCGCCTGCGCGGCCTGCCAAGCTTGCGCGCGCTGGGCAGCGTCGAGCTCACCGCGCACCGCCTCAGGCAGAGCGCCGAAGACCTCAGGCAGCGCACGATGCGGGTTCTGCGCATCGCATTCCTGTCCTCAGCGGTGCTGGAGTTGTTCGCCGCGCTGGGCGTGGCCCTGGTCGCCGTGTACGTCGGCTTTCATCTGCTGGGCCATCTGGCGTTCGGTGCCTGGGGCACACGCCTGAGTCTGGCCGAGGGGCTGTTCGTTCTGATGCTGGCGCCGGCCTTTTTCGAACCGCTGCGCGAACTGGCAAGCGTCTGGCACGATCGCGCCTCCGGCGAAGCGGCCATGGATGCGCTGCAACGGCTCAACACCGACGGCTTGATGCTGGCCGACGGCGCGGCGGCGGCAACGCACACAGGGCTGCCCGCCGCAGTGCCCGCTGCAAGGTCCGCAACGACGCCCACTCCAATGCCCGCTGAGAGGCCTGCCGCGATGCCGGCTGCGGCGCCCGCCGGCGCTTGCGGCCCAGCCATCAAGGTACGCGGCCTGAGCTTCGCGTTTCCGGGCGAACCGCTGCTGTTCCAGGATTTCGATCTCGACGTGCGCCCCGGCGAAAAGATCGCCCTGGTCGCAGACAGCGGTGCCGGCAAGACGGTGCTGATGTCCTTGCTGGCCGGCCTGATACCGGCCGCGTCGGGCTGCATCGAGATCGACGGCACGCGATTGACGGCCGCGTCGTTGCCGGCGCTGCGCAGCCGGATCGCCTGGATGGGGCAGCGTCCGCACGTGTTTGCCGGCTCCGTCGAGCGCAACGTCGGGCTCGGGCGAGCCGATGCCACGCGTGCGCAGGTGCTGCAGGCCATGCACCTGGCGCAGCTCGAAGACGTGGCGCAGGCTCACCCCGGGGTGACGCTCGGTGAAGGCGGCACCGGCCTGTCGGGCGGCGAAGGCGCGCGTCTGGCGCTGGCCCGCCTGGCCGTCGCGCAGCAGGCCCACCTCTTGCTGCTCGACGAACCGACCGCGCACCTGGATGGCGACACCGCTCACCTGATCCGGCAAGCCTTGACCGGCCTGGCCCATGGGCGCACGCTGATCGTCGCCACGCATGACCCGCTACTGGCCGCGCAGATGGATCGCATCGTCCCGATCGGGCAGCCAGCCGAAGGAGGACAGCGATGACACGAAGCGCCGTCGCCCCAACCGCCTGGTGGCTGCCGGTGGCCCGCGCCATGATTGGGGCATTGCCGCGGCGCATGGCCCTGGGCGCAGCCCTGGCCGCGCTCACCGTCATTGCCGGCATCGGACTGCTCGGCTTGTCGGGCTGGTTCATCGCCGCCACCGCCATTGCCGGGCTGCAACTGAGCACGGCAATGGTCTTCGACGTATTCATGCCGTCGGCCGGCATACGCCTGCTGGCCCTGGGGCGCACCGCTGCCCGCTACGCCGAAAGGCTGGTCACGCACGATGCCACGCTGGCGACGCTGGCAATATTGCGTGAGCGGCTGTTCGTCGGCTGGGCCCACGACGCGGCAGCCGAGCTGCGGCGCCCGGCACAAGCCCTGTTTCGCCTGACCGGCGATCTCGACGCATTGGAATCGCTATGCCTGCGCCTGCTGGTGCCGGCCGCAGCCGCGCTCGGCGCCACGCTGTTGTGCGCGCTTGTGTTCGGCCTGATGGCGCCCTGGTTCGGTTTGCTGATCGGCATCTGGCTCACGCTTGCCGGGTTGGGCGTGACGGCCGCGCTGGCCCGGCGCGCGCGGCTGCCGATGGTGCGCCGCAGCCTGGCCATCGAACGGCTACGCTCGCAGGCGATCGACCTGGTCTCAGGGCAGACCGACCTGCTGATGAGCCAGCGTCTGGCTCATCAATGCGATGCACTGGCTCGGGCCGATGCCCGCCTGGCGCGAATCGATCGGCGGCTCAATCGTCTCGAGGTCGGTGCAGCGTCGGCTCATGCATTGGCCAGCAGCGCCACCTTGGGATTGACTCTACTGGGCGTGGGCATACTGGTCGAGCAGCAGCACATCGGCACCGCAGGCGCGGCGCTGGCCTTGCTGATGGCGTTGGCAGCGATGGAGCCTTTCGCTGCCCTGCGGCGCGGCGGGCTCGAAGCCGGGCGCACCTGGCTGGCCGCACGGCGCCTGGCAAGGCCATTGGCCGCAGCGCGCGCCGCGCCATCGCGGCCGGTGCCGGCACCGCCGCCGGGTGAGGCGCTTCGAATGACACGGGTGTGCGCCCGCTATCCGGCGAGTCGGGTCGACGTGCTGCGGCACATCTCGCTGAGCATCGCCTGCGGCGAGCACCTTGCCGTGATCGGCCCCAGCGGATCGGGCAAGTCGACGCTGATGGCAATGATCACTGGTGAGCTCAAGCCCATGCAAGGCGACATCAGCGCTCAGGCGCACGCCTGGCTGAGCCAGCGAACCGACCTGTTCCAGGACAGTCTGCGCGACAACCTGCGGCTGGCCGCGCCCGATGCCGACGATGCGCTGCTTTGGCGCGTGCTCGATGCAGCGGGCTTGGGCGCCGACGTTCGTGCCATGCACGCCGGACTCGATACCCGCCTGGGCGAACGCGCGACCGGCCTATCGGGCGGCCAGGCCCGGCGGCTGGCGCTGGCGCGTCTGCTTCTGCAGCCTCGTCCGCTGTGGTTGCTGGACGAGCCCACCGAAGGGCTCGATGCCGCCGCCGCTGCACACGTCTTGAACACGCTGCGCGCGTTCGGTGCCGACCGCGCCTGGTTGCTGGCCACGCACTTGCGGCGCGAAGCCGCGCTCGCCGACCGGCTGCTGGTGTTGCGCGCCGGTCGCATCGACGCGCAGTGGCGTCGCGGCAGCGCCGGCTTCGACGCCGCGCTGGCCGAGCTGCGCCCCGATTAATCAGCCGGCCATACTGGATTCGCATCCTCTGAGGAATCAACCATGGACCTCGATATCGTCAGTCTCTCGCGCCTGCAGTTCGCGATCACGGCGCTCTACCATTTTCTGTTCGTGCCCTTGACCCTGGGGCTGTCGATCGTGCTCGCCATCATGGAGACGGTCTACGTGATGACCGGCCGCCCGATCTGGCGCGACATGACCAAGTTCTGGGGTCTGCTGTTCGGCATCAACTTCGCGATGGGTGTAGCCACCGGCATCGTGATGGAGTTCCAGTTCGGCATGAACTGGAGCTATTACAGCCACTACGTCGGCGACATCTTCGGTGCGCCGCTGGCGATCGAAGGGCTGATGGCCTTCTTCCTCGAAGCAACCTTCGTCGGCCTGTTCTTCTTCGGGTGGGAACGGCTATCCAAGCTCGGCCATCTGGTGACCACCTGGTGCGTGGCGCTCGGTTCCAACCTGTCGGCGTTGTGGATCCTGATCGCCAATGGCTGGATGCAGAACCCGGTGGGCGCAGCCTTCAATCCGCAGACGATGCGCATGGAAATCACCGACTTCTTCGCGGTGATCACCAATCCGGTGGCGCAGGCCAAGTTCGTGCACACCGTGTCGGCCGGCTACGTGACGGCGTCGATCTTCGTGCTCGGGATATCGGCCTGGTACGTGCTGAAAGGGCGTCACCTGCCACTCGCCAAGCGCTCGATGGCGGTGGCCGCGTCGTTCGGCCTGGCGTCTGCGCTGTCGGTGGTGGTGCTGGGTGACGAAAGCGGCTACCTCTCGACCGAACACCAGAAGATGAAGCTGGCCGCGATCGAGGCGATGTGGGAAACCGAACCGGCACCGGCCGCGTTCACCGCTTTCGGCTTTCCTGATCAGCAGGCCCGCGAGACGCACTATGCGGTTCACATTCCCTGGGTCATGGGCCTGATCGGCACGCGCTCGCTGACCACCGAGATTCCCGGCATCAACGATCTGGTCGCCAGCGCCGAACGCCACATCCGCGACGGCATCGTGGCCTACGACGCCTTGCAACAGATCCGCGCCGCCAAAGCGGGCGCGGCGATCCCGCCGCAGGCCCAGGCTGCGTTCGAGACTCATGGCCGTATGCTCGGTTACGCACTGCTGCTCAAGCGCTACGTGGATGACCCGCGGCAGGCCACACCGCAGCAGATCGCCCAGGCCGCTTGGGACACCGTGCCGCCGGTTGCGCCATTGTTCTGGACCTTCCGCCTGATGGTCGGACTGGGATTCTTCTTCATCCTGCTGACGGCCACATTCTTCCTGCTGTCGGCGCGGCGCAAGCTGGACGCCTATCCGTGGCTACTCAAGGTAGCGGTCTGGTCGATCCCATTGCCTTGGATCGCTGCCGAGTGCGGCTGGATCGTGGCCGAAGTGGGACGCCAGCCGTGGGTGATCGAAGGCGTGCTGCCGACCGCCGTGGCGGTCTCCAACCTTGGCGCGGCCACCGTGCTGCTCACGATCGCAGGCTTCATGGATCTACACCGTGCTGTTCATCATCGAGATGAAGCTGATGCTCAAGGCCATCCGCACGGGGCCTGATGATCATGCGCCCGCCGCCGCCGATGCCCGCGCCGGCACGGGCCGGCTCGCATCGGCTCAATGAGGTCTTCACGGAGAAGCAAACCATGATCCTGCACGAATTGATCTCCTACGACGTACTGCGCATCGTCTGGTGGCTGCTGCTCGGCGTGCTGCTGATCGGCTTTGCCGTGACCGACGGCTTCGATCTGGGCACCGGCATGCTGCTGCCTTTCGTCGCACGCAGCGACATCGAGCGCCGAGTCGTCATCAATGCGATCGGCCCGGTCTGGGAAGGCAATCAGGTCTGGCTGATCCTCGGCGGCGGAGCGATCTTCGCGGCCTGGCCGCAGCTCTATGCCGTGTCGTTCTCAGGCTTCTATCTGGCGATGTTCGCGATCCTGGTGGCGCTCATCCTGCGGCCGGTGGCATTCAAGTTCCGCAGCAAGCGCGAAGACCCCAAGTGGCGCAGCCGCTGGGATCGGGTCCTGTTCATCGGCGGATTCGTACCGACGCTGATCTTTGGCGTCGCGATGGGCAACGTGCTGCAAGGCGTTCCGTTCCGCATCGAGGACGACATGCGGATCTTCTACGACGGATCGTTCTTCGGCCTGCTCAATCCCTATGCCTTGCTCGCCGGTCTGGTGTCGGTCGCGATGCTGACCATGCACGGCGCCGCCTGGCTGCAGCTCAAGACGTCCGGCGCCGTGGCCGAGCGCTCGCGCCGCTTCGGCATCGCAGCAGCCGTGCTGACCGTGGCGCTATACGCCGTTGCCGGCGTGCTGCTGGCCAACTTCGTGGCGGGCTACGTCGTCACCAGTCCGATCGACGTGCTCGGGGCGTCCAATCCCTTGCTCAAGACCGCGCAGGTGCAGGCGGGTGCCTGGTTCGCGAACTATGCCGCGCAGCCCGCGCTGTGGGTGGTGCCGGCATTGGGCCTGCTCGGTCCGGCACTGTGCGCGCTGCTACTGGCGGCACGCTGGCCGCTGTCCGCGTTGCTGGCCGGTGGCGTGGGCATCGCCGGCATCATCGGCAGCGTGGGCGTATCCATGTTCCCGTTCATCCTGCCGTCGTCGGTCAATCCGGCCGCCAGCCTGACCGTCTGGGACTCGTCGTCGAGCCATCTGACGCTGTTCATCATGCTGGTCTGCACGCTCATCTTCATGCCGCTCATCCTGGCCTATACCAGCTGGGTGTTCTCGGTGCTGCGCGGCAAGGTCGATGCCGACAGCATCGAGGGCGGCAAGGACCACGCTTACTGATTCCGTTCATCGTTCATAGGATTTCGATCATGTGGTACTTCGCCTGGATACTGGGGCTGCCGCTGGCGGCCGCGTTCGCGGTGCTCAATGCGATGTGGTTCGAGCTGATGGAGGATGAAGCGACGCGCCGGGAGCATCGCGATTCGTGATGATCGCGATGCGGGCGCGACTGCTTGCGCGCCCGCATTCACGCGATTTCCTCGATAGCCCATGGCTATGGTTGCCAGAGAAATATTTTTAGGGATATCTAAATTAGAATATGCTAAATTAAACACGTCATCTGCTTCTACCTTCCTTCCTCCAGGAGTTCATCATGCAAGATGCCGTGCAACAGCCCACCTGCTCGTTCCCCCGACTGAACGAGCCTGCCCCCGCCTTCACCGCCAACACCACCCACGGCAAGCGCTCGCTGCAAGACTACCGTGGCAAGTGGCTGATTCTGTTCTCGCACCCGGCCGACTTCACCCCCGTGTGCACCACCGAGTTCATCGGCTTTGCCAAGGCCGCACCCACCTTCGCCAAGATGGACTGCGAACTCATCGGCCTGTCCATCGACAGTCTGTATTCGCACCTGGCCTGGACGCGCAACATCAAGGAGAAGTTCGGCGTCGAGATCCCGTTCCCGATCATCGACGACATCAAGATGGATGTAGCGCGCGCCTATGGCATGGTGCACCCCGGCGCGGCCGACACGCAGGCCGTGCGCGCCACCTTCTTCATCGACCCCAAGGGCGTCTTGCGCGCCATGGTGTACTACCCGATGAGCAACGGGCGCAGCATCGACGAGTTCGTGCGCCTGCTGCAGGCGCTGCAAACCTCGGACGCCAACGGCGTGGCCACGCCCGAGGCATGGTGCCCGGGCAAGCCGGTCATCGTGCCGCCGCCCAAGACCGCCGCTGATGCCGACAAGCGTGCCGGCGAGGGCTACGACACCGTCGATTGGTACTACTCCACCAAGTCCCTGTAAGCAGGGTTCGAGCTGCGCGCGCCGATCGATTGACGCAGATCGGCGCGCGCAGCGCCCACCAGGACCGATACGACATGCTCTCGACTCTCGACATCGACGTCGCGATCATCGGTGCCGGTACGGCCGGCCTGACGGCATTCAGCGAATTGCGCCGCCTCGGCGTCAACGCCGTTCTGATCGACCATGGCCCACTGGGCACGACCTGCGCCCGCGTCGGCTGCATGCCCTCGAAGGCCGCGCTGCACGCCGGCCATCAATGGGCCAGCCTGCGCAAGGCCTTACGCAAAGCTCCGGTGCCCGCAGGCGCCTGCACCGTCGATGAACTATGGCGGCAGGCGCGCACCGTGCGCGACATGCTCGCCAGCAACACCGCCCAGCAAACCCGCGATATCGCCGGCGAGCGCATCATCATGGGCACGGCTCGCTTCACCGGCCCTGAGACGTTGGACGTCGACGGCCGACAGATCCGGGCAAAGGCCTTCATCGTGGCCACCGGCTCACGACCCGTGGTGCAGCCAGGCCTGGCTGCACCGAACGATCGGCTGATCACGACCGACGACCTGTTCGAACTCGATCACCTGCCGGGCAGCATCGGCATCCTGGGCATGGGTGCCATCGGATTGGAGATGGGGCTGGCGCTGAGCCGGCTGGGTGTGCACGTCATCGCCGGCGACATGAAGCCCTTGCCCGCCGCCATCGTCGATCCGCAGATCGGAGCGCGCGCCGTCGAGCGCTTCGACAGAGAACTGACGATGTGGCTCGGCGCACCGGTCGAGGCGCGACTGCGTGAAGACGGCGTCGAGCTGCAAAGCGGCCAACCCACGGAGCGCGTCGACATGGTGCTCGCTGCCCTGGGCCGACGGCCGAACGTCGAAGCGCTCGGTCTGGCGCATGCCGGCGTACCCCTAGATGGGCGCGACCAGCCCATCATTGATCCGCAGACCTTGCGCGCCGGCGCATCGCGTGTCTTCCTGGCCGGCGATGCGAGCGCTCTGCGCCCCTTGATGCACGAAGCGGTCGACGAAGGCGTGATCGCCGCGCGCGCCGCCGTGCAATCGCTGAGCGACACTTGCGCCACGCCGGCGCCGCGGCGCGCGCCGTTGGCGATCGTGTTCAGCGACCCGGACATCGCCGCCATCGGCGTGGCTTACGACAAACTGGATCTCGACGCCACGGTGATCGGCACGGCTCAAGGCATGAGCAACGGCCGCTCACGCGTGATGGGGGCCGAAGCAAACCTGGTGCGCCTGTATGTCGACCGTGCCAGCAGTCGGCTGCTGGGCGCCGCTCTCATCGCCACGCGCGGCGAACACCTGGCCCACCTGCTGGCCTGGGCCGTCCAGCGCGAAGACACCATCGATGATCTGCTGGCGATGCCGTACTACCACCCCAGCATCGAAGAAATGGTGCAAACCGCGCTCAAGGATGCAGCGCGTCAGATGAAGAAATCCGCCTCCCCCATCCCCTCGCAAAGGAACCACTGATGCAAACGACTGATTTCGTCACCACCGTGTTCGATGGCAAGAGCAATCCCAACAAGGTCACCGTCGCTTTCACGATGGCGCTGAACGCCGTTCTCAAAGGCCACAGCGCCACCGTCATCCTGATGGTCGAAGCCGTCGAACTCGGCAAACCTGGAGCGGCCACCGGCATGGACATCGGCAAGCCGTTCGAGCCGGTCGCCGACCTGATGCAGAAGTATCTGGACAACGGCGGCAACGTCGCCATCTGCCGCTCGTGCATGATCCACAACGGCATGGCCGAGGCGCAGATGGATCCACGCTTCAAGATCATTACGGCACCCGAAGTCGTTGAACTATTGATGGGTGCCAAGGGATCGCTGCAGATCGCCTGATACCGTAAAGCGCGCGCGTCTGCGCCACAACGCCCCTTGACCACGATCGAACGAGGCTGCGCCCGCATGTCGGATTCTCCCGAAGGTGCCGCACCCGCTCGCGGGCGCCTGTTCCTGATCAGCGTCGGGGTGGGCGATCCCGACAACATCACGCTACGCGCGCACAAGACGCTTGCACAGACCGATGTGGTGTTCTGCATGTCGCGCGTGCGCAACCGCTTCGCGGATCTGCTGGCCGGCAAGCCGGTGCATGAAGCAGGCCATGGCCTGTTCACGCCCCTGGCGCGGCGCGACGCATCGGACGCCGAAGTCGACGCCATGGAAGGCCAGACCCGGCAAACGATCCGCAAAGCCCTGGCCGAAGGCAAGACGGTGGCGATACTCGACTATGGCGACCCCTGCCTGTACGGCCCTCAGGCCGGCTATCTTCACGAATTCCGCGATCTCGATCCGGTCGTGATTCCCGGCGTATCCAGCTTCAATGCGGCCAATGCAGCGCTTGCCACCAACATCGCTGACGGTGCGCACAGCCGTTCGGTCTTGCTCACCGTCGCGCGCAACGCCGATGCGGCCTATCGCGGCGACGATCGCCTGGACAAGTTGGCCGAGACCCGATCGACGATGGTGATCTTCACCATGGGGATCGATCTGCCCCGAGTGGTCGAACAGCTTTCCAGGCACTACCCTGCGAACACCGACGTGGCGCTGGTCTGCCACGCCGGCGAGATCGAACGCCAATCAGTGCAGCGAGCCACGTTGGCCACGGTACTCGAGCTCGTCGGCAAGAATCCGCCGCCTTTCGAGCATTTGCTGTACATCGGAGATTTCGCGTCCACGACACGGGATGTGGGCACGCCTCAGGGACAGAAGATCTGCTTGAGCGACACGACAAGGGCTTCGACCTTGGGGTCGGCGACGCGGTAGTAGGCACTCTGGGCCTCGCGACGGCAGTCCACCAGGCCTTCCTCACGCATCTTGGCCAGGTGCTGCGACAGTGCTGACTGGCTCAGCCCCACCTGATCGCCCAAGGCGCCGACCGCCATCTCGCCATTTTCGATCAACAGGCACAGCACCAGCAGCCGGCGCTCGTTGCCGACTGTGCGCAGCATGGCGGCGGCCTGCCCGATTTCCTGCCGTAGGAAATCTTGGTCTCGCGTACCAGTGGAACAGGAAACCATGCCTTGTTCATCAGGGCTCGATAATTAAGAAGATTCTAATGCAAATTCGCAAGGGTCGAAATACCTATAGCACCACGTTTCGCCGGTTGCGGCCTTGACTTGCTCAGAACGCTTACGGTCAGATAGAATTCTTACTTGAAATTCTTACTTTTGAGGCCTGGGATGCAAGTCACTGAAAAGGGTCAAGTCACCATCCCCAAACGTCTGCGGGAAGCCGCTGGCATACTGCCGGGCAGCCAGGTGTCCTTTTCTCTGGAAGGCGGAAAAATCGTGATCCGCAAGATCGGTACCGGCACGGATGACAGGCGCAAGTCGCTGCGCGCCGCGGCCGCCAAGGTGCGCAAGAGCCTCGATGCTCCCTTCAAGCAAATGAGCAGCAAAGACATCATGGCGTTTTTGCGGCCCGATGATGACCGTACCTGATCTGTCCCACTACGACGGCTCGGCCGGCTTCATGGTCGATACCAATATCTGGATCGATTGCATAGATGCCGGCAGTCGCTGGCACGAATGGTCTGTAAATCAGCTCCAACGCTGCAGTGAACAGGCGCCTTTGCACATCAACCTGGTGATCTACACCGAGCTGCTGATCCCCGGGCCGGACATCGAGGCACTGAACGCCATGCTGGATGTCTACGATACGCTGCGCAGCCCACTACCGTGGGCGTGCGCGGGGCTGGCTGCCAAGGCCTATCTGAGCTATCGGCACCGGGGCGGCACTCGATCTACTCCGCTACCCGATTTCTACATTGGCGCTCATGCGGCTGTCGCCAACCTGAGCGTACTCAGCCGAGACGTGCGCCCGTACCGCAGTCACTTTCCGCGTCTGCGCTGCATCGGGCCTGACGCATAGTCAGAGCCCCCACGGATCCCCCTGCGGTTGACCCACACGGCTGCTTGCGACCCAACAGCGACATCCACGGCCTCGAACTCGTCGCCCTGAAGCCGCCGGTCGGGCAATTTCGCAGTCACCCAGCCGGCCCACTGGCAGAAGTTCAAGTTGGTGGTGATGACTGCACTGGTGCACTCGTATGGCTTGCTGAGCAGGTGTATCACCTGCATGCCGACTGCGCGCATCGCCAGCACCGGTACCTGGTCAGGTCGCCGCCGTGTCGCATCAACCTTTCACTGTGAGTGAAAAAATTTGACAAGCACCGAGGGATCGGGCACAATGCATGTCCAGGGTGAGTGTTTCGCTCACACGCTCTTTAAGTTTCGAAGACTTCTCCAGCAGGAACGAAGGTTTGCTCTTCGCCAGGCGCGAGCTTGGCGCTGGGTGTGACCATCACTCAGCTTTCGTCCGCACACGGGCTCAGGCCCGGGCGCCGGGCGCGAACGACCGGGTCGCGGGTGCGGCTCGAACGCGTTCAGGAACGGTGGTGGGCTTCCGGGGCATCAGCAACTCCTTCCGGCTTTCGCTTTCTGCGGCTCGGGCGTCTTGCCCGGATACGGAGAACTCCCATGCAGTCTTCTGACTTGAAGAAACTCGTGGTCGAGCTGAATGTCTGGCTCGACTCGCGAGGTGGTTTGCTTGATGCCCCAGCTCGAGACGAGTTGAAGGCTCGCCTCGATCGTTGCGCAGCAGCGGTCGAGGTCGCGATTGAGGAGGAAGAGAAGGCTCGAATCCGAGCCGAGCTCTACCAAATCTTCGCGACGTTGATCGGCGTCTTCACGAACGTGATGGCGCTGTTCAACAAGTGAGCCCGACGGTGTTGCTGAGCAGGAAGCCCAACCTTCTGTGTTGGAGTACGAAGTGAATATCGGACATGCGTTGAAGGTGTGCCGCTCTGCCAAGAAGCTCTCCCTGGGCGACTTG
>JAFKGG010000069.1 GCA_017307915.1 Burkholderiales bacterium | reverse complement strand
GTGTCGACCACCATGGCGGCGTCCTCGCCGATGAACACGCCCGTGTTCGGGTCGCCCTCGGCGGTGTACGCCCAGGCGTTCTCGCTCAGTTGAACGAAGCTGATCTGTTTGTCGGCCATGTCGGCCTGCGATGCGAATGCCTTGCTCATGATCGGTCTCCGGAGTGGTCGATTTCCGTTTAGACGAACGAATTCGATATTGACGAATCGCAAGATGCTAACGGAAGAATTAGCCCATGTCTAACGAATTCATTTTGGCGCAAGTAAGATCCGGGTGCGGAGGAACCCATGAACCATAGCGAAACCGGGCCGGTCGAAGACGATGCCGAACGCGGCCGGCGCGGTATCCAGAGCGTCGAGGTGGGCGGCCAGTTGCTGCGCGCGCTGGCCTTGCAAGGCACGCCGATGGCGCTGAAAGACCTGGCGCGCGAAGCAGGTATGCCGGCGGCCAAGGCTCACCCGTATCTGGTCAGCTTCGGGCGCATCGGCCTGATCGAGCAGGACGAGGCCAGCGGCCGCTATGCGCTGGGCCCGCTGGCGCTGCAACTGGGCTTGATCAGCCTGCAACAGTCGACGCCCTTGCAGGTCGCCACGCCGCTGCTGGCGGGGCTGGCGCGCAAACTGGGCCAGACGGTGGCGCTGGCAGTCTGGGAAGCGCAGGGGCCGACCATCGTGCGCATCGAAGAGCCGCCCACCATCATCTTCGCCAGCATGCGCCACGGTACGGTGTTTTCGCTGCCCGGCACCGCTACCGGCCGCGTGTTCGGCGCCTATCTCGACCCCGCCGTGGCGCGCGCCGCGTTGCAGGCCGAGCAGCGCCGCCATCGCGATCGCGGCGCGCACGATGCCGGCCCGGGCATGCCGGGGCGCGATCCGGTGCCGAGCTGGCGTCAGTTCGAGCAGCAGCTCGACGACGTGCGTGCGCGCGGCATCAGCCGTTCGGAAGGCGAAACGGTGCGTGGCATCAACGCCATGTCGGTGCCGGTGTTCGACGCGCGCGGCACGATCGTGCTGGCGGTCACGGCGATCGGGCCGATCGGCACCTTCGATGCGACGTGGAGCGGCCCGGTCGCACAGGCGCTCAAGGAGTGGGCGGCCGAGGTGTCGCGCCGGCTGGGCGCCGGCGAGCCGGCGCAAGCGCTGGCGGCCGGCGCGGCCTGAGCCGGCCCCCGATGCGCACGGCGCTGCTGCTTACTCGATGCTGATCTTGTTTTCCTTGACCACGCGGCGCCAGCGCGCTTCTTCGGCACGCACGTAGCGGTCGAGTTCGGCGGGCGCGCCGGCGGTGATGTTCAGCCCTTCGCTTTCCACGCGCTTGCGGAAGGTGTCGCTTTGCACCGCTTTCCTCGCGGCCGCATTCAGCCGCGCGATCACGTCGGCTGGCGTGCCGGCCGGCGCATACAGGCCATACCAGCTCTCGACCATGTAGTCGGGCACGCCGCTTTCGGCGACGGTGGGCACGCCTTTCAGCGCCGGCGAGCGTTCGGCCGAAGTGACGGCCAGCGCGCGCAGCTTGCCGGCCGCCAGATGCGAACCGACCGCCGCCGCGGTGGCGAACATCATGTCGACCTGGCCGCCGAGCAGATCGCTCAGCGCCGGACCGGCGCCGCGATAGGGTACGTGCGTCAATTCCACCTTGCTCAGGTTGGTGAACATCTCGCCGGCCAGATGCGCCGACGTGCCGTTGCCCTGCGACGCATAGGTGAGCTTGCCGGGCGCGGCCTTGGCGGCGGCAATGATGTCGCGCACGCTCTTGTGCGGGCTATCGGTGCGGACCACCAGCACGTTCGGGCCGCGGCCGATCAGCACGATCGGCGCGAAATCCTTGTCGGTGGAGAACGGCAGCTTCGGTTGCAGGCTGGGATTGACCGCGTGCGCGAACGACGCGATGACGATGTTGTAGCCGTCGGGCGGCGACTTGGCCACCAGGTCGGTGCCGATGATCGTGCCGGCGCCGGGCTTGTTGTCGATCACTATCGATTGGCCGAGCGCTTCGGCCATGCCGGCGCCGAGCGTGCGCGCGATCAGGTCGGTGCCGCCGCCGGGCGCGAACGGCACGACGATGCGCACCGGTCGTTCGGGAAACGCGGCCAGCGCCGGCGTGGCGGACAGCGCAGACAGGCCGCAGACGGCGGCCAGCGCGGCGATCGAGGCGAGCCGTCTGCGCGGCGAAGGAAGAGGTGCTTGCATGAGGTCTCCTGAGCGATGAGCGAGGCGGTGGGCCAGCCCGGCTGAGCCGGCGATCGCGGTATTGATGCGCGACGCCGGCGTCATCCAGCCGGTACATGGCCGCCGACGGCGTCTAGCTTAGGCGCCAGCCGCGCTGTGCACAGCAGGTAAATTCCAGCAGGTGGAAATGTCGGCCGTGCCTGGCGGCTGCGGCCGTGCCTGCCTGAGACCTCGACGCCGCGTCAGCAGTCGTCGAAACAGCCGATCTCGCCCAGCTTGCGCTGCACCGCTTCGCTCCAGCCGCGGTTGGCTGCGGGGCTGGCCGGGCTCGGGTGCAGGATCTGATCGATGCGTAGCGAGTCGGCCAGCGGCGAGCCCGCCAGCGCCGCCTGGATGCGCTTCATCGCATAGCCGCCGACGCCGATCGCCCATTCGGGCTGCAGGACGCCGAGCGCCCGGCGCAGATGCGCATCGCAGGCCGCTTGCAGCGGCTGCAGCTCGGCGGCCGGCAGTTTTTCGGGCACGTAGTTGCGGCCCGAAGCTTCAAGGAAGACCAGCGGGCAATAGTTCAGCACGAAGCAGTGCTCGAAGAAGGCCTCGGCGCTGCCGAAGCGCTGCGCGGCCCAGCCCCACAGGCGCCGGCCGCTGACTTCGGAACGCGGGCAGGCAAAGCCTTCGATCAGCCGTTTCGGATGCTGCTGCGCCGGTGCCGCGATGTCGGCCTGCACCTTCATCCAGTCGCGCACGGCGGCGATTTCGCCGAACGGCACACCGGTCTGCATCATGCCGAACGGGCCGGGGTTCATGCCGACGAACACCACGCGCTTGCGGCCTTCGCCGAAGCGGCGCAGATACTGCTCGTGGCCGGCCCAGGCGTAGTCGAGCGGGTTGTAGACGTGGGCGACCGGTGCAGAAAAATGCAGGCGGCGCACCGCGCGGTCGAGTTCGCGGGCGGCGTCGATCAGATCGGATGCGGACATGGTCGCGAATGATACGCAAACGCTGCCGAGGGGCAGGCCGGCTTGCGCTGCGCCGACGACATGTGAAGCAGATGAAGCGTCGGCGCGAACGCGCGCCCCAAAAGAAAGGGGCGCGGATGCTCACCGCGCCCCCATGAGCCGCGAGTGGCGGCTGCTTTCCCTCGGGCCGTACCGTTGATCGGGCATTCGCCGCTTCGGCGCACGCACGATCTGCCTCGGTCAACCGTCGGAGAACTGGCGGCAATCGCGTGGCGGCTCAGTGACCGCCGTACAGCGATTGCGAAGACGATTCTAGATTAGCTGCCATGCGTGCGCGGGTCAACCATCGGATGGAAGCTCTTTGGCTTCGATCAATCAATCTGACGGATGAGTTGGTTGCGGCCTTGCGGGCGCCGCGAGCATGCCGATCGGTCGCGCTCAATCGATGACCAGTTCGCGCCTGACGCAGCGCACGTCGACCTCGAACTCCAGCCCCTCGACCGGCGGGCGGCAGACGTGCCAGTCGATGCCGAGCTGCACCAGACCGCGCGGCACGAAGTGCGGCTCGATCAGCGCGCCGATCT
>JAFKGG010000423.1 GCA_017307915.1 Burkholderiales bacterium | reverse complement strand
CGCTGCTGTCGGCCGCGCCGGCGGCATTCGCGCAGATCTACCGCTGCGAATCCGAGAACGGGGTCACCGTCTACCAGGGTACGTCGTCGGGCAAGAACTGCCGCGCGCTCGATCTGGCGCCGCTGACCACGATCCCGGCGCCCAAGCTGCCGGAGCCCAAGCCGGCGGCTGCCCCCAAGGCGCCCGGCGCCGCCGCCGGTTCGGCCGGTGCCCCGGCCAGCGCCTCGCGTTCGCCTGACAGCTTCCCCAAGGTCGATTCGTCGGTGCAGCGTTCACGCGACAACGACCGGCGCCGCATCCTGCAAAGCGAGCTGCAAAAAGAAGAGACCAAGCTCGCCGAACTCAAGGACGAGTACAAAGACGGCGAGCCCGACCGGCTCGGCAGCGAGCGCAATTACCAGCGGTACCTGGACCGGGTGCAGCGGCTCAAGGAAGACATCGGCCGCGCCGAGGCCAATGTCGCATCGATCCGCCGCGAACTCGGCATGATCAAGGACTGACGGTGTGAACGAACCCGGCGACGGGCTCATTCCCATCTGTTGAGATCGCCGGTCGGCGCGCCGCGCCGCACATCCCGGCAAGGGCCGACGGCCCGGCGATCTGCGAGGGCCCATCCGATGAGATTCAGCCATGGCACAGCAGGCTAAGCCAGCCGTCCCCATGCTGGCGGGGCTCGATCTGCTCGCCAGCGCCGTCGTCGTGCTCGACGCACAGGGCAACACGGTGTACCTGAACCAGGCCGCCGAGCAGTTGTTCGAGGTTTCGCAGCGCATCGCCGTCGGCCATTCGTTCGCGCGCTTGTTCACGGATGGCTCGGCTGTCGATACGCTGCTACTCGAAGGGCTGGCGCGCAGTTTCGAGGAAAAACGCACCGACCTGACGCTGGAACGCCCCGGACGCGAGCCGCAGACGCTGCTGACGATGGCGGTGGTGCTCAATGGCGCGCCGGGGGCGCTGCTGCTGGAGTTTCGCGAGCATGACAAGCGCTGGCGCGTCGACCGCGAAGAGCGCTTGCTCGATTCGGCGCAGGCCAACCGCGAGCTGGTGCGCAACCTGGCGCACGAGATCAAGAACCCGCTGGGCGGCATCCGCGGCGCGGCGCAGCTGCTCGAATCCGAGCTGAACTCGCCGGCGCTGCGCGAATACACGCAGGTGATCATCAAGGAGGCCGACCGGCTGCAGATCCTGGTCGACCGGCTGCTGGCGCCGCACCGGCGGCCGCGGATCATGGGCGACGTCAACATCCACGAGGTGTTCGAGCGCGTGCGTTCGGTGCTGCTGGCCGAATTTCCGCAAGGCCTGGAGATCCGCCGCGACTATGACGCCAGCCTGCCGGAATTCCGCGGCGACAAGGAGCAGCTCATCCAGACCGTGCTGAACCTGGCGCGCAACGCCGCGCAGGCGATGAACGGGCGCGGCGAGATCCTGCTGAAGACGCGGATCACCCGCCAGGCGACGATTGCCAAGCGCAGGTGGAAGCTGGCATTGGACTTGCATGTCATCGACAACGGCCCGGGCGTGCCGGAAGAGATCAAGGACCGGATCTTCTTCCCGCTGGTCTCGGGCCGGGACGGTGGCAGCGGATTGGGGTTGTCTCTCGCGCAGACCTTCGTGCAGCAGCACGGCGGATCGATCGAGTGCGAGAGCCGGCCCGGGCGTACCGATTTCAGGATTCTGCTGCCTTTGCCATGAGTCGCCAATCGAGCCTCGGGGATGAATGCAGTCTGGATAGTTGACGACGACCAGTCGATACGCTGGGTACTGGAAAAAGCGCTGGCCCGAGAGGGGTTCGCGGTGCGCGTGTTCGGCACGGCGCGCGACTGTCTGGCGGCGCTCGCCGCGGAATCGCCGCAGGTGCTGGTGTCCGACATCCGCATGCCCGGCGGCAGCGGCATCGAGCTGCTGCAGCAGTTCCGCGCGCAGCGGCCGCAGACGCCGGTGATCATCATGACCGCCTATTCCGACCTGGACAGCGCCGTGTCGGCGTTCCAGGGCGGCGCCTTTGAGTACCTGCCCAAGCCCTTTGATCTGCCCAAGGCGATCGAGCTGATCCGGCGCGCGGTCGATGAGAGCGTGCGCGAATCGGCTGAAGAGGAGGCGCTCGAGGTCAGCCTCGACATGCTCGGCCAGGCGCCGGCGATGCAGGAGGTGTTCCGCGCGATCGGGCGCCTGTCGCAGTCCAACGTCACGGTGCTGATCACCGGCGAATCGGGCACCGGCAAGGAGCTGGTGGCGCGCGCGCTGCACAAGCACAGTCCGCGCGCGGCGCAGACCTTCGTCGCGTTGAACACGGCGGCGATCCCGCGCGACCTGCTCGAATCGGAATTGTTCGGCCATGAGCGCGGCGCTTTCACCGGCGCGCAGCAGATGCGGCGCGGCCGCTTCGAGCAGGCCGAAGGCGGCACGCTGTTCCTCGACGAGATCGGCGACATGCCGGCCGAGCTGCAGACGCGCTTGCTGCGCGTGCTGTCCGACGGCCAGTACTACCGCGTCGGCGGCCATCAACCGATGAAGGCCAACGTGCGCGTGATCGCCGCCACGCACCAGAATCTGGAAGAGCGCGTGCGGCAGGGCTTGTTCCGCGAAGACCTGTTCCACCGCTTGAACGTGATCCGGCTGCGGCTGCCGCCGCTGCGTGAGCGTGCCGACGACATCCCTTTGCTGGTGCGCCACTTCCTGCAAAAGAGCGCGCGCGAACTGGGCGGCGACCCGAAACGGCTCACCACCGAAGCGATGCGCGTGATGAAGGCGTTCGCGTGGCCCGGCAACGTGCGCCAGCTCGAGAACATGTGCCACTGGCTGACCGTGATGGCGCCGGCGCAGGTGGTCGACGTGAAAGACCTGCCGCAGGAGATCAAGGACTCGGTGGCGCCGGTGTTCGTGGCGGCGGCGCCGTGGCCCTCGTCGGCCGAGTCCGGCGGTTCGCTGGCCGGCGCCGCGGCGGGGCCGGGAGCAAGAGACGGTGGACTGCCTGCCCACGGCGATGCCGGCGGCGTGTCGGGTTTCGGCGCTGGAGGTGGGCAGGGCTTTGGCACTGGAGCTGGACAAGGCTTTGGCACTGGAGGCGGCCAGGGGCCGGCGGCCGGCGGCGGTGGCTTGGGCGCGGGTGCTAATCCGGCGGCCGGCAGCGCCGGCGTGGCAGCGGGCATGGGCGGCGCGGCGAATGTGGGTAGAGCGCCGGGTGCCGCGGGGCCCGGCTCGATGGGGCCTGGGTCGATGGGATCGGCCGCCTCGGGCGAAGGCGGCATGGGGTCGGGCCTGGCCTCGAATGCGATGGGAGCAGGCCGGCCAGGATTTGCCGGGCCGGGTGCGGCTGGCATGGGCATGCCCGGCTCGGCCGGCGCGGGCTTCGGTGCCTCCGGTTTCGGCCCCCCCGGTTTTGGATCGGTGCGGCCCGGCGCAGGGCCTGGGCCGCTGGGTGCCACGTCGCCGGGGCCGTTCGGCGCGCCAGCCGACGGCGCTGTGACGCGCTGGTCGCAATTGCTTGAGCGCGAGGTGTCGGCGTTGCTGGCGGCGCAGCCGATCGAGCAGCGCGGCGATGGCAGCAGCCAGTTGATGGATCAGTTGTCGCGCGAATTCGAAGGTACGATCATCCGCACGGCGCTGCGCCATACGCGCGGCCGACGCATCGATGCGGCGCTGCGGCTGGGTATCGGGCGCAACACGATCACGCGCAAGATCCAGGAACTGCGGCTGGAAGACGACGACGAGCGCTAGCGGCGGGGCGGCGGCGCGCCCTTTATCGGCCCGAGCCTCTAGAATCGTGGTTTTCGCGCCATTTCCGCCGCCATGAATCAGAGCGAGCTTGCCAGCCTTTCCGTCGCCGATGCGGCACCGTCGCGCCGCCGGCTTGGCGAACTGCTGGTTGCGCAGAACCGCCTGTCGGCGCACGACCTGGAACATGCGCTGGCCGCGCAGCGCGAAATGGGCGACCTGCTCGGCCGCGTGCTGGTGCGGCTGGGCTTGTTGTCAGAGATTGACATCGCCCGCGTGCTGTCGGAACAGCTCGGCGTGCCGCTGCTGCAGGGCGATGATTATCCGGCCGAGCCGGTGCCGGTCCAGGGCCTGTCGGCCGACTATCTGCTGACCCATCAGGTACTGCCGCTGCGCGCCGAGAACGGGCAGCTCGACGTGGTGATGGCAGTGCCGCAAGATGCCTTCCTGCTGAAGGCGCTGCGGCTGGCCACCGGACTGCAAGTGGTGCCGCGGCTCGGCCTGGAATCGGAACTGCAGGCCGCGCTCACCCGGCTCTACGCCGAGCCCGAAGTGGAGCAGGACGAAGCCGAAGATGGCAGCTTCACCTCCACGCTGGGCGGTGACAGCGAGTTCGTCGAACATCTGAAGGATCTGGCCAGCGAGGCGCCGGTCATCCGGCTGGTGAATCAGATGATCGCTCGCGTCATCGATCTGCGCGCTTCCGACATCCACATCGAACCCTTCGAAGACGGCCTGCATCTGCGTTATCGCATCGACGGCGTGCTGCAGGAAGCCGAAACGATCGCCGGCGAACTGGCCGCCGCGGTCACCTCGCGGATCAAGCTGCTGGCGCACCTGAACATCGCCGAGCGGCGCCTGCCGCAAGACGGCCGCATCAAGACGCGCGTGAAAGGCCACGAGCTGGATCTGCGCGTGTCGACGCTGCCCACCGTGCACGGCGAAAGCGTGGTGATGCGCGTGCTCGACCGCGCCAGCATCCGCCTCGATCTGGAGAACATGGGCTTTGCCGGCGACACGCTGGCGCGTTATCGCGAGCTGATCGAGCGGCCGCACGGCATTCTGCTGGTCACCGGGCCGACCGGCTCGGGCAAGACGACGACGCTGTATGCCTCGCTGGCCAAGCTCGATTCGGCGTCGCTGAAAATCCTGACCGTCGAAGACCCGGTCGAATACCAATTGGCCGGCGTCAACCAGGTGCAGGTGCTGCCGCAGATCGGCATGACCTTCGCGCATGCGCTGCGCTCGATCCTGCGGCAAGACCCCGACATCATCATGATCGGCGAGATGCGCGACACCGAAACCGCGCAGATCGCGGTGCAGTCGGCGCTGACCGGCCACCTGGTGCTGTCGACGCTGCACACCAATACCGCGGCCGGCGCCATCATCCGCCTGGAAGACATGGGCGTGGAGCGCTATCTGATCACCTCGTCGGTCAACGGCGTGCTGGCGCAGCGGCTGGTGCGGCAGTTGTGCATGCACTGCCGCGAAGCCGCCGAGCTGCCCGAAGCGACGATGGTCAAGACCGGCCTGGGGCGCTTCATGCCGGCCGGCCAACGCACGATCTACACGGCGCGCGGCTGCCCGCATTGCAAGAAAACCGGCTATCTGGGGCGCACGTCGATCCACGAGCTGTTCGTGATCGACGAGGCCGCGCATCAGGCGATCCTGTCGGGCGCCGATGCCACCACGCTGCACGGCGTGGCGCGGCGCGGCGGCATGATCACGCTGTATGAAGACGGGCTGCGCAAGGTGGCCGCCGGCATCACCTCGCTCGATGAAGTGCTGCGCGTGACGCAAGACCAGGGTGCCGATGCCTGAGTTCGCCTACCGGGCCGCGAAGGCCGACGGCCGCATGCTCGATGGCCGCGTCGAGGCCGCCAGCCGCGATGCGGCGCTGCGCCAGTTGCGCGGCAAGGGGCTGACGCCGGTGCGTCTCGATGCTGCCGACGGCACAGCCTTGAATCTCGGCGCAGCCGCAAGCGCTTCCGCCGCCGCATCATCATCATCAGCCACCGCCGCATCGTCATCGGCGCAGCCGGTCGTGCCGCCCGCAGCGGCGGCGCCCAAGCGGCGTGGCGGCGGCCTGTTCTCGCGCGATCGCGGCCCCAGGTATCAAGACGTGCACCATCTGACCAGCGAGCTGGCCGTGATGCTGCGCGCCGGCCTGCCGCTGGACCGTTCGCTGCGCGTGCTGATCAGCATGAACCAGAAACCCTCGGTGGGCGCGCTGCTCGAAGACCTGCTGAAGTCGGTCAAGGCCGGCAAGGGGCTGAGCCAGGCGCTGGCGCCGCATCACGCGCTGTTCGGCGACTTCTACGTCAACATGGTGCGCTCGGGCGAAACCGGCGGCCAGCTCGCCGACGTGCTCACCCGCCTCGCCGAGCACCTGGAACGCGTGCGGCAGTTGCGCGAAGGCGTCGTTTCAGCGGTCATCTATCCGGCGATCCTGGTCGTGGTGGCGGTGATCTCGGTGGTGCTGATGCTCGGCTTCGTGGTGCCGCAGTTCGAAACCCTGTTCAAGGACATGGGCGAGGCGTTGCCCTGGCCCACGCAGGTCATCGTTGGCGCCGGGCATCTGGTGGCGCAATGGGGTTGGCTGCTGGTGCTGGGCATCGTCGGCGTTGTGCTGGTCGTGCGCAGCATGCTGCGCACGCCGGGCGGGCGGCTGTGGCGCGACCGGCAGATGCTGAGGCTGCCGGTGCTGGGCCCGCTGATCCGTAAATACGAGATCACGCGTTTTGCGCGCAGCATGGGGACGCTGCTGGGCAACGGCGTGTCGATCGTCACCGCCATTCGCATCGCTTCCGACACGATGGAAAACCATCTGCTGCGCGGCGCGATGGTGTCGGTGGCGCCGGCTATCAAGCAGGGCGAACGCATGGCGCAGGCGCTGGAACGCACCGGCCTGTTCACGCCGCTGGCGCTGAACATGGTGCGGCTGGGCGAAGAAACCGGCCGGCTCGACGCGATGCTGCTGGAGCTGGCGCGCATCCACGACGACGAGGTGCAGTCCGGCGTCAAGCGTGCGTTGACGCTGCTCGAGCCGATACTGATCCTGGCGCTGGGCGCGGTCATCGCGGCAATCATCGTGTCTATTCTGATGGGTATTCTGTCGGTCAACGATCTCGCGGTCTGAATCAAAAACACAATGCTCGTTCATCCGCAATTCGATCCGATCGCGATCAGCTTGGGTCCCATCGCCATCCGCTGGTACGGGCTGATGTACCTGGTGGCGTTCGGGATGTTCTTCCTGCTCGGCCGCTATCGGCTGGGCAAGCCGCAGTTTCGCGCCGCCAGCGGACTGGAGCAGCGCGATCTGGAAGATCTGCTGTTCTGGGGCGCGATCGGCGTGGTGCTGGGCGGCCGGCTCGGCTACGTGCTGTTCTACAAGCCCGACTACTATCTGGTGCATCCGCTCGAAGCGCTGGCGATCTGGCAGGGGGGCATGTCGTTTCACGGCGGCCTGCTCGGCGTCATCGTGGCGATCGCGCTGTATTGCCGGCGCCGCGGCAAGCGCTTCTGGCCGGTGATCGATCTGGTCGCGCCGCTGGTGCCGATCGGGCTGGCCGCCGGCCGGATGGGCAACTTCATCAACGGCGAACTGTGGGGGCGCGCCGCCAGCGTGCCCTGGGCGATGGTGTTTCCGCAGGTCGATGCCGTGCCGCGGCACCCGTCGCAGCTGTATCAGTTCGCCGGCGAAGGCCTGCTGCTGTTCGTGCTGCTGTGGTGGTATTCGGCCCGGCCGCGGCCGGCGGGAGCCGTATCGGGCGTGTTCCTGATCGGCTACGCGGTGCTGCGCTTCGTCGCCGAGTTCGCGCGTGAACCCGATGCTTTCCTCGGCTTGCTGGCCTTCGACCTGACGATGGGTCAGTGGCTGTGCCTGCCGATGCTGGCTGCCGGGATATGGCTGTATCTGCGCGCGCAGCGCCGGGGCGCCGCGGCCTGAGCGGTGGTGCCGGCGCGGCGCGTTGCGTGGTTGAACGGGAGAGCGCTGGCATGACGCAGCACACCAGCGCTCAAGAGGGCACCGGCGTGGCAGGAAAAACCGGCATGGGGGAGAAACCGGCATGTTCGAACGGATCCGACAGGCACGGCGCACGGCGCGCGAACGCGTCGAGCTCGACGCGCTGATCGAGGATTGCCGCCAGCTTCTCACTGAGCGCGGCGAATCGAACAGCCTGGTGATCGCGGCGCGCGCGCTCGAACGTTATCGAGCGTTGAGCGAACCGGCGGTGCACCAGCTGTTCGAAGTGCTGGCCGGCGAGTTCGATCCCGACCCGGCCGTCGTGCTGCAGCTTGCCCAAGCCTACGCGGCCGAGCAGTCGCCGGAAAACCTGATCGCGCTGATGAAGGCCGCCGAGCCGCCGCGCCAGGAGCTGCTGCGCAGGCTCAATCGCGCCCCCGACGGCACCGGTGCGCTGGTGGCGATGCGCGCGCGGCTGCTGCAGCGCTTGCGCCAGCAGCCGGCGTTGAAATCGGTCGATGCCGACCTGCAGCATCTGCTGTCGTCATGGTTCAACCCCGGCTTCCTGACGCTCAGGCAGGTGGATTGGAACGCGCCGGCGCAACTGCTGGAAAAGATCATCCAGCACGAGGCGGTGCACGAGATCGACGGCTGGACCGATCTGCGCCGGCGGCTCGAACCCGATCGGCGCTGCTTCGCGTTCTTTCACCCGATGCTGCCGGATGAACCGCTGATCTTCGTCGAAGTGGCTCTGCTCGATGCGATGCCGGCGGCGATCGCGCCGCTGCTGGATCGCCGCTCGGTGCCTGAAACGCGCGAAGACCGCTTCAAGGTGGCGGTGTTCTATTCGATCTCGAACTGCCAGCCGGGGCTGCGCGGCGTGAACCTGGGCAACTTCCTGATCAAGCGCGTGGCCGAGCGCCTGCAGCAATCGCTGCCCAAGCTGAAGACTTTCTGCACCTTGTCGCCGATTCCCAGCTTCGCGAGCTGGTATGCGCGCGTCGAGCACATCGAATCGCCGCGATTGAAGCCTGCCGTGCAGCGCGAGCTGAACGCCGGCCTGCAACGGCTGCGCGAACGCCATGGCCGCGATCTGTCGCCGCTGGTGCTGCCGCCGGCCGAAGGCGCGCCGGCGCGTTCACGCACGGCTGCGGCTGATCTGCAGATGATGCAGCGCTTGTGCGCGTTCTATCTGACCGATACCTCGCCGACCGAGCAGCGTGCCTCGGATCCGGTGGCGCGCTTTCACCTGAACAATGGTGCGCGGCTCGAGCGCATCAACGCCGCGGCCGATCTGTCGCGCAACGGTTTGCGGCAGTCGTTCGGCCAGATGGTGAACTATCTGTACGACCTCGACGAAATCGAGTCAAATCACGATCGCTTCGTCAACGATCAGGTCAGCACCTCCAAGGCGGTGCTGGGCCTGCTGTGACGGCGCGTCGATCTTCTTGAGCCTTTCCAACGGACCGTGATGCAGATTTCCTCCAAAGCTTCGGCTCGCGCATCTTCAAACGTCTATGCCGCGCTGGCCGCGCGGTTTCCCGCCGATCGCTCGGCCTGCTGCGTGGAAGCGCTTGGCGCGGCAGGGGCCGGCAGCCTTTTCTATAGCTGGGACGACATCGAACGCGCCAGCGCGCGATTGGCCAACCTGCTGACGCGGCTGAAGCTGCCGGACGGCGCGCGCATCGCCGTGCAGGTGGAAAAATCGCCCGAGGCGCTGCTGCTGTACCTGGCCACGCTGCGTGCCGGCTATGTGTTCCTGCCCTTGAACACGGCCTACCAGGCCGCCGAGATCGACTATTTCGTCGGCGACGCCGAACCTTCGGTAGTGGTCTGCGCGCCGGCGGCGCTGCCGTGGGTCGAGCCGATCGCGCGCCGGCACGGCGTGCCGCACCTGTTCACGCTGGGCGACGATCGCAGCGGCACGCTGCTGCAGGCGGCGGCCGGCCAATCCGACCGGTTCAAGACGCGCGCCATGGCGGCGGGTGATCTGGCCTGCATCATCTACACCTCGGGCACTACCGGCCGCAGCAAGGGCGCGATGCTGTCGCACGGCAATCTGCTGAGCAATGCGCTGACGCTGCATCAGTACTGGCGCTGGCGCAGCGGCGACGTGCTGCTGCACGCGCTGCCGATCTTTCACGTGCATGGCTTGTTCGTGGCGATCCATGGCGCGCTGCTATCGGGCAGCAAGATGATCTGGCTGCCGCGCTTCGACGCCAAGCAGGTGCTGCAGCGTCTGCCCGAGGCCAGCGTATTCATGGGCGTGCCGACGATGTACGTGCGGCTGCTCGACGAAGCCGGCTTCGATGCACAGGCCTGCCGCAACATGCGCCTGTTCGTATCCGGCTCGGCGCCGCTGCTGCCCGACACCTTCAAGCAGTTCGAGGCACGTACCGGCCGGCGCATCCTCGAACGCTACGGCATGAGCGAAACGGTGATGCTCACCTCCAATCCGTACGACGGCAATCGCGTCGCCGGCACCGTCGGCCTGCCGCTGCCGGGCGTGCAGGTGCGCGTGATGGGCGATGACGGCACGCCGTGCGGCGTCGATCAGATCGGTGCGATCCAGGTGCGCGGGCCCAACGTGTTCTCGGGGTATTGGCGCATGCCCGAGAAGACGCGCGAGGAATTCACCGCCGACGGTTTCTTCCGCACCGGCGACGTCGGCAAATGGGATGCCAACGGCTATCTGTCGATCGTCGGCCGCAGCAAGGATCTGATCATCTCGGGCGGCTACAACGTGTACCCGAAGGAAATCGAATCCTATCTGGACGAGCTCGACGGCGTGTTCGAATCGGCGGTGATCGGCGTGCCGCACCGCGACTTCGGTGAGGCGGTGACGGCGGTCGTCGTGCCCGCGCCCGGCTCGCGGCTCGATGAAGCGGCGCTCATTGCCAGCATGAAAGGCCGCATCGCGTCGTTCAAGGTGCCCAAGCGCATCCACGTCGTCGACGAGCTGCCGCGCAATCAGATGGGCAAGGTGCAGAAAAACCTGCTGCGGGAGCGGTTCGCCGGATGACCGACTCGCGCCGGCCAAGCGATGAGTGGCGTTCGAGGCCATCCGCCGCCGGCGCGTGGTCGCGTAACGAACGCTGCCGTTGCGGCAGCGGCAAGCGTTTCAAGCATTGCTGCGGGGCAGTGTCCGTGTCGCAGGCCGCCGGCGGCGCTGCGCCGGCCGCTGCCGATGCGGGAGCGCCACAGTCGGCGCCTGCGTCGATGGATTCGCTGCGCGAACTCGGCTTGTCGCTGCAATTGCGCGGCGAACATGGCGCTGCGCTCGCCGCCTATGATCGGGTGCTGAGCAGGCAGGCCAATGACTGGAACGTGGCGCACATGCGTGCCGTCGCCTTCTATCAGGCGGGGCTGATCGATCGCGCCAGCGAGGCGTTCGCTGCGTTGCTCGATACGCCGGCTCGCGAGTTGCCCGGTTTCTGGACCAATCTGTCGCTGGCGGTCGGCCTGGCCAATGGCGATCCGCTCGATCCGGCGCTGCGCGCGCGGGCCGCCGACTATCGGCAGTGGCAGCGTGAACGGCGTGCATGCGCGCAGGCGGCGCGTGCAAACGGTGCCGTCGCAGCGACGCCGCTCGACGTATCGGTGGTGATACCCGCCTACAACCATCGGCGCTTCGTCGCCGATGCGCTTGCCTCGGTGTTCACGCAAAGCGTGCTGCCGCGCGAGCTGATCGTCATCGACGATGGTTCGGCCGACGGCACGGCTCGCGAACTCGAAGCGGCAATGTCGCATGCGCCGATCCCGGTCACGCTGATCAGCCGCGGCAACCGTGGTGCTGCGCCCACGCTGAACGAAGCCATCGCAATGGCGCGCGGCCGTTTCATTCAGCCGCTGAATTCCGACGACCGTTTGCTGCCCGGCCGCTTGCAGAGCATGTGGGATGAAGTGGCCTTGGCCGGCGCGCGCTGGGGCTGTGGGCGGGTACGCTGGATCGATGCCGAAGGGGCTGCCGTCGGCCTGCAGCACAGCCGGCGCGCTACCGCGTTGCAGGCCTCGCAAGACGGCGCGATGGCGGCGCCGTCGCTGGGCCTGGCGCTGTTGCGAGCCAATTTCACGATCTCCACCGGCAACCTGTTCTTCGAGAAATCGCTGTGGGAAAGCCTGGGTGGTTTTCGCGACTACCGCTACAACCACGATTGGGATTTCTGCCTGCGCGCGGCGCTGCTTAGCGAACCGATGCTGGCGCGTGCCGAGTCGTACGAGTATCGGATGCATGAGACGAACACGATCACCGAATCGTCGACCGCGCCGCGCGAAGAGCTGGGCCGCGTGTTCGCCGACTTCCTGCACGAGATGCTGGGCGGCGCCGTATCCGCCAACCCGTTCGCTCCCACTTTCCAGCGCTGGGGCCGTAGCTGGCTGAGTGCATTGGCGGCGGGCGATGCCTTGCAGCAGTTGGCGCGGCCGGCCTTATTGGGGGCGCTCAGACCGGACGCGATCGCTTTCCGGCCGGCCGATGGCCCGGTGCCGCTGATCGGAGCATGCGCATGAAGATGTCGCTGATCGTCGCGATCGAGCCCAATCCATTCGAGAGCAAGCAGCAGAGTTTCCTTGATGCTTTGCTGGCGCAGACGATGGAGCCTGAACGTTTCGAGTTCATCATGGTCGACAGTGCCGTGCTGCCCGGCGAGGCAGAGCGCGCCGAGCATTTCGAACGTTTCCAGCGTGCCCATCCGCAATTGCGGATGCAACGGCTACTCGGCGCCAGCGGGGCGCGTTCCTTGCGTCACAATCTGGGCGCGGCTCATGCCGGCGGCGATCTGCTGGTGTTCCTGGCCGACGATTTCGAGCCCGTGCCGCATTTTCTCGAAGCCCATGCCGACTTCCACGAACTGAACCCCGACCCGCACGCCGTCGCGGTCGGCCCGGGTCTGTTCGACGACGCGCTGCGGCAACAGCCGTTCGCACGCTGGGTCGAGGATTCCGGGCAGATTTTCGGCGTGCCGTTTCGCCGTTGCGCCGGGGCGTGGCCGAGAAATTATTTCTATGCCGGCAACGCGTCGATCAAGCGCAGCAAGTTCGAGTCGCTCGGCGGTTTCGACGAGCGCTTCGCCACCGATGCCTGGGATGACTATGAGTTCGGCCTGCGCTTCGCTGCCAGCGGCGGCTATTCGCAGGTGGTGACCGAAGCGATCGGCATTCACCGCCATGCCGTGTCGTATGAAGAGCGCTGCCAGACGATGGAGCAGGCGGGCGAGGCCGCGCGCGTGCTGGAAGCGGCGCACCCCGAAGTCAGCCGCGATTGGCCCTGGCTGAAGCCGCCGTCTGAGATCGTGCAAGAGTGGAGCGTCGATGCCGACCTGCTGCGCCTGGACGCTTGGCAGCGAGGGTTGAATGCAGCGTTTCGGCAGGGGTACGAGCGGGCAGGGGCGGATGCGATGCCCGATGGCCTGCAGCAGCCGTCGGATCGATGAGGAGCGGCGCCGGGTCGAGCTGGGCGTGGATCGGGCTGCGCTGAAAAACAAAGAGCCGATGCCTGATGGCATCGGCTCTTGGCCGTGTAGCGCGGGTGCAGGCCGGGCCGCTAGCGGCCCAGGCGCCTGTGAATGATCAGGCGGCGCTCAGCATGGGGCGGCGACGCACGGTCAGACCCAGGCCGAAGAGGCCGGCGCCGAGCAGCAGCAGGGTTGCCGGCACGGGAACCGGAGCGGGGGCGGTGCTCCGCGTGGCGCTGACGGTGCCGATCGAGTAATGGCCGGTCGTGTAATCGTTATAGGTATACGAAAGAGCGCCAGCGTTCAACGAAATCAGGATGTTGCCGCCGTCGAGGCCTTGGTAAGTGATGCCCGCAACATTACCGAGTTGAAAGAAGACCTGAGCCCAGCCGCCAGTCGCGTCGCTCAGATCGAAAATTCCATGACTTTTTTCACACTCTTCATCAGAGTGTAAAGCTCTTCGACATTTCCGCCACAGGCCGCGAGCGCTCAGCCCCTGATCAGGGACTATCCCCAGGCTTGATGCCCAGCGTACGAAAGATCTCGGCCGCGCGTTTCTGATCCGCCTTCACGAAACTCTCGAACGCGGCGGGGCTGCCGCCGACGCCGTCGAGCGTCTGTATACGCAGGAACTCCTTCACCGCCGGCGTGGCCAGCGCCTGACCGAAGTGCGCGTTCAACTGCTCGACCACGGCACGCGGCGTCTTGGCCGGTGCGAACACGCCGAAATAGCTGGCCAGACCCGGGTCGGCACCGTCTTCGGCCAGCGCCGCGACCTCGGGCAGCACCGACGAACGCTTGTCGCCAACCACGGCGATCGGCTTGATCTTGCCCGCCTTGATGTTCTGCAACGCGAAGCCGATCGACATGAAGGTGACGTTGATCTCGCCGCTGAGCAGGGCGGTCAGCGTCGGCACCGCGCCCTTGTAAGGGACGCCGACGATGTCGATGCCGGCCACGTGCTTGACCCATTGCAGATAGACGTCGGGCGTGGTGGATGCGCCCCAGGTGCCCCAGTTGAACTTGCCCGGCGAGGCTTTCGACTGCGTGACCAGCTCCTTGTAGTTGCTGAACGGCGAGGCCGCATTGGCCACCAGCAGGCTGTTGCCGCGCGCCAGGTTGATCACTGGCGCGAAGTCGTTGAACGGATCGTAGGGCAGGGTCTTGAACAGATAGGGGTTGTACGACAGGCTGTCGCCCACCGTGAGGCACAGGGTGTGGCCATCGGCGGGCGCGTTGGCGCAGGCCTGCATGCCGATGACGGAACTGGCGCCGGGTTGGTTCTCCACGATCACCGGGCGGCCGATGGTCTTGCTGACCTCTTGCGCGAATACCCGCGCGATCGAGTCGGTCGGGCCGCCTGGGCCGTAGGGCACGATGATGCGGATGGTTTTGCTCGGAAACTGCTGCGCGAACGCGCTGCCGGCGGTGCCGGCGAGCGCACAGGCCACGCCGGCGAGCGCGGTGAAAAGGCGGACTGGATGCATTGTTGTGCTCCTCGTCGACGTCAGACCGGTTTGGCGGGATTGCCGGGCTTCCACTGCGCCAGCGGCGGCTCGACGATGTAGTCTTCGCCGACTTTGTGCGCGAAGCGCTTGAGCGACGCGCGGTCATCGCCGCCGCCTTCGACGGTGGCGGCCGGCACGATGCGGTCGTTGCAGAAGGTCGGGATCGGATCGGGCAGCGGCGTGGGTTCGTCGCCGCGCGCGACCCGCTCGATCTCCTGGCGCAGCATGCGGCGGAACATCACCACGCCCTGGTCGTGGATGTCTAGATTCTCGAGCTCGTGGATCTCGATCGGCCCCTGGCTCACCATCGCATCCCAGTCGCCGGGGATGCGCTGGCGCTCGACGTACGGGCGTTCGTCGGTCTGCCCGAACAGCTCGAGATAGCGGCGCTTTTCCATCGGCGTGTCGTCGCCTTCTTCGACGTGGCTGATGGTGAAGTTGATGCTGTAGTCGTCATCGACCGGCGTGGTCCAGATGGTGCGAAACGGCGTGTTCGCGCCCTTGACCTGTCGTCCGCCTTCGAAGATCGACGAGATGCTGTGCACGTTGGGCGCGACGTAGTCGGTCGAGCGTACCCAGACGCGATCGCCGACCTTGCGCGCGGCCAGGTACATCATGCCGGCCGGCGTGCGCATGAAGGCAAACTCGGGAAAGGCGGCGAACTCCTTGGCGAAGTGGTCGACCCCTTTGACCGCCGGAATCGCGTGCAGCACCGCGGTGTGCGCCGGGTCCATCGCGTTTTCCTTGATCTGTATCCAGTTGCACGGAAACGGCAGACGCGGGCCGCCGGGCACGAGCTTGACGCCGGGCAGGTCGAAGCGCTCGTAACGCGGAAACGGTGGGCGCTTTTCCGGCGGGCCCATGTAGATGAAGACCAGGCCGCCCAGCGTGTGCACCGGGTAGGCGCCCTGGCTCACGCGCTCGGCGATCTTGGCGGCATTGGGATCGCCGGGGATCTCCAGCACCTGGCCGTCGACGTCGAACACCCAGCCGTGGTAACAGCAGCGCAGCCCGCGTTCCGAGATCACGCCGTATTCCAGCGACGTGCGCCGGTGCGCGCAGTGCAGGTGCAGACAGCCGATCTGGCCCTGGCCGTCCTTGAACACGACCAGATCCTCGCCCAACGCGCGCACCCGCACCGGCACGTCCTTGAGTTCGTCGACGAAGGCCACCGGATGCCAATAGCGGCGCAGGTATTCGCCGCCCGGCGTGCCGCGGCCCACCTGGCACAGATAGCGATCGGGGGCGCCGGTGAGCGGGCGGTGATAGCCGCTGTACGACAGCGGCGCTTTGCTGGGCGAGCCGGAAACCGGACTGTCCATGCGCGTCTCCTCTATTCGCGGCACGACTTGTGGTGCCGACATGATTTGGAATTGGATTCCAAAATATTATGGAATCTGGTTCCATAATATTATCGATGGAATCGGATTCCATTAGGGCTTCCACGTAGCGCCATCGGGCATTGCGCCCGCAATCCGTCGACTAGAATTTCCGTATGGATCAGCCTCCGCTTTCTTTTCCCGCCGCACACAAGCAACCGCGTTCGCCCGACGAGGTGGCCGCACTGGCGCGCGGCCTGCTGGTGCTGCGCGCGGTCGCCGACATGCCGGGCCCGGTCGGCAACAGCGAAATCGCGGCGCTCACCGGCATTCCCAAGGCCACCGTGTCGCGGCTTGCGGCCACCCTGGTCAAGGCCGAGCTGCTCAAGCAACTGCCCGACAGCGAGCTGTTCGCGCTGGGCGCGGGCGCGCTCGACCTGGGCAATGCGTATTTGCGCGGCTTCGATCTGCGCTTGCGCATCAAGCCGTATCTGACGTCGCTGGCCGAGGTCGCGACCTCGGCCGTGCACGTGGGGGTGCTGGAAGGGCTCGATGTCGTGCTGATCGAAACCGTGCGGCCGCGCTCGGCGATGATGCAGGCGCGGCTCGACGTCGGCATGCGCATGGATCTGCTGACTTCAGCCATCGGTCGCGGCTACCTGAGCGGCTTGCCCGACGACGAGCAGGCTGCGCTGATCGCGCAGGCCAGCGAGGCCAAGACCCGCAACCGCGCCGAACGCAAGCGGCTCAAAGAAGCAGCGCTGCATGCGCTCGATGCGGCGCGCAGCACCGGCTATGCGATGTCGCTCGGCGAATGGCACCCCGACCTCAACGGCATTGCCGCGCCGTTTCGCGGCCCTCGCGGAGAGCGCTATGCGGTGAGCTGCGGGGGGCCGGCATTTCTGCTGACCGAGGCTCGCCTGGTCGGCAAGCTGGCCGCGCCGCTGCTGGCCTGCATCAAGAAGATCCAGCTCGAAACGCGCAGCGCGCCAGGGCGTTGAGGGCGTCGCGATCGGCCAGGCCGATTGACAGCGACCGTCTTCCTGTTAAAGTCAAAAAACGATCGATTAAAGATCGAATATCGATTTAACATCTCGAGCAGGAGCTGCCATGCCGATTGCCCGCATCTCGATCATGGAAGGGCACAGCGACGAGAAGAAGGCCGAGCTGATCGCCGCCGTGACCGAGGCCATCCATCGCAGCATGGATGCGCCCTACGAAGTGATCCGCGTGCTGCTCGACGAGGTGCCGCGCACGCAATGGGGCATCGGCGGCAAGACGGCGCTGGCTTTGGGCAAGACCTGAGGCGCTCGAGCGTTCACGCCGGGCAAACCGGCTTCATCCGCAATCCCGAACCGCGCATGCTGCAAATCCAAATCGGCGACACGCTGATCACCCGTGTGCAGGACTACGAAGGCCCGGGCTTTGCGCCCGAGGAAATGTTCGTCAACTACCAGCCCGGCCAATGGCAGTCGGAACGCGACTGGCTGGTGCCGCGCTTCTACGATCCGCAGGCCAACCAGGTGCGCACCAGCATCCACAGCTGGCTGGTGCGCACGCCACAGCACACGGTGCTGATCGATGCCTGTATCGGCAACCACAAGCCGCGGCCCAGCATTCCCCGCTTCAATCAGCGCAACGAACCCTGGCTCGAACGCCTGGCGCAAGCCGGCGCCCATCCCGAGCAGGTGGACTTCGTCATGTGCACGCATCTGCATGCTGATCACGTGGGCTGGAACACGCGCCTGCAGGACGGTCGCTGGGTGCCGACGTTTCCGAATGCGCGCTATTTGTTCACGCGCGCCGAATACGAGCGCTGGGACGATCGCCGGCCCGATTACGTGCCCAAGCCGATCAACCAGCACGTGTTCGCCGACAGCATTCTGCCGGTGGTGGAATCAGGGCAGATGCAACTGGTCGACGTCGGCCATACGGTCGACGACGCGCTCACCGTCGAAGCGGCGCACGGCCACACCGCCGGCCACGTGAAGATCCGTCTTCAATCCGGCGGCGAGCAGGCGATGTTCTCCGGCGACACGATCCATCACCCGCTGCAACTGCCTTTTCCGCAGTTGATCTCGGTGTTCGATGAAAACCCCGAGCAGGCGCTGCAAACCCGGCTCGACATGCTGGCCGATTGCGCCGAGCACGGCGTGCTGCTGATGCCGACGCATTTCGCGGCGCCTTACTGTTGCCATGTGCAAGCAGACTCCGGCCGCACGCACCAGCCTTCGTATCGCGGCCGCTGGCACGCTTACTGCGAGAGCACTTGAAGGTAGCCCGCCGTCTTGCCGGGCGGCGGGCGATTGTCGAGGGTTCAGGCAGGATGGTGCAGCCAGTGATCCATATCTTCGAATCGTGCCTGGAAAAAGGGCGGAATTTGTTCGTAATGGGGCGTGCACAGCCACAGCCGCAACAGATGGCGCCGGCGTTCCGGTTCGTCGTAGTCGACGAAGCCGGTGCGTGAATGAAGCACCAGATGATTGTTCAGGAACTGGATATCGCCCCGGCGGAAATCCATGTCGAGGCGAAAGCGGTCGTCGGCGGCCAGCGTATCGATCAGATTCATCGCTTCGAGCTGTGCCGGCGTCAGGCGCGGCACTTCGTCGAAGCGCTGCGCCGATTTGATGTAGGTGGGGCCGTGCTGGGCATAGAAGCGCCCGTTGAACACCGCAAAGCGCGGCTCGTTGTAATAGGGCTTGCGCCCGGGCGGCTGTTCGCCGCGCACGTCGGCATAGAAGGGGCCGTACAGCACCTGCGCCAGCTCGGGGCGGGTGCGCAGGATTTCGTTGTGAATGGCAGCGGCGCTGCAGATGCAGCTCAGTCCGCCTTCCTTCGACGGCCGGTAGCAGAGCAAACCCACGACGTCGCCCTGGTCATTGTGAAACGGCAGGTATTGCGAGGTGTGATAGCCACGCTGCGTCGGATCCTTGTAGGGATCGCCGCCTTCGTTGCGCACGTTCACCAGCAGTTCGGCTCGCGGGTTCTGCGCGAGCGCGCGGCCCAGGTGCGCACCGATGCCCCAGTAGACCAGGCGCGTGCCGTCCAGACCGTAATGATCGACGTCGAGCCCGCGGATCAACACCGCGCCCGAGCCTTGCTCGATCTCGTCGCGCAGCGAGTTCAGCGTGTCGGCAAAGGCGCCGAGCGGGAATTCCTGCACATCGAACGGAATGGCGAGCCCGCGTTCGCGCACGCCGCGCAGCGCATGATCGACGTCGGCAAGATCGGCCGGCGTCAGTTCATACACCCAGCGCTCGCGATCGGCCCGCATCTGCGCGGCCTCCCAGGCCTGAGGTGAAGGGATCGGCTGAATCGGCATGTTCATCTCGCCTCCTTTCGATGAGAAACAATCAAATCGAATACTTGACTTGAACCGATATAGTACGAAAAATCGATTCTTTGTCGAGGACTGATCGAGAAACTTTGAACAGCGTTTCAAGCGTGTGCTGCACATGAACGCACTGCGCCGCAGCCATGCATTTCTTTCAAAAGGAGCTTGGGCATGAAACCGCAGATTTTGAAGAGATGGATCGGTGGCGCGGTGATGGCGCTGTGCGGCGCGTTCGGTGCGACAGCGGCATCAGCGGCGGATTCGGTACGGGTCGGCGCCTATGCGTCGATCTCGGACGCGCCCTTGTACATCGGCGTCGACAAGGGCTATTTCAAAGAGCAGGGGCTGGACGTCGAGATCGTCCAGGTCGACTCGGGGCCGACCATGATGACCCAGCTCGTCAGCGGCAACCTCGACGCTTCCGGCGGCTCGCCGGGGGCCGGCGTCTACAACGCCGTGCGTCAGGGCATTTCATTCAAGATCGTCGCCGACAAGGGCAGCTCGCTGCCGGGGCACGGCTACTTCGCATTCGTCGTGCGCAGCGATCTGGCCGACCAGATCAAGACGCCGGCGGACCTGCGTGGCCGCGTGCTCGCCGTCACCGGCTACAAGCGCGGCGCCAGCAGCGAGGTCACCATCGGCAAGCTGCTGAGCTCGGCAGGGCTGAAGGAAAACGACGTCAAGCAGACGAACATGAGCTTCGGCGACATCGTCGCGGCTCTCGGGGCCAAGAAGGTCGAAGTCGGCGTGCTGATCGAACCGCTGGTGTCACAGGTGGCGGCCAAGGGTATCGCGACCATCTGGAAGCGGGTCGACGACATCTATCCGAGCCAGCAATACGGTGCGCTGATGTATGGCCCCGGCATCATCAAGCGGCCCGACGTTGCACATCGCTTCATGGTGGCTTATCTGAAGGCGGCGCGCTTCTACAACCAGGCGCTGGCCAATCCCTCGATGCGCGGCGAGCTGGTCTCGATCCTCACGCGCAACACCTCGGTGAAGGATCCGACGGTGTACACGACGATGGTCTTCCCCGGCATCCATCCCGACGGCACGCTGAACACGGCGGGCATGGAAGAAGACGTGAACTGGTGGGTCGCCAACGGCCGCATGAAGGAAAAAGTGCAGCTGAAGGACATCGTCGATACCTCGTACATCGAGCGCGCGAAGAAGCAGCTCGACGCCGCTCGTTGACGTCCGTCGCGTGACCGCCAAGCGATGAGCATCAAGATCAGCATCCAGGGCCTGAGCAAGCAGTTTCGCACCGGCAACATGACCGTCAAGGCCCTCGACACGTGCGATCTCGACGTGCGCGAGGGTGAATTCATCTGCATCGTCGGGCCCTCGGGCTGCGGCAAGACGACGCTGCTGCGCATCATCGCCGGCCTGGAGTCGCCGAGCGCTGGCAGCGTTGCCATCCGGCGCGGCGAGTCCGGCCAGCCGCTCACCTCGATGGTGTTCCAGGAAACATCGATCTTTCCGTGGATGACGGTGCGTGCCAATGTGAGCTATGGGTTGAAGCTGCGCGGCGTGCCGCAAGCCGAGATCGATCGGGCGGTGAATCACTTTCTCGGTCTGATGGGGCTCGACCGCTTTGCCGACGCCTATCCGTACCAGCTCTCCGGCGGCATGAAGCAGCGCGTGAGCGTCGCACGCGCGTTTGCCAATGATGCCGAGGTGCTGCTGATGGACGAGCCGTTCGCCGCGCTCGACGAGCAGACCAAGATCGTGCTGCAGGAAGAATTGCTGCGCATCTGGGGCGCTTCGGGCAAGACGGTGATCTTCATCACGCATTCGATCGACGAGGCGCTGGTGCTGAGCGATCGCGTCATCGTGATGAGCGGGCGGCCTGGCCGGCTCAAGGCCGATCTGAAGATCGATTTTGCGCGTCCGCGTGCGGTCTATGACTTGAAGGGCGACCCTGAGTACGGGCGCCTGAGCCGCGAGATCTGGATGATGCTCAGGGAAGAGGTGGCGCGGAAATGATCGAAAACAAGCCGACTGAACTGCGCATCGTTCCCGATGACGAGCATGCGCGCAGCCTGCTGCAGCGCTTGCTGAGCAAGGGCTGGTTCATGGCGATCGTGTCGCCGATCGTGCTGCTGGTGCTGTGGGAATTGCTGGTGCGTACCGGCCTGCTCGATGCGCGCTTCTTTCCTTCGCCTTCGTCGGTGCTGCTCGAACTCAAGGCGATGGCGGCCTCGTCGGAACTGTGGCTGCACGCCGGCTACACGATCAGCCGCATGCTGATCGGTTTCGTGCTCGGGGCCGTGCCGGCAGTGCTGCTCGGCATCATCATGGGCTTGTCGGCCAGCGTGCGCGCCTTCCTGCAACCGGTGGTCGCGGCGATCTATCCAATTCCCAAGATCGCGCTGTTCCCATTGATCATGCTGATCTTCGGGCTGGGTGAATCGTCGAAATGGGTCATCGTGGCCGTGGCGGTGTTCTTCCAGGTATTGATGAGCACGCTGGCCGGCGTCGTCAACATCGAGCGCATCTATCTCGACGTGGCGGCCGATTTTCGCGCCACGCGCTGGCAGGCCTACCGCACGATCGCGCTGCCAGCCGCGCTGCCGTTCATTTTCACCGGCTTTCAGCTGGGTATCGGCATGGCGCTGATCGTCGTCGTCATCGCCGAGAACTTTGGCACCGAATGGGGCTTGGGCTACGTGATCTGGCATTCATGGCAGATCTTCGAAGTGCGCGAGATGTTCGTTGCGCTGATTCTGGTGGCCTTGCTCGGTTATCTATCGCAGCTCGCGCTGGGGCGCATCGAACGCGCGCTGGTGCCATGGCGGCGGCCGGCCGGCAGGCAGGTTGGAAACTGAAGCGCGACGCGCCCTGATGCGACGCCCGCTGCGGCTTGGCCTTTTTTCGTCTACAGGATTTTCAACCATGCAGACCTGGAGCATCGGTTCAACCACCGTCACGCGCATCGAAGAACAAATCGGCCCCAACGACATGCCGGCCGGCGGCTTTCTGCCCAAGCTCGACCGCGCACGCTTCGAGGTCCATTACCCATGGATGGTGCCGACGCACTACGATCCCGCCAACGACAAGCTGATCACCAGCAATCACTCGTGGCTGATCCGCACCGGTACGCATACCATCCTGCTCGACACCTGTGCCGGTAATCACAAGGAACGGCCCTGGCTGCCGCGCTTTCACCAGCTCGACGTGCCGTTTCTGAGCCGCCTGCGCGAGGCGGGCGCGGCGCCCGAAGACATCGACATCGTGCTGTGCACGCATCTGCATGCCGATCACGTCGGCTGGAACACACAGCTCGTCGATGGTCGCTGGGTGCCGACTTTTCCCAATGCGCGTTATCTGTTCTCACGCATCGAGAACGATGCCTGGAACCCCGAGATCGACGACCGTCGCCGGCAGAACCCGGGGCGCGCCGGCGTGTACGACGACAGCGTGTTGCCGGTGATCGAAGCCGGCCAGGTGCAGTTGCTGGACGGCACGCATGCGATCGATGATCGGCTGCTGGTCGAGCCCTCGCCGGGCCACACTCCCGGCCACGTCGTGCTGAAGCTGCAGGACGGTGGTGAGCGCGCTCTGTTCTGTGGCGACACCTTGCATCATCCGATCCAGGTCTATGAGCCGGACTGGAGTACGCGCTTTTGCGATGATCAGGCGCAATCTGCGGTGACGCGGCGCAAGGTGCTCGAGCATTGCGCCGAGCATCGCGCGCTGCTGTTTCCGACGCACTTCGCGGCGCCGCACGTGGCGGCGATCGAAGAGCAGGGCGGGCAGTTCCGGCCGCGCTTCGTGGGGTGCCGCTGCGGCTGAAGTTCTGGTGGCAAGGCCCCTGCTCAGTGCCCGAACAGGCCCTTCCACAACATGTACAGCGACAGCGTGTACAGCAGCAGCGCAAACACCTGCTTCAATCGCGCCACCGACAGCGCATGCGCGGCACGGGCGCCCAGAGGCGCCGTCAGCACGCTGGTGATGACGATGCAGACCAGCGCCGGCAGATACAGATAGCCGAAGGTGCCGGCCGGCATGTCGAGGTTCCAGCCGGCCACGATGTAGCCGATCGTACCGGCCAGCGCTATCGGAAAGCCGCAGGCGGCGCTGGTGGCCACCGCTTCGTGGATGCGTACGCCGGTGCGGGTGAGGAAGGGCACGGTGATGAAGCCGCCGCCGGCGCCCACCAGCGCCGACAGAACGCCGATGAAGCCGCCAGCGCCCAGCATGCCGGCGGGGCCGGGCAGCGTGCTGGTGGCGCGCGTCTCGCGCT
>JAFKGG010000068.1 GCA_017307915.1 Burkholderiales bacterium | reverse complement strand
GGCGCTGGGTCACCCCTTCTTCTTCACGCCCAAGAACGTCTGCGACTGCCAGCGGCAGGATTAGCTGCGCCGTTTCCTGGAGGGCCGAGTCAAAGATTTCCTCGATGGCATTGCGCGCCAGGACCGCCGTCACTGAGGCGGCACCGATCCAGAGCCCCGTCAGCAGGACTCCCAGCGAAAGCCCCAGGCGCCGCTGCAGGCTTCCGGGCACCCTCATGCCTGCCCCAACCGATAGCCCAGTCCGCGTTCGGTCACGATGATCTCGGCGCCCAGTTTCTTGCGCAGGCGGCTGACATGCACCTCGATGGCGTTGCTCTCCACTTCGGCATCGAAGGCATAGAGCTTTTCCTCCAACTGCGCTTTCGAGAGCAACTGGCCGGGTCGGGACAGGAATGCCTCGAACAACGCCCATTCGCGCGCCGTCAGCGGCACCAGGCGGCCGTCACGACGGATGCTGCGTGCGGCCAGATCGATCTGGAGTGATCCATGGATGACGATGGGATTGGGGTTGCCGCTGTATCGACGCGCAACCGATCCGATGCGCGCCGACAATTCGGCCAGATCAAAGGGCTTCACGAGATAGTCGTCGGCGCCGGCATTCAGCCCCTCGATCCGGTCTGACACCTGATCAAGGGCCGTCAGGATGATGACCGGTATGGCCGTACCCCGCGCGCGCAGGCGCCGCAGGAAGGGAATGCCCCGGCCATCGGGCAACATCAGGTCCAGCAGAACGAGGTCGTAAGGCACGCCCGCGATCGCATGGTCCGCCGCATCAAGGCGACGCACCCAATCCACGGAATGGCCATCGCTCGCAATCTGGTCGCGCACGGCTGCGCCCAGCACGTCGTCGTCTTCAATCAGCAGGACACGCATTGAACCTTTCCTCTATGGGCCGACGCAACGGCATACCTGACGGCAACCTGAAGCAATTTTCGCTCAGGGCTCAGGCTGCGGTCACGTTAGCAGAGCATCCTCAAGCCATCGAAGGATAAAGGAGCTCACCATGAAAACATTCCTGCCGATTGCCGTAGTGATCGCGCTGACTGCCTCTGGTGCCGCGCTGGCTGACGACGATTGCCACCGACCCATGGCCGAATGGCAGTCCCGCGAAACCGTTACGGCCCGTGTAACCGAACTGGGCATCACGACAGAGCGCCTGCGCATCGACGATGGCTGCTACGAAGTCCGTGGCCGGGACGGTGACGGCAACCAGATTCGTTTGAAGATCGACCCGGCATCGCTCGCGGTCCAGAAACTGGAGGTCCGCTTCCGCTCTGGCGCCGACTCGTCGCGCTACCTGCCTGCTGGGCGGGGTCAAGCGGCCAAGACGGGCAAGCCCTCTGATGACAAATCGCGGCGCCCGCCCGCCCCGGCGGCGCCGGAGGGCACGCGCTAAGGAGTGCGCCATGTACCTGACGGGACCGATATTGGCCACCCTGGCCGTTCTGTACGCGGCCGTGCTTGGTGCACAGACTTATGCACCCTACGGTGCGGACGTCGCAATAGGCATTGCACTGGGCGCGGCATCCATTGCTGCCATGAGTCTGGCCTTGGTCTTGTCCGCACGCCCGCGTTGGGCCGAACCCCTGTTTGGGGGGCTCGATCGGATGTATGAGGTTCACAAATGGCTGGGAATTGCCGCACTGGCCCTGATGATCGGGCACAACACCTTCGAGCCCGAGCTGGAAAATGTCGTGCGCGAAACGCGACTGGGGGAATTTGCTTCGGACATCGGTGAAGTCGCATTCAATGGCCTCATCGGGCTGATCCTGATCAGTTGGATCAAGCGGATTCCCTTCACTCGACTGGAGTTGCCCTGGCCGATCTGGCGCTTCACTCACCGTTTCACAGGGCTTCTGTTTGCCGTCGCCGCATTCCACCAGCTTGCCATCGATCAGCCCGCCGGCCTGGATGGCACGCTGGGCCTGTACCTGAACGCCTTGAGCCTGGCAGGGGTGACGGCGTGGCTGTTCATGCAGTTCGTCGCACCGTACCTGCGTCCGCGTGCATTTGTGCTGGAGAACATCGACCAACACGGAATGGTCGCGGAAGTGACGCTGCGCCCAGAAGGGCGAGCCCTGCGCTGGCGGCCGGGTCAGTTCGCCTTCCTGTCGGCCTCCGATGTGGGGATGGCCGAGGCTCATCCCTTCACCATAACGAGTGCACCGAGTGCGGACGGTCGCCTCCGCTTCGCCATCAAATCCCTGGGCAACTGGACCCGGCGTCTGCCCGAACGTCTGTCACCCGGTAAGCGCCTGCGGGTCGAGGGGCCTTACGGTCGGTTCGTTTTCCGCAGGCGCGTGCGGCGCCAGGTATGGCTGGCCGGCGGCATCGGCATCACACCTTTCCTGGCCTGGGCCGAGGCATTGACCGATGCCGAGCAGCAGGAGATCGCTCTGGTCTGGGTGGTGACGACGCGACCCGAAGCTTTCGCCGCAGAGCGCTTGGCGACCATTGCCGCACGCCATCCCGGCCTGACGGTGCATGTCATGGCCAGCGCCGAAGACGGGTGCTTGACAGCGCAACGGCTAATCCAGTTGGTGCCCTTCCCGCTGTGCGAATCGGAGCTGTTTTATTGCGGACCGGCTGGCCTGCGTGATGCGGTCGTGTCGGGACTCCAGGCGACGGGGCAGCGCCCGCGTCGCGTTCATCACGAGGTGTTCGCGCTGCGCTAGAGGCGCCTGCACCTCCACGAACGACATCGTTCTACTTGCGAAGGAATCATCATGAAAAAGCTCGTCTCTTGCCTGGCCCTGTCCGCAGCCATGGCGCTGCCTAACCTGGCTGCGGCACGTCCGGTCACCTTGACCACCGCGCTCAAGAACTATGGCGGCAATGGCGCCTACCTGGCGCTGTACCTGACCGATGCAAACGGCGCCTATGTGCGCACACTGTGGGTCGCGGGTGAGAAATCGAAGTATTACAAGCACCTGCCGGACTGGTATCGCGCGACTGGCGGCAACCGCTCGCAGATCGATGGCATCACTGGTGCCAGCGTGGGTGCAGGCCGCAGCCTGAAGGTGACGGTGGACTTGGCCGATGCCCTGTTCGATGCGGGCTACAAGCTGAACGTGGATGCCGCCGCGGAGGATATGCAGGACAGTCCACGTGACGTTTCGGTGCCATTGACGACCGCCGGGGCTGGCAAGCCCGTCGCCGGGCGGCGCTATGTCGCCGGCTTCAGCTACGGCCTCTGATCCTGATCGGAAGCTGCCGCGATGATGCGTATCCTGCACCGCTGGCTGGGCCTCGTGCTGGCCGTCCTGCTGGTTGTCACGGCGCTGAGCGGCGCGGCACTCTCGCTCTTTCCGGCGCTGGAGACTGCTCGAACCTTTCAGCCCGATGCCACGCTGACAGTCGCTGATCTGGCCACGCGGGTGCAAGCAGCTCATCCCGGCCTGGAACAGATCAGGCGCGCACCCTCGGGGCAGATCAGTGCGTGGTGGTTCGATGGCGACCAGCCCGGTTCGGCCGTGATCGACCCGGCCACAGGCCGTGATGTGGCCAGCGCCGACCCGAATCCGCTGCGGCGCTGGCTCACCAATTTGCACCGCTCGCTGCTCCTGGGCGACAGCGGCCGCCTGATCGTCGCAGCGGGCGCGCTGGCGATGCTGCTGCTGGCCATTTCCGGCACGGTGCTGGTAGCCGGTCGCCTGAGAGGCTGGCGACACTGGTTGGCACGCCTGCGTGGCCCGCTCGCAGGACGCCTGCATACC
>JAFKGG010000067.1 GCA_017307915.1 Burkholderiales bacterium | reverse complement strand
GCGATGTCGAGCAGCCCTGAGTACTCCTGATCGCGCAGATTCTGCAGGTAGGTCGGGCTGTCGCGGTCGTTGGGGTCGCCGGTGAGCAGGCCCATCACCTTGGCGCTGAAGGCGCCGTAGACCGTGTCTTTGTCGAGCAGGCAGAAGCTCTGGCCGGTGCGTGCGTGCAGCAGCGGCACGGCGCGCTTGGCCAGCGTGGTTTTGCCGGTGCCGGCGTGGCCGGCGAAGAAGATCAGGCGTGCCATGGTGTGCGTGTGCTTCGGGTCGCTCGGGTTGTTGGTGTCTGTCGGTGTTTGGCGGTGCGGTGAGGCGCCGCGCCGCGCCGTCAGGCCTGCTCGCCGGTAGCCACAGGCCGAGCCGGGTCGGCGCACCACTCGCTCCACGAACCCGGGTACAGCAGCGAGCCACCGAGCCCCGCCGCTTCCATCGCCAGCAGGTTGTGGCAGGCGCTGACGCCCGAGCCGCACTGGTTGATCACTGCCGCCGGCGCGCGGCCGGCCAGCAGCGCCGAGAATTCCTGGCGCAGCACCTCGGCCGGCTTGAAGCGGCCGTCGGGGCGCAAGTTCTGCTGAAACGGCCGGTTTACCGCGCCGGGAATGTGGCCGGCCACCGGATCGAGCGGTTCGACCTCGCCGCGATAGCGTTCCGGCGCGCGTGCATCGACCATCAGCCGCGCGGCGTTCCCCAACTGCGCCAGCACGCCGTCGGCGTCGATGGTCTGCGCCAGCGGCTCGCGCGCCGGCAGCGTGCCGGGCTGCGGCGTGGGCACTGCCTGCGTCAGTGGATAGCCGGCGGCCTGCCAGGCGGCCACGCCGCCGTCGAGCACCGCCGCCTCGGCATGCCCCAGCCAGCGCGCCAGCCACCACAGGCGCGCGGCGAACACGCCACCCTGCGCGTCATAGGCCACCAGCAGCCGGCCCGGCACCAGTCCCAGCGCTTCGAGCCGGCGCCGCAGCGCGTCGCGGTCGGGCAGCGGATGGCGGCCGTTGCGGCCGGTGCAGGCACCGGCCAGGTCATGATCCTGATGCAGGAAGAATGCGCTGGGCAGGTGCCGCTCGGCATACGCCGCAGCGCCAGCATCGGGCGCGGCCAGATCGTGGCGGCAGTCGACCAGCAGGCAATGGTCGATGCGGGCGGCCAGTTCGTCGGCCGAGATCAGCGGGGCAGGGCTCATCGGGGAATCTCCGAAGCGGGTTTGGTCTCGGCGGCAGGCTCGAACTGCACGATGGGGTCGGGCCGTGCCGCTGCATTCGGCGAAGCCTGCGGCTCGCGCTCGCGTCCGCTGACCATCGTGGCCAGCGCGCTGCTGATGGCGATCAGCGCGATGCCGGCCAGCTCCAGCGCGTCGAGCCGTTCGGCGAAGAACAGCCAGCCGATCAGCGCGGCGAACACCACGCCGCTGTATTGCAGATTGGCTGTCAGCAGCGTGCGGCCGCGACCAAAGGCGCGCGTCATGCTCAACTGGCCGGCCAGCGCCAGCAGGCCGATCGCCAGCAGCCAGCCCAGGTCAGCGATGGCCAGCGGATGCCAGCCGCTGGTCAGCGTGGCCGCCACGCCCCCCATCAGGGCGTTGACCACCGAGAACCAGAACACGATACGCCATACGGGTTCGCCGATACGGCCTAGCGAACGAACCTGGAAATAGGCCAGTGCGCTGAGCAGCCCCGACACCAGCCCGACCAGCGTCGGCAACTCAGTGCCGCTGATGCTGCCGGTGGGGCGCAGGATCAGCGTGACGCCGACGAAACCGCCGATAATCGCCGCATACAGCCAGCCCTGCGTCGACGGGTGTTTGCCGCGCCACCACAAGCCCAGCGCGATCAGCGCGGCCATGAACAGCGGCGAGGTGTAGTTCAGCGTCATCGCGGTCCCCAGGGGCAGGGCGCCGAGCGCATAGAACCAGCAGAACATCGACGAAGTGCCGATGATCGAGCGGCTGGCGTGCAGCCGCAGCGGACCGGCGAACAGGTTCCAGCCCTGCCAGCGGGCCAGCGCGGTCAGCAGCACGATGGCCGTCACGCCGCGCCAGAAAACGATCTCGAAGGCGCCGTAGTGCGCCGACATGAGCTTGATGACGGCAGCCATCGCCGAGAAGGCGAGAGCGCTGAAGAGCATCCACAATGACTGCATCGGGAAACGAAGCCCGGCCCGGGCAGCCCGCTGCGGCGAGGCACGGCGGGGCGGCGGGCGCCGCTGAATAAGGGAAACCCCTCATTCTAGACGGAACTTCCCGATAGCTGTCGGTACCCACTGCGGAATCGGAGCTTACTTTCAGCCGCAATCTTTGCGGCCGACGATTCGTGCATCGTCGCGAACCGCGCCTCAGGCGAGCGGGAAGCGCTCGGCGAAGGGGGCGTCGCGTAGTCCCTGCTTGCGCACCCAGTGCGCAAGCACATCGTGGCGCGGCATCCAGATCCCGTCGCGCGACAGCAGCTCGCCGAGCAGCCGGTCGAGCTGAGCCGCCATCAGCGGCCGGCCGCCGAAGTTGCCGTGCATCGTGATGTTGACGAAGGATCCGGGCTCGCAACGGTACAAGTAGTCGATCATGTCGCGGTAGCACTGCGTCCAGTGGTGGGGTGCGAGCCGCAGCACACGGTTGTCGGCATAGTCGCTGTGCGGGATCGCCACCAGCGCGCCGTCGCCGGTCTCGACGTCGCCGGGCAGGTCGATGTCGTTGTAGTCCCCGTGCCAGAGCAGTCCCTCGCGCGCCAGCAGCGTGGCGGTCCGGTCCGTGGTGGCGATCGTCGAGCTCAGCCAGCCCACCGGCCGCGCGCCCGATACCTGCTCGAGGATGCCGAGACTGCGCCGAATGACGGCGAGCTCTTCGGCTTCGTCCAGGCCCGACAGTACCTCGTCCTGGGCATAGTTGTGCCCGGCAAGCTCGAAGCCGGCCTCGACGATGTGGCGAATGGTCTGCGGGAACAGTTCCGCGGAGCGCGCGTTGGCGCAGACCGTTCCGCTCGCGCCATGCTGGCGCGCGACGTGCAGGAGCCGCGCCATGCCGGCGTGCCCGCCGTAGAACGACCAGCGGACACCCGCCCGATCGATTGCGCCTGCTTTCGGCGGGCTGGTCATCGGTGAGTACGGCGGGGCCTTGCCTTCTGACCAGTTCTCCATCAGGAAGGTCAGCACGACGGTCAGGCGGTGATCGCGCGGCGGCTCTACGGAACTCGGGTTGGCTGAGGGCATGGCGGGTCGCAGGTTGTGAACGTGGATCGTGAAAGTGGTCCGGGCCGGGGCCGGGCGAATCGAGGGCGGACGCAGCGAGGCTTCGCTAGCGGTTGGCTGCGCCGGTGGCGCGGATGACTTCGGCCCACAGGCGCGAGTCCTGCTCGACCACCTGCAGCATTTCGGCCGGTGTGCTGGCCCAGGGTTCGGCGCCGAGCGCCTGAATGCGCTGGCGCACATCGGGCATGGCTACGATCTTGGCCAGGGCAGCGTGCCAGGCCTCGACCACTGGGTCAGGTGTGTGTGCCGGCGCCGCAAGTCCCATCCAGACCGACGTGTTCATGCCGGTGACGCCGGCTTCTTCGAAGGTGGGCACGTTGGGCAGCGCCGCGTTGCGCCGCATGCCCGTCACTGCGAGCGCGCGCAGGTCTGCGTTCTGCGAAAGCTGCGGAATGGCGTTGGCCGAATCGAAGAACACCATGCCGACGCGGCCCGAGCGCAGGTCGGTCATGATGGGCGGCGCGCCCTTGTAGGGCACGTGGACCAGCTTCACGCCCGCCTTGATGGCG
>JAFKGG010000422.1 GCA_017307915.1 Burkholderiales bacterium | reverse complement strand
CCACAGGAGCAGCGCCAGCAGGGCGGTCGGCACGCCGATGGCCAGCAGCGACACGGGCCCGAAACGGGCGCGCGACCGCGGCCAGTTGCCCAGCACCACGGCGGCGCTGGCGGCGGCGATGGCTGCCGCAATCTGTGCCAGCAGCGCCGAGCCGGCCTGGATCGCGACACCGGCCAGGCCGGCGGCCGCCACCGCCTGCACGGCCGGCAGGCTCGCCGGATGCATGCCGGCTGACGACGATGCCGGTGTCGATACCGGTGGTGATGCCGGTGTCAATGCCGGCGCCGAGGACGACGCGCCTGCCAGCGGCACGGCAACGGTCACCAGCCAGCCTAGCGCCGCCGCTGCCAGCACGGCCATGCTCATGCCGCCGAGCCAGAGACCCAGCCCCGCCAGCAGCGCTGCCGAGACCAGCAGCGACAGCGCGCGCGGCGGTTCACGACGCCGCCATCCCAGCAGCAGCGCGGCCGCCAGCGCCGCGGCGGCGGCCCAAGGCACTTTCTCCGGCGCCGCCACCGTGGCCCCGAAGCCCGGCATCAGCGACAAGCCCGCCAGCAGCCCGACGCCGGCCGCGGCCGGTGCCAGGCGTGCGCCGCCCAGCGCGCGCAGGCCCCATAGCGACACCAGGGCCACGGCGAACGGCACGACCAGGCTCTGAACGAACGGATGAGCGGCGTCCATCGGCACCTCCGTTGTGCGGCCAACCGCCAGACAGGCTACAGGAATGGCCGCCTGTCATGCCGCAATTCCGTGCTTGATGGAGCAGCTACTAACGTTACGGTGTTGGAGTTCACTACCACCGTCGCCATTTCTTGTGGAGCCATTCATGAATCTATTCAGTCGGCTCAGGATCGGTACGCGCTTGTACATGGCGTTCGGACTGGTCGTCATGCTGCTGGTAGGGCTGGGCCTGGTGTCGATCAGCCGCATCGACGTCATCACCGCGAACACTCAGCGCATCACCGACGTCTGGCTGGGCGGCGTGCAGCATCTGGGGACGCTCAACGCCACCACGTCGAACTATCGCGTCGTGCAGATGCAATACGTGGCCGGCAGCCATGAAGCCGAACTGAGCAGCTATACGCGCCAGTTGGCCACGCACCAGAAGACCATCGCCGAGGCCTTGCAGGCCTACCAGCCGTTGATCAGCAGCGACGACGAGCGCGCGCTGTTCACGCGCTTTGCGGCCAATTGGAAGCGTTACGTCGACAACTGGGAGCAGGACGTGCTGCCGATGGCCAAGGATCGCATGCAGAACGAAGCGATGATGCTGCTCAATAGCGATGCAATGGTGCTCTACCGGCAGGCCAAGAAGGATCTCGACGAGCTGATGTCGATCAGCCGCAGCGGCGCCGAATCGGCGAGCCAGGCGGCGCAGGCCGCGGGCGCGCTCGCCGCACGCGTGATCATGGGCACCATCGTCGCCGCCATCGTGCTGGCCGGCCTGCTCGGCTGGCTGCTGGGGCGCTCGGTGGTGCGGCCGCTGGGCAAGGCGGTGCAGGCCACGCGCAGCGTTGCCAATGGCGATCTGGCGGTCTATATCGACATCGAGTCCAATGACGAGGTCGGCGATCTGTTGCGCGCGCAGCAGGAGATGATCGGCAACCTCAAGCGCCTGATCGGCAACGTGCAGCAGGCGGTCGAGGCGATCACCACCGGCGCCGGGCAGATTGCGTCGGGCAACCAGGATCTGAGCAACCGCACCGAGGAACAGGCGTCGAATCTGCAGCGCACCGTGTCGTCGATGGAGCAGATCACCGGCACCGTCAGGCAGAGCGCCGACAATGCGCAGCAGGCCAATACGCTGGCGGCTGCCGCCTGCGACGTTGCCGAGCGCGGCGGCCGCATGGTCGGCGACGTGGTGGCGACGATGAACGAGATCCAGAACTCGTCGCGCAAGATCTCCGAGATCATCTCGGTGATCGACGGCATCGCCTTCCAGACCAATATCCTGGCGCTCAATGCGGCGGTGGAAGCGGCGCGCGCCGGCGAGCAGGGCCGCGGCTTTGCCGTGGTGGCCGAGGAAGTGCGCAGCCTGGCGCAGCGTTCGGCGCAGGCGGCCAAGGAAATCAACGGCCTGATCTCGGATTCGGTGAGCAAGGTCGACAGCGGTTCCAAGCTGGTCAACGAAACCGGCCAGACGATGAACGACATCGTGTCGCAGGTGCGTCGCGTCACCGACCTGATCGGCGAGATCACCGCGGCCAGCCGCGAGCAGACCAGCGGCCTGGGCCAGATCAACAATGCGATTGCGCAGCTCGACCAGGTGACGCAGCAGAACGCGGCGCTGGTCGAGGAGTCTGCCGCGGCAGCAGAAAGCCTGCGTGAACAGGCCGAGCGCTTGTCGTCTGCGACGGCGGTATTCAATCTGGGCCATTCCAGCCTGGGACATGCCGGCCCGGGCTATTCGGGCGTCTCCAAGGCGCATGCCGGCTTGCCGTCGGCTGCCGTCAGCGAGCGCTCGGCGGCGCTCAAGCCGGCAGCTCTCAAGAAAGCCCCGGCTGGCGAAAAGGCGGCGTCCGCTACCCGGCCGTCGCTCGCCGCACGGCCGTCGCAACACGCCGCCGCGTCGGCCTCGGCCGGCAGCTCGTCGATGGCGTCGTCGCGCGCATCGGCGAAGACGGCCGACGCTGCCGACGACGGCTGGGACGAGTTCTGACGCTCAGGCAGCGGGGCCGCCTCTTGAAAGCGCGGCCCTCTGCCCCAAGCTCGGGATTGAAGGAGAGATCCCGATGAACACGACCCGTCCGGCACAATCGACCGACCGCCTCGCGGTGATCGCGACGCTGTCGCTGCTGTTGCAGCGGCTCGAAGCCAGCAAAGTGGCCGTCGACGCCGACCAGTACCGCACCGTGGTGCAGCGCCTGACCGAGGCGCTGACCGACGTCACGTCCGACGCCCGGCTGCATGCGCTGCTCGACGCACACCCGGCCGCTGCCGAACTCTACGAGAACCTGCGCTACGAGCATGCCGGCCTGTGCCGCTTGCCGCTGGAACGTTCGATGGCCACCGAAGCGCAGGCGCGCGAGCTGATCGAGCGTGCGGCGCGCGGCGACTCGGCAGCGGCACGCGACTAGCCGTGAGCTAGCTTCGGCGTCATCGCCACCCGGCCTCGGGCGTGAACGCCTGCTGCAATGCAGACAGCAGCGCCTGCACCCGGCCGAGATGCAGCCGCGCATTCGGCACCAGCGCACGCACCCAGAACTCCGGGATCGGGAAATCTTCGAGCACGCGTTGCAGCTGACCTGATTCGAGCGCCGCGCCGGCCATATAAGACGACAGCACCGTGATGCCGTTGCCGGCGATGGCACCGCGCAACAGAGCGTGGCCATCATTGGTGCTCAGATGCGGCGCAAGATCGACCGTGATCGGCCCGTGCGGGCCATTGAACACCCAGCTCGAACCGGTGGGCTGGAAATTCAGCAGGCGATGCCGTACCAGGTCGGTCGGGTGTTGCGGCGTGCCATGCTGTTCGAGATACGACGGTGCCGCCACTGCCATCCGTTCGAGCGGGCTGAGTCCGACCTCGGCCACGCCGTCGAACGACGAGGGCAGCATGCCCACCACGATGTCGAAGCCCTCTTGCAGCGGATTGACCGGGCGATCGATGACGACCACATCGAGACTCACACTCGGGTGCGCGTGCTGAAAGCGCGCCAGCACGTCGGCCAGGTGGAACACCGACAGCGTCGTCGGCACCTTGATGCGAAGGTGCCCCTCCAGTTGCTGGGCCTGCCCATGAAGGCTGCCGAGCGCGTCGGCCACGTCGTGCACGATGCGCTGCGCTGCCGGCAGCAGGCGCCGCCCCTCGTCGGTCAGTGTGAGTTTGCGCGTGCTGCGTTCGAACAGCTTGGCGCGCGTGCGCCATTCGAGCTGGTCGACGCGTTTGGTCAGTACCGAGGTGGCAAGCCCCAGCGTGCGCGCGGCGCGCGAAAAGCTGCCGGCGTGAGCGACTTCGATGAAGGCGCGCAGATTGGCGATCGTGTCCATCAGCCGGGAGTTTATCTTTCTCGAATCGAGAAAGCTGATAGCCTGAATTGACGGATTCTAATGGAATTCAGCTGATAATAAAGTTCGCTCTCACTCTACCAACGAGAGGAGACGCGACATGCCCTTCGGGCTGAAACCCCTGCATCCCGACCTGGGCGTCGAGATCACCGGTTGCGATCTGAGCCAGCCGCTGAGCGACGCCGAGTTCAACGAAATCCTGGGCGCCTACTACCGCTACGCGGTGGTGGTGATCCGCGGCCAGAACCTGAGCGCCGAAGCGCAGGTGGCCTTCCTGCGCCGCTTCGGCACGCCGAAGATCTCGCAGCGCAAGGAGTTCCACGTACCCGGCGTGCCCGAGATCGGGCGGGTCGGCAATACCAGGCACGCCGACGGCACGCCGTCGGCCTTTCTCGATCGCTTCGGCAATCTGTGGCACAACGACACGGCCAGCGACGAACACATCGATGGCGTCACCATGCTGTATTGCGTGAAGACGCCCGAAGTCGGTGGCGACACGCTGTTTGCCAGCACGACGCGCGCCTACGAGACGCTGCCCGACGAGTTGAAGGCCCGTATCGACGGCCGTCAAGTCGTGCACAACTTCAACAAGCACAACGACTATCTGCTGGCCAAGAATCCGGGTTCAGCCAAGCCGCTGTCGGCCGAAGACCGGGCCAAATGGAGCGACCGCGTGCACGCGCTGGTGCAGACGCATCCGGTGACCGGCAAGCGTTTGTTCTTCATCACGCCGACGCTGGTCAAGACGATCGGCGATTACTCCGAACCGGAAAGCGAACGGCTGGCCAACGAGCTGGTTGCGCATGCGACGCGGCCGGGCGCCGTGCTGCGCCACAAATGGCAGGTCGGCGATCTGGTGTTCTGGGACAACCGGGCATCGCTGCACTCCGCTTCGCCGGCCAACTATCAAGGCGGCGAGCGGCTGATGCATCGCGGCTATTCATACGTCGACGTTGCCGCGCATGCACCGCGCTGACCGGGAGGCACTCATGACTCATTTCAAATCGATGCAATCGCTGTCGACGCGTGGGGGCCTGGCGTGTTCGACGCGGCGAGCGTGCTTTGCTGCCGCGGCGTTGGCCGCGGTCTTCTCCAGCACGGCATGGGCACAGACCGCCGATGCCGCCTGGCCCGCGCGACCCTTGCGCATCGTCGTCGGCTATCCGGCCGGCACGTCGCCCGACATGGTGGCGCGCGTCATCGCCGAACCGCTGGCGCGTTCGCTCGGCAAGCCGGTCGTGGTCGAAAACAAACCCGGCGCGGCCGGCAACATTGCGGTCGACACGGTGGCGCGCGCCAACGACGGCCACACGATCGGCGTCACCGCACAGGGGCCGTTGACCACGTCGCGGCTGCTGTATCGCAGCCTGCCGTATGACGTCGACAAGGATCTGCAGCCCTTGTCGCTGGCGGCGACGAGTCCGCAGATCCTGATCGTCGGTGCGCACCTGCCGATCCAATCGATGGCGGATTTCGTGGCCTATGCGCGCAAGCAGAAGAATGGTTTGAGCTACGGGTCGGTGGGCGTCGGCTCAGGCTCGCACCTGACTGCCGAACTGTTCGCCAGCGAGGCCAGCGTGCCGATGGTGCACGTGCCGTATGCGGGCTTTCCGCAGGTGACCAGCGCGATTCTCGGCGAGCAGATCGAAGCTGCATTCATGGCACCGTCGGGCGCCATCGCCCAGGCCAAGGCCGGCAAGGTGCGCATTCTTGGCGTCACGTCGCCGGTGCCCTCATCGGTCGCGCCCGGCGTGCCGACGATCGCTGACGTCGCGCGCTTGCCGGGTTTCAATGCAGAACTGTGGATCGGCGCCTATGCGCCGCGCTCGATGCCGGCTGGCGTCGCCGAGCGGCTGTCGGCCGAGATCGCCGCGGCGCTGAAGTCGCCCGAGGCACGCAGCAAGCTCGAAAGCCAGGGCTGGGAGCCGGTCGGCGCCAACCCCGACGTGATGAGGCGGCGCATGGCTACCGATCTCAAGACCTGGGGTGGCGTCATCGAGCGTTTGCAGATCAAGCTGGAGTGAGCGCGGCGCTAGCGCGATACCGCCCGTATCACCGCGCCCAGCAGCGTATTGAGCGAACGCCGCACCGTCGCATGCGCCGATTGATGCCCCAGGCGTACGATCACCAGGTCCGCCGAAGGCACGATGAATACGCGCTGGTCGCTGGCGCCGGCCATGCTGAATGCATCGCGCGGCAGCGCGAACTCGTCGGCGGGATTCAGCCAGAACTGGCCGCCGTAGCGATGGTCTTTCCATGCGGGTGCGTAGCCGCGTACCACGTCGGCCCAATAATCAGGCAGCACGCGCTGTCCCTGCCACAGGCCGTTGCGCAGGTACAGCAGCCCGAGCCGAGCCCAGTTGCGCGCCGTGCCGTAGTCGAAGCCGGTCATCACGAAATTGCCGTACAGATCGGTTTCCAGGATCTGGCTGCGTATGCCGATGCGATCGAACAGCGCCTTCTGCGGCCACTGGTGATAGTTCTCGCCGAGCCGGTCTTCGACGGTGCGGCGGATCAGGTAGCCCAGCGTCAGCGGATCGCAGTTGCGATAGCGGCCGACGGTGCCCGGCGGATGTTCGCTGGGCCGGTCGAGCGCGAACGCAAAGGTGTCGCAGGCCTCGCCGTAGACGTAGAAGTGATCGGGCAGGCCAAGCCGCCAGCGCGCGCGCGGCTCGTCGGGGCCGCTGCACTGCAGGCCGCTGCTCATTTGCAGCAGATGGCGCACGGTGATCGCTGCACGCGGGTCGCCGGCCTGTTGCCAGGCCGGTACCGGCGCGGGTTCGTCGAGTGACAGCAGCCCCTGCTGCACCAGCACGCCGAGCAGCGTCGCGGTGACGCTCTTGCCCATCGACCAGCTTTCGAACTGTGTGTCGATGCCGAAGCCCGCGCGATAGCGCTCGGCGATGATCTCGCCGCGATGCACGACCACCGCCGCCGCGGTCTGCCCGCTGGGGTCGGCGAAGGCGACGTCGAACGCGGCTTCGATGGCCTGCCGATCGACGTTCGGATGCGCCGTCGGCCCGCGCGTGGCGTCACCCATCGGCCAGGCTTGCGTGGCGGCGTCGGGCAATGCGCTGCGCACCGCCACCGGCTGAAAGCGCAAGGCCTGGTCGCCGTCGGCCGGCAGGATGACGCTGCCCTGCGAACCGGTGAAACGCGCCTTGCGCGTCACGCGGCCGGCGGCGACCAGGCGCTGCGCTTCGGCAGCCCAGTCGGCCTCGAAATCCGGATATTGCGCGCGATAGGCGTCGATGATGCGAGCTACCGCCGCGGCGTCGAGCGGCAGCGTGAGCGTTACTTCATGGGCCTGATCGTCGACCTGGGCCTGAACCAGCTCCGGCAGCACGGCCGACAGATGGTGGATTTGCAGCGCATGGAACACGCTGTTGCGCCACGCTTCGTCGAACTCGCGTCGCGAGACGAACAGCGCCGACGACAAAACCTTGGCCGACGTCGCCAGCAGCAGATGCAGCGGAATGACGCCGGGCGGCGGTCGGCGCCAGATCGGTTGCGGCGCGCTCTGCGCTGAAGCGCTCATCGCATCAGCCCTTGCCGCGGCCGCGCGACGTGCCGCGCCGCGCCAGCTCGCGTACGGCGTCGGCACGCGGCGCGAAGCCCAGGCCCGGCGTTTCCGACAGTGACAGCCAGCCGTCTTGCGGCACCGGTAGCGGGTCGAAGATCTGCGCGCACAGCAGCACCGCCGGCAGGTGGTATTCGACCAGCCCGCCGTGCGCCAGCCCGGCATGCAGATGCATGTTGTGGAACGGCCAGGCGCCGCCATTGGCGATCGCCACGTTGAATGCCGAGGCCATGCCGGCCACGCGCAGGCACTGCGTATAGCCGCCGCTGATGGCCACGTTCGGTTGCAGCACGTCGACCGCATCGTGCAGCAGCAGGTCGCGGAAGCGGAACGCGAGACCTTCGTTCTGGCCGCAGGCCACCGGCGTGCCGGTCTGGCGGCGGAAGTCGGCGAGCTGCCGCACGTCGTTCTGCGAGATCGGTTCCTCGAAGAAGCCGATGCGCGCCGCTTCGATCTCGCGCGCCAGGCGAATGGCGTGATACGCGTCGAGGCTGCAATTGGCGTCGATGTAGATCTCGACGTCGGGGCCGACCGCCTCGCGCACCGCCAGCACGCGGCGCGCATCTTCGGCGATCACGTCGGCCAGCGGGCGCGGCGTGTCGCGCTTTTGCAGCGCTTCGGCGCCCACCGTCATCTTCAGTCGCCGATGGCCGGCGGCCAGCGCCTGCCGCGCTGCTTCCACCAGCGTCGGCCGATCGAGGAACGCAAAGCCGAAAGTGGCATAGACCGGTACCTTGGCGCGCGCGCCGCCCAGCAGTCGCCACAGCGGCTGGCCGAGCAGCTTGCCTTTCAGATCCCAGCAGGCGACGTCGAGCGCCGCCATCGCATGCGATGCATAGCCGGTCTGGCCGCGCGGCGACAGCAGCCAATAGAGCTTTTCCCAGAGCTTTTCATGGGCCAGCACGTTTTCGCCGATCAGCGCCGGGGCGGCCACCTCATCGACGATGCTGGCGATCACCTCTTCCTCGGTGATGGCGGTGAAGCCGTGGCCGACGTGGCCGCTGGCGGTCTCGATCTCGACCAGGCAGCACGACAGCGCCGTCTCGCGCGCGACGCCGGCCACTTCGATGCGGATCGGCACGAACAGCGGCGTGGCGACGACGCGCACGATGCGCGCGCCGGCGTGAGCCGCATCGGTGTCTGAGAGCGCTGCGTCGCCGGGCGTCGATGCTGTCGTCATGCGGGTCTCCTCGGATGGTATTCGTGGGGCGAAGCGGTGGCGCGCCCCCAAGTCGGCTGCGCCTCGTCCGCTTGCGCCTCAGGCGGCGCTGCGATCGGCTTCGCTGTCGCCGGCTTCGTCGTGCTGCGGCTTCGGCATCTGGCTGACCAGGTAGGTGAGCTGATCGGCGTTCAAGGACAAGTGCTGCTTCATCAGCTCGAAAGCCTGATCGGCTTCGCCGGCCACCACCGCGCGCACCAGCTCGCGATGCTCGGCGTGCGCCTTGCCGATGCGGTCGTCGAGCCGCAGCAGGAAGCAGCGATAGGGATGCAGCCGCAGTCGCAGATTGGTCGCCTGTTCGCCCAGGAACGCGTTCTGGCTGCCGGCGAACAGTGCCTGGTGCAGGTTCCAGTTCACCTCGTTGAACGCGGCCGAGTCGCGTATCGCCACCACGGCGTCGGCATCGTCCTGGATCTTCTGCAATTGGCGCCGCTGCGCCTCGCTCATGCGGCGCGCCGCCAGCCGGGCCGCTTCGGCTTCGAGCACGCTCATCGTTTCGGTCATGCCGAGCAGCTCGGCCACGTTGATCAGCGCCACGCGCGCCGGTTGGCGCGGCCGCATCGAGATCAGGCCGAGCGTGGACAGCTGCAGCAGCGCCTCGCGCACCGGCGTACGCGACACTTCGTAGCGATCGCACAACGCGCGCTCGTCGAGCAGATCGCCCGGCGCGAGCCTGCCCGCGAGGATGTCTTCCTCGATGCCGCGGCGCAGGCGCTCTCCAAGGGTCATCAGGAGCATATTTTTCGATTGCATTCAGGCTGGGCTCATAATAGTCTAAAAAATACAGAAGAGCGATTCAAAAATTTACATCAAGCCCTTTTGGATTTTGGAGGACGACAGCGTGTTCCGCCCCCGCGGCCCCGTTCAGCCCCGCTTCGTGCAGGCGCGCCGATGACGAACACGGCAGCGCCGTACTTTCCGTCGGCTGCCCAATGGGAGCGCTGCGCGCCGCAAGCCGCCGGCATGTCGGCCGCTGCGCTCGACGCAGCGATGCGCTTCGCCGACGCCAGCGAATGCGACTGGCCGCGCTCGCTGTTCCTGCCCGATGGCCGCTACATCGGCACGGCGTATGTCGACGACCGGCCGCCGTACGATTCGGTGCTGGGCGAAGTGCGCCCGCGCGGCGGCGTCAACGGCCTGGTGGTGCGCGGCGGCCGCATCGTCGCCGAATGGGGCGACACGCTGCGCGCCGACACCACGTTCTCGGCGGCCAAGAGTTATCTGGCGCTGCTGGCCTGTATCGCGCTCGATGACGGCTTGATCCGCTCGATCGACGATCCGGTGGCGGCTTATCGCAACGAGCGCGACCGCGACGACGGTTTCGACTCCCCGCACAACCGCGCCATTACCTGGCGCCACTTGCTGAACCAGACCAGCGAATGGCAAGGCAGCCTGTGGGATCGGCCCGACAGCGTCGATCATCACCGGCAGGCGGGCGTGGCGCACGACAACCGCGGCAAAGGCGTGCAGCGCGCGCTGCAAGCGCCGGGCACGCACTGGGAATACAACGACGTACGCGTCAACCGGCTGAGCCTGTCGCTGCTGCAACTGTTTCGCCGGCCGCTGCCCGAAGTGCTGCGCGAGCGCATCATGGCGCCGATCGGCGCTTCCGACAGTTGGCAATGGCTCGGCTACCGCAACTCGGCGGTCGACATCGACGGCCGTCCGATCGTCTCGGTCTCGGGCGGTGGCCACTGGGGCGGCGGCCTGTTCATCGCCAGCCGCGACCACGTTCGCGTCGGCTATCTGGTGCATCGCGGCGGCGTGTGGAACGGCCGGCGCCTGCTGTCCGAGCAATCGGTGGCACTGCTGAAAACGCCCTGCGCCGCCAATCCTTCGTACGGCGCGCTGTGGTGGCTGAACACCGACCGCGCGCTGTTTCCGTCGGCGTCCGCCGACAGCGTTTTCGCGATCGGCGGCGGACAACATCTGATCTGGCTCGATCCCGGACACGACCTGGTGATGGTGGTGCGCTGGGTCGAGCGCACCCGTTGCGACGAACTGCTGGCTCGCATGCTGGCGAGCATTCTGCCAACCCATGGAGGGGAGACGACATGATTGAGGCTTCGTTCAAGACGATCGCTGCACTGGCGTTCGGCATCGGATTGGCCGGCGCCGCGCCGGCCGCCTTCGCGCAGACGCCGAAGAACGGCGGCACGCTGATCTATGCCACCGGCATCGATGCGCAGACGCTCGATCCGCAGTTCGTTACCGACATTCCCACCTTTCGCGTGGTGCGCTACATCTACGAGCCGCTGACGCAGCAGGATGCCGCCGGCAAGGTGATCCCGGCGCTGGCCACCGCATGGACGCTGTCCGACGACAAGCGGACCTGGACCTTCCAGCTGCGCAAGGGCGTCAAGTTCCATGACGGCTCGGTCTTCGATGCGAACGCGGTGAAGTTCACTTTCGATCGGTTGGTCGATCGCGCCACCGGTTCGCCGCGTGCCAGCACGCTGGCCGCGGTCGAGCAGGTGAAAGTGGTCGACGATTACACGATCTCGATCACGACGAAAAAGCCGTTCGCGCCGCTGCTCGCGCAGCTGAGTGCCTACAACGCGGCGATCCTGAGTCCGGCGCACGTCAAGAAGGTCGGGGCCGACCTGCGCAAGCTGCCGTCAGGCACCGGCCCGTTCAAGTTCAAGAGCTGGCAGCCCGGCGAGAAGATCACGCTGGTGCGCAACGATGACTACTGGGCCGGCAAGGCGCGGCTCGACGGTCTCGAGGTGCGGGCCGTGCCCGAGGATTCGGCGCGCGTGCTGATGCTGATGAGCGGGCAGGTCGACGTCATCTCGGGCGTGCCCACGGTAATGCTCAAGCGCCTGCAATCATCGTCGGCCGTAACGATGATGCGCAAGACCGGCTATCGCACCATCTACCTGGGCATGAACACCGCGCAGAAACCGTTCAGCGACCAGCGCGTGCGGCAGGCGGTGGCATATGCAATCAACAAGCCGGCGCTGGTGTCGGGCGTGCTCAGCGGCATCGGCACGCTGGGCGGTTCCTATGAATCGTCGGTGATCGAGAACTCGGCCAGCGACCTGCCGCCGTATCCGTACGACAAGGCGCGCGCCCGCAAGCTGCTGGCCGATGCCGGCTATCCGAACGGCTTCGAGACCGATTTCTACGTGCCCACCGGGCTGTACATCATGGACCGGCCCTTGGGCGAAGCGATCCAGGCGCAGTTGGCCGACGTCGGCATCAAGGCGAACATCAAGGCGCCCGAGATCAGCGCCTATCTGAACATGCTGATGCAGGGCAAGGCGTCGCTGTTCATCGGCGGCAAGGGCAGTCCGACCGGCGACATGGATTTCACGCAGACGCTGAGCAACGGCAGCACCGGCCGCATGAACCACTTCAATTTCAAGAACGCCGAGGTCGACAAGCTGATCGAGGCGCAGCGCGAGGCGGTCGATCCGGCGCAGCGGCGCAAGCTGCTGCACGACCTGCAGCATCTGATCTATCGCGAAGCGCCGCATATCACGCTCTACTATGAGGACCAGATCTTCGCCACGCGCAGCAAGGTGCATGGCGTGGAGGTGTACGTGAACGAGTTCATCAGCTTCGACAAGGCCTGGAAGGAATGAAGCTGCATCGTCTGCGGGGCACGGCGCAGCCCGGGAAGCCATGATCGGTTTCATCGTCCGCCGCTTGTTGCAGGCGCTGCCGGTGCTGTTCGGCGTCTCGCTGACGGTGTTCCTGATGATTCACCTGATACCCGGCGATCCGGCCGAGCTGATCGCCGGGCAGAACGCCACCGCCGACGACGTGCGCAACGTGCGGCAGGCGCTCGGGCTCGACCGTTCGCTGCCCGAGCAGTACGTGTCGTTCGTGCGGCAGGCGCTGGTCGGCGACTTCGGGCGCTCGTTCCGCACCGGCCGCTCGGTGGCCGAAGAGATCGGCGAGCGCTATCGCAATACGCTGGTGCTGGGTGGGGTGGCGCTGGGCTTCGCGGTGCTGGTGGGCATCGGCAGCGGCGTGGTGTCGGCGGTGCGCCGCTATTCGCTATCCGACAACCTTGCGCTGCTGGTGTCGATCCTGGCGGTATCCACGCCGACGTTCTTTCTCGGCTTGCTGCTGATGCTGGTGTTTTCGGTATGGCTGGGTTGGCTGCCGCTGACCGGCTTCGATTCATGGCAGCACCTGGTGCTGCCGGCCATCACGCTGGGTGCTGCCAGTGCCGCGGTGATCTCGCGCATCATGCGTTCGAGCCTGCTCGAAGTGCTCGACAATCAATACGTGCGCACGGCGCGCGCCAAGGGGCTGCGTGAATCGGTGGTGATCTGGCGGCATGCGGTGCGCAATGCCGTGCTGCCGGTGATCACGGTGGTGGGCCTGCAGCTCGGCTATCTGCTGGGCGGCGCGGTGGTCACCGAAACCGTGTTCGCCTGGCCCGGTATCGGCCGGCTGCTGGTGCAGTCGATTCTGGCGCGCGATTTTCCGGTGGTGCAGGCCGCCGTGCTGGTGGTCGCGTTGACCTTCATCGTCATCAACATCGTGACCGATCTGGTCTACGGTCTGCTCGATCCGCGGGTGTCGGTGCAATGAGCAGCGTCGCTTCCTCATCGTCCGCGCTGCCCGAAGCCGCCGGCGACAGCATCTGGCGCACGCGCTGGCGCATGTTCCGCCGTTCGCGCCTGGCGCTGCCCGGGCTGGTGCTGTTCGGGCTGTTCGTCGTCATCGGGCTGCTGGCGCCGTGGATCGCGCCCCATGATCCGAACCGTAACGATCTGCTCGCCGTGATGGCATCGCCATCGGCCGAACACTGGTTCGGCACCGACGAACTGGGGCGCGACATTTTCTCGCGCATCCTCTACGGCGCACGCATCTCGCTGCTCGAAGGCGTGCTGTCGGTGGCCATCGCGATGATCATCGGCATTCCGATCGGCGTCGTTTCGGGCTACGCGGGCGGGCGCGTCGACGCCGTCATCATGCGCTTGATCGACGTGCTGATGGCGTTCCCCGGCGTGCTGCTGGCGATCGTCATCATCAGCGTGCTGGGGCCGAGCCTGATCAACGCGATCCTGGCCGTCGGGCTGTATACGGTGCCGATCTTTGCGCGGCTGGCGCGCGGCCTGACCATGTCGGCCAAGGAAGAACTGTACGTCGAGGCCTGTCGCGCGATCGGCATGAGCGACCTGCGCATCGTGGCGCGCCACATCTTTCCGAACATCAGCGCGCCGATTTTTGCGATGGCCACGCTGCGCGTCGGCATCGCGATCCTGACCTGCGCCAGCATCAGCTTCCTGGGCCTGGGCGCGCAGGCGCCGTTGCCCGAGTGGGGCGCGATGCTGTCGAACAGTCGCACGTCGATGCTGATCGCGCCGCACCTGGCGCTGTTTCCGGGCCTGGCCATCATCTTGCTGGTGCTCGGGCTGAATCTGTTCCAGGACGGCGTGCAGGCGGCGCTCGACCCCAAATCGGAGCAACGCGTTTCATGAGCGCGAGCAGCAATTCGACGACGGCGCCGCTGCTGTCGGTGCGTGGCTTGCGCACGGTGTTTCCGGGGCCCGGCGCGGGCGGGCGCGGCGCCGCCGGGCAAGCCGAGGTCGCGGCCGTCGACGGCGTCGACCTGGACGTGCGGCGCGGCGCCACCTTGGGTGTGGTCGGTGAGAGCGGTTGCGGCAAGTCGCTGCTGTCGCTGTCCATCATGGGGTTGGTGCCGTCGCCCGGGCGCATCGCCGCCGGCCGCATCGAGTTCGACGGCATGAATCTGGTCGAGCTGCCGGCGGCGCAGATGCGCGCGCTGCGCGGCAAGCGCATCGCGATGATCTTCCAGGAACCGATGAGCAGCCTGAACCCGGCGTTCACGGTGGGCTTCCAGATCGTCGAGGCGATGCGCGCGCACGATCGGCGCGCCAGTGCCGCGGCCTTGCGCCAGCGGGCGGTGGCCGCGCTCGAACGGGTGCGCATTCCCGATCCGGCGCGGCGCTTCGACGAATATCCGCACCAGATGTCGGGCGGCATGCGCCAGCGCGTGATGATCGCGATGGCGCTGGCCTGCGAGCCCGACCTGCTGATCGCCGACGAACCGACCACCGCGCTCGACGTCACGGTGCAGGCGCAGGTGCTGGAGCTGCTGCGCGAGCTGCAGGCGCAGACCGGCATGGCGATCATCCTGATCACGCATGACCTGGGCGTGGTGGCCGAGATGGCCAGCGAGGTGGCGGTGATGTATGCGGGCCGGGTCGTCGAGCGCAGCAGCGCCACGGCGCTGTTCGACGATCCGCAGCATCCGTATACGCTGGGGCTGCTGGGCAGCATCGCACGCATCGACGAGGAGCGCAGCCGCTTGTCGACGATCGGCGGTGCGCTGCCGCCGCCGTTTGCGCTGCCGGCCGGCTGCCGCTTTCATCCGCGCTGCGTGTTTGCGCAGCAGCGCTGCGCCGCGCAGGTGCCGGCGATGCGCGCGGTGTCGGCCGGGCACGAGGCGGCCTGCCATTTCGCGCCGGTGGAAGAGAGCATGCGGCTGGTCGAGGAGGGCATTCGATGAGCGCGCCCTTGCCCGTCCCCCCACGGCCGATGCTCGATGCGCTGGCGCCGCCATTGCTGGAAGTGTCCGGCCTGGCCAAGCACTTCGCGGCGCGCAGCGCAGGCTGGCGGCCGGCCGGCGAGCGCCGCGTCGTGCGTGCCGTCGACGGCGTGTCGTTCAGCCTGGCGCGCGGCAGCACGCTGGCCGTGGTCGGCGAAAGCGGCTCGGGCAAGTCGACCACGGCGCGGCTGGTGCTGCGGCTGATCGAGCCGACCGCCGGCACGGTACGCTTCGAGGGCAACGACATCGCAACGCTGGGCGCCGCGGCCTTGCGCAAGCTGCGCCAGCGTATGCAGATCGTGTTCCAGGATCCGTTCGCCTCGCTCAATCCGCGCATGAAGGTGGGGGAGATCCTGGAAGAGCCGCTGCTCGTGCACGGCATCGGCGACGCCGCCGCGCGCCGCGCGCGCGTGCGGCAGTTGCTCGAACTGGTGCAACTGGCCGACTATCATGCCGGCCGCTATCCGCATCAGTTCTCGGGCGGGCAGCGCCAGCGCGTCGGCATCGCGCGTGCGCTGGCCGTGCAGCCCGATCTGGTGGTCTGCGATGAGCCGGTGTCGGCGCTCGATGTGTCGATTCAGGCGCAGGTGGTCAATCTGCTGAAAGACCTGCAAGCGCAGCTCGGCTTGTCATACCTGTTCATTTCGCACGACCTGGCCGTGGTCAAGTACATCGCCGACCGCGTCGCCGTCATGTACCTGGGCAAGCTGGTGGAACTGGCGCCGAAGGACGCTTTGTTCGCCTCGCCGCTGCATCCGTACACGCGCACGCTGCTGGCTGCGGTGCCGCGGCCCGATCCGCATCGGCATGCGGCGCGGCAGGTTGCCGCCGGTGACATTCCCAGCCCGTCGAATCCGCCCGCCGGCTGCCGCTTCCATACGCGCTGCCCGTTTGCCATCGAACGCTGCCGGCAGGAAGAGCCGCCGATGATCGAACATGCGCCGGGCCATCTGGCCGCCTGCCATCGCGTTGCCGAGCTGCCGGCCATGCCGGCCGCCGCGGTAGCCACGGTGATGTCACCGGCGGCGCAGCAGCGGCTGGCGCTGTATGACCGGATGCGCGCCGCGCGTTCGCAGGGCAATGGCGAAGCGGCGGCGCTGCGCTAGACCTTAGCGCGCCGGCATCCGTTGCGCCAGGAAGGCGAACGCGCGCTCGATCGACAGCCCGGTGGCTTTTCCGTCGTAGCGATATTCCACGGTCCGGCCGCCGGCCCAGGGCGGGCTCGACCGGTAGCCGTGTTTGTCCTGGCAATCCCAGCAATGGGTGGCATCCGAGATCACTTCCCATTCGACGGGCGCCCGGCGTTCGCGAAGCTGGGTGAGCCGGTCGAGGCAGTCTTGCGGCGGTGATTCGGTGTCGGCCGCACCCATCAGCACCAGCGTCGGCGTGGCGAGATCCTGCCGCAGGAATTCGGCGCCGGGGAACGAGCTGAACGGCCCGATGTAGCAGGACGGATAGACGCTGACCACGGCGGTCGGCGTGCGCCCGTTGATCGGCGTCGCGGCGCGATAGCCGGTGCTGCCGTTGAGCAGCGCGGCCATCCCGCCCCACGAGAAGCCCATCACGCCGATGCGATTCGGATCGACGCCGGGCAGCGCGGCCAGGTGAGCGACGGCGTCGGAGATGTCCTGCACGCCGCGCTCCATCGGAATCGGCGCGCGCGGCCGGCATGAGGGCGAGCCGCGCGCACTGAAGCTGTCGAGGATCATCACCAGGTAGCCTCGGGTGATCGCCTCTTTGCGCCAAGTGCCGATGTGCTGCGAGACGCCACCGCACGTGTGCAGCAGGATCAGCGCCGGAAACGGGCCGTCACCCTCGGGTTTCCAGATCCCCATGCCGAGCGAGCTGAAGAACGACAGCGATTGCGCCTGCTGCGGCAGAACGAGGTCGGCGATCCGGCCCGCAGGCTGCGCGCTGGCCTGCGTGAGGCTGCCGGCCATGAGCACGCACAACAATGAGCACCAGCGCGTAATCCAGCGCATCGTTCGTCTCCCCGTTCTTGTGATTGACAGGGCGACTTTCGCCGCCGATGCGGGCGGCTGTCAAGCCGGTGCGTGGGGCCGCCGGCTATTGCCTCATTGAATCAGCCGCCCGCCATCGATGATCAGATCCGCTCCGGTGATCATCCGTGCATCATCCGATCCCAGGAATGCCACGGCCGCCGCTACGTCATCGGCCTGCACCAGGCGCCCGCGCGGGTTCATCGCGCTGGCGGCCGCGATGGCCGCCTCGCGGCTGCCGAACTGATGCACCAGCCGCCGCTCGACCAGCGGCGTCCAGACGAAGCCGGGGTGCACGGCGTTGACGCGCACGTCGTAGCCCATGCGCGCCGCGCTCAGCGCCGCCTGCTTGGTCATGTTGCGCACCGTGGCCTTACTGCTGCCGTAGGCGGCGCTGTCCTTGGAGCCCACGAACGAGGCTACCGACCCCAGGTTGACGATGGCACCGCCCGCCGCGGCGCGGCGCATCGCGCGCAGCGCCGCCTGCGTGCCCAGGAACACGCCATCGACGTTGACGGCGAATACGTGCCGCCATTCAGCGATCTCGACGTCTTCGAACGCGCGCGGCGTATCGGACAGCACGCCTGCATTGTTCACCAGCAGGTCGACGCGGCCGAAGCGCTGCTGCGTCTGTTCGAAGGCGGCTTGCCAGCTTGCGGCCTGCGTCACGTCCAGCGTCAGCGCGAGCGGTGCCGGCCAGCCGGCGAAGCATTCGTCGAGCTTGCCGGCGTCGGCGGAAGCGAGGTCGCCGAGCACCACTTGTGCGCCCTCGCACGCCAGCCGCCGTGCGATCGCCAACCCCATCGCGCCGGCGCCGCCCGAGATCAGCGCGACCTTGTTTTCGTATCGTTTCATGCGGGGTTCGCTGCAATCGTTGCGCGTGTCATGCAATGCACGGTCAATCGGCCGACATGCCGGCGTCGCGCATCACTTTCGTCCAGCGCGTGATCTCGCTGTCGATGTAGGCGGTGAAGCGCGCCGGCGTCGAGGTGGTGATGACCACGCCCTGATCGGCGAATTTCTTCGAGATCGCCGGATCGTTGATCGCCGCGACGAAGGCCGCGTTCAGCCGTTCGACCAGTGCCGGCGGCGTGCCGGCCTTCACCGCCACGCCCCACCAGAACGTGGGCACGATCGCCTCGAAGCCGAGCTCCTTCAGTGTCGGTACCTCGGGCATCAGCGGCGAACGCTGCTCGGCCCCGATGGCCAGCGCGCGCAGCATGCCGGCCTTCACGAAGCTGGCGGCGGTCGGAATCGCGTCGTACATGAAGTCCACCTGGCCGCTCATCGTGTCGGTCAGCCCGGGGATCGAGCCGCGAAATGCCACCGCGGTCATCGGCCGGCCGATGCGCTGCGCCAGCAGCGTGCTGAACAGATGGCCGCCGGTGCCGACGCCCTGCGTGGCATAGGTCAGGCCGCCGGCCTTGACCTTGGCGCTTTCGACCAGGTCGGCAAAGCTCTTGAACGGGCTGTTCACCGGCACCACTACCAGCCCCGGCGACACGATCAGCTGCGCCACCGGCTGCACGTCGGTGCGCGGGTCGTACGACAGCTTCGAGAACAATCCGACGTTGGTGGCCAGCGAGGGCACGTCGCCGACGAACACGGTATGGCCATCGGCCGGGGCTTGCTTGAGCGCGTTCATCGCGATCTGCGCGCCGCCGCCGGGGCGGTTGTCGACCACCACCGGCTGGCCCAGCGCCTTGCTCAGGTGCGCGCCGGTTTCGCGCGCGAGCTGGTCGGTGAGGCCGCCGGCGGCATACGGCACGATGAAGCTGATCGGGCGCGACGGCCAGGCCGGCGCCTGTGCCTGCGCTGAGGCCGGGACGGGCAGGGCGGTGGCGGCGGCCAGCGGCAGCGCGCTCAGGCAGAGCAGGCGGCGCAATGGATTCATTCGAATGTCTCCTGACGGGTTGAGGCAAGACTGCGGCCCATGGCGCGCAGCGCTTGCGGCGTTGCGAGGAGGCGGATGTTGAGGGCGGCCGCCGACACTGCGTACCCTGTGCACAAAGTGCACAGTCAGTGGGGCGTCGACCAGCAGACTGCGGCGCCTCGAGCGTCCGGCGCGCCGCGCCTCAAGCGTTTGGCGCGGCCTTGCCCGCCGATCGGAAGCTCAACCGCGCTCGACCCAGGCTTGGCTGCCGTCGCCGATCGCCTCGGCGATGTGTCGCAATACCGGCAGGAAGCGCCGCCGTATCTGCGTCGTCGTCAGCGCGCCGTTTGGAAACCCCATGTTGATCGCGCCCAGCAGCCGTTCGCCGCAATACACCGGCACTCCGATGCCGGAAAACTGCGGATGGCGATCCCACTCGCCGTGGTTGATGCTGTAGCCGCGCCGCAGCGTGCTGGAGACGATGCGCGCAATGAAGCGATGATCGTGCGCGTAGTGATCGTACGGGTCGCCGCGGCTGCGCATCAACTGCAGCAGCGCGTCTTGTTCCGAGCGCGGGCTGTAGGCGAAATAGGCGCGCCCGGTGGCAGTCTGGAACATCGGCATGCGTTCGCCGATCATGCCGAACTGCTGCGACAGCGTGCTCAGGCGATGCGTCGATTCGCGCACCACCATGTAGCCGCCTTCATGCGTGCACATGTCGCAGGGCCACAGCAGTTGCGACACGGTGCTGCGCATCACCGGTCGCGCCACCTGCTCGACCCATTGTTCGTCATAGAAGCCTTCGCTCAGGCGCCGCACTTCGAAGGTCAGGCAGTATTGGCCTTCGCGCTCGCCATGGCGCACCAGGCCGTTGCGGCGCAGGGTTTCGAGCAGGCGTTTGGCGGTGGTGCGATGGATCCGGCACAGCCTTGCGATCTCGGAAACGCTGCTCATGCCGCCGGCCTGCCGGTTCAGCGCCGTCAGCACGGCCAGGCCCTTGGTGAGGCCCTTCACTTCCTTGTAGGGAAACGGATCGGTCATCGCAATCGCATGGCGCAGGTGGGGAACGGGCGAGCCGATCGATTCTACGTGCGCGGGCACGCCATTCGCATGCAGCCGAATGCCCTAGAATCACGAGGCCATCCACGCATGAGGCCATCCACGTGCCGCCGCTTGCGCTCGCCCAGCGCCGCACGCCGCCCTCCCGACCATGTCCGCCTTCGACTGGCTGCAATCGCACCCGATCGCCTATCCCGCGCTGGAAGCGGCCCATATTTTCGGTATCGCCATGCTGGTCGGCAGCCTGCTGCTGTTCGAGCTGCGCGTGCTGGGCTTCGGGCGTGCGCTGCCGCCGGCGCCGCTGGCGCGATTGGCGTTGCCGCTGACACTGGCCGGCTTCGGCCTGGCGGCAGCCAGCGGCGGCCTGATGTTTGCCAGCCAAGCGCTGGAGCTGATCGCCAACCGCGCTTTCGTGCTGAAGATGGGCCTGCTGATGCTGGCCGGCATCAATGCAGCGCTGTTTCACGCGCGCGGCGGCCTGGCGCGGCTCGACGGCACCGCGCGCGCGCAGGCGGTATTGTCGATGCTGGTCTGGCTGGCGGTTATCATCTGCGGGCGCTGGATCGCCTACGTCTAGGCGTGCCGATGCGCACCGCTTGCTGCGTTCCGCAATTCCCCGACCGCACCACGAGAGGCTCGCGATGCACAGACGTCCGATGATCGCCGCCGCACTGTTTGCGGCGCTGCCCTTGCCGCGGCATGCTTTTGCTCATCATGGCTGGAGCAGCTTCGACCAGGGCCGCCCGCTGTATCTGGAAGGCCGAGCCGGCAAGGTGGCCTGGCGCAATCCGCACGTCGAGTTCGACCTCGAAGTCAAACCCGGCCTGGCGCTGCCGGCCGACCTGGCGCGCCGCGCCGTGCCGCCGCAGTCGGCCGGCGTCGATGGCCCGGGGCTGCTGGCACGCGCGCAACTGCCGACGCGCAAAGACCGCGTCTGGGAAATCGAACTGGCGCCGTTGACGCGCATGCAGGCCTGGCAGGTGCCGCAGTTGACCAGCGGCGCCGAAGTGGCGGTGCTGGGCTTCACGTTCGACGGCGAAAAGGGCAAGCCCATCCTGCGCGCCGAATATCTGTGGGTCGGCGGCAAGGCCTACGGCATGCGCTCGTCGCCTGCTTGAGGAACGCCCGCGTGCCTATCGCATCTCGATGATGGCGGCGCAAGACCCGTGCCGCCTGGAGCGGCGTGCCGACGGCAGCGTTCTGCACCCGAGCGGCGCCTGGCAATTGCCGCGGCTGACTGAACTCGACGCCAGCCTGCGCGCGCTGGGCGCATCCCCCGACGCCGGCGCGCTGGTCATCGACGGCAGCGAACTGCACGAACTCGACACCGCCGGCGCCCTGCTGCTGTGGCGCCACCTGGGGTGCGATGCGAGCACGCGCGAGCGCATCGAACTACGCAATTTCAGTGCGGTGCATGCGCGCATCATGGAACTGGTGCGCAGCCGGCTGGCCGACGAAACTCCCGCGGCCGGCGTGCGCGCGCTCGGCTGGCTGGCCAGCATCGGCCGCTCGGGCGTGCAGGTCGGCGCGCTGCTGCGCGGCCATCTGGAGTTCTTCGGCCGCGTGCTGCACGAACTGGCTCGTGTCGTGATGCGGCCGGGCCGGCTGCGCGTGCGCGAGCTGTTCGCGCAGTTCGCGCAGGTCTGCGTCACGGCGATTCCGGTGGTGGCGCTGGTCACCTTCCTGATCGGCCTGGTGGTGGCCTATCTGCTCGGCCTGAAGGCCGAGCAATACGGCGCCAACATCTTCGTCGTCGATGGTGTGGCGCTGGGCCTGGCGCGAGAATTCTCGCCGCTGATCGTGGCCACCATCATCGCCGGCCGTTCCGGCGCCGCGTTCACCGCGCAGCTGGGCACGATGAAGCTCACCGAAGAGATCGACGCCATCCGCACGCTGGGGCTGTCGGCCGAGCAGGTGCTGGTCGTGCCGCGCGTCATCGCGCTGGTGGTGTCGCTGCCGCTGCTGGTGTTCGTGGGCGACGTATTCGGCCTGATGGGTTCGATGGTGATCGCCGATTCGATGCTCGACATCACGCCGACCACCTTCATCGCGCGGCTGCAAGAGGCGCTGGCGCCGAAGCACTTCGTGATCGGGCTGGCCAAGGCACCGGTGTTCGGCCTGTTCGTGGCCATCATCGGCTGCCGCATGGGCATGTCGGTGAGCCGCGACACGCGTTCGATCGGACTGAACACCACGTCGACGGTGGTGCAGGCGATCGTCGCGGTGATCCTGCTCGATGCGCTGTTCGCGCTGCTGTTCCAGGAGCTGGGCCTGTGAACGGCGCGATGGCGATCGAAGTGCGCGGCCTGTCCACGCGTTTCGGCACGCAGCAGGTGCACCAGGATCTCGACCTGAGTATCCGCCGCGGCGAACTGGTGGCGCTGATCGGCGGCAGCGGCAGCGGCAAATCGGTGCTGCTGCGCGAGATCATCGGCCTGCAACGGCCCACCGGCGGGCGCGTCGAGCTGCTCGGCACCGACGTGTGGAACGCGCCGCCGGCGGCGCTGACCGCGGTGCGCCGGCGCATCGGCATGATGTTCCAGGATGGTGCGCTGTTCTCGTCGCTGACCGTGGCCGGCAACGTCGCCACGCCGATGCGCGAACATGGCGGCATCCCGGAACATCTGATCGGACCCTTGGTCGATCTGCGGCTGGCGATGGCCGGCTTGCCGGTATCGGCCGGCGCCAAGCGACCTTCCGAGCTGTCGGGCGGCATGCGCAAGCGCGCAGCAATCGCGCGCGCGCTGGCCTTGGAACCCGAGGTGCTGTTTCTGGACGAGCCCACGTCGGGCCTGGACCCCATCACGGCGCGGGCCTTCGACAGCCTGCTGGCTTCGCTGTGCGACGATCTGGGCATCACCGTGCTGCTGGTCACGCACGACCTCGATACCTTGCTGGGTATCGCGCGCCGCGTGGTCGTGCTCGGGCAGGGCAAGGTGATCGCCGACGGCACGATCGAGCAGGTGATGGCGGTCGACGATCCGTGGATTCGCGCTTATTTCGAGGGCCGTAGAATGATCAGCACACCATCAGGCAGGGATGGCATCGATGGAACCTGAAGCTCGCTATACGCTGGTCGGCGCCGTCGTGCTGGCACTGGTGGCGGCCGCCTGCGTCGCCTGGATCTGGCTGTCACAGGGCGGCGGCACGGCGAGTTTCCGCTTCTACACGATCCATTTCGAGAAGCAGTCGCTCGAAGGCCTGCAGCAGGGCAGCGACGTGACGATGCGCGGCGTGAAGGTCGGCCGCGTGCAGGAATACTCGATCTCGCGCGACAACATCAATCGCGTCGACGTGATCATCCGCACCGATCTCTAAACGCCGGTCAGCAGCAACACCACCGCGGTGGTGTCGCGC
>JAFKGG010000066.1 GCA_017307915.1 Burkholderiales bacterium | reverse complement strand
GATCGTCACGCCAATACCTCGGCCGCATCGATCCCGCTGGCGCTCGACCTGGCGGTGCGCGACGGCCGCATCAAGCCCGGCCAGCGCGTGCTGATGGAAGGCGTCGGCGGCGGCTTCACCTGGGGCGCGGTGCTGGCACAGTTTTGAGCGCGCAGCGCGGCGCGCCGGGGCGCGCTGCGCCGGCTTGCGCCATATCGGCGTGCACCGCGCCGGTTTGCATCGCGCTGGTTGGTACCGCGCCACGGTTCACGCAGAACAAGACGAGGATTCCGATGACTCTGGCATTCGTTTTTCCCGGGCAGGGCTCGCAATCGGTGGGCATGCTCGACGCTTTCGCCGGCCTGCCGGCGGTGCGCAAGCTGCTCGACGAAGCCGACGCCGCGCTCGGCGAGCCGCTGTCGCAACTGATCGAGCAAGGCCCCGCCGATGCGCTGTCGCTGACCGTCAACACGCAGCCGGCAATGCTGGTGGCCGGCTATGGCTGCTGGCTGGCCTGGCGCGAGGCCGGCGGCCCGGCACCGGCGGCGGTGGCCGGCCACAGCCTGGGCGAATACACGGCGCTGACGATGGCCGGCGCGCTCGACGTGGCCACCGCGGTGCCGCTGGTGCGTCTGCGCGCGAGCGCCATGCAGGAAGCCGTGCCGGTCGGGCAGGGCGGCATGGCGGCGATACTGGGGCTTGCCGACGACGCCGTGCGCCAGGCCTGCCGCGAGGCCAGCGAGGCGCAGCCCGGCGAGATCGTCGAAGCGGTCAACTACAACGCGCCGTCGCAGGTGGTCATCGCCGGCCATCGCAGCGCGGTGGAACGGGCCTGCGAGCGCGCCAAGGCGCTGGGCGCCAAGCGTGCGCTGCCGCTGCCGGTGTCGGCGCCGTTCCACTCGACGCTGCTGCGTCCGGCCGGCGAGCGGCTGGCGCAGGCGCTGGCCGCCATCGAGCTGCGCACGCCGGCCGTGCCGCTGGTCAACAACGTCGATGTGGCGGTGGAAACCGAGCCGGCGCGCATCAAGGACGCGCTGGTGCGCCAGGCGTTCAGCGCGGTGCGCTGGGTCGAGGTGGTCAACCAGCTGAAGGCGATGGGCGTGACGCGCGTGATCGAATTCGGCCCCGGCAAGGTGCTCTCGGGTCTGGTGTCGCGCATCGACAAGTCGCTCGAAGTGGCATCGGTCTACGATCCGGCTTCGCTCGAAGCGGCGCTGGCCGGTTCGCGCGCCGCTTCGTAGCCGCAGCCGCGGCCGAGCGTCGCCGATTCACTTCATGCACGATACGGGTGCAAGCGTGCGTGCCCACAGAAACGACAAGGAAGGATCGATGAATCTCGCCAACCAGGTGGCGCTGGTGACCGGTGCCACGCGCGGTATCGGCCGTGCCATTGCGCTCGAACTCGGCCGGCAGGGAGCCACCGTGATCGGTACCGCCACCAGCGATGCCGGCGCGCAGGTGATCACGGCAGCGTTCGCCGAAGCTGGCATCCAGGGCCGCGGCGAAGCGCTGGACGTGGTCGATGCGGCGCGCTGCGAAGCGCTGGTCGATGCCATCCAGAAGGAATACGGCAGCCTCGCCATCCTGGTGAACAACGCCGGCATCACGCGCGACAACCTCGCGATGCGGATGAAGGACGAGGACTGGAGCGCGGTCATCGAGACCAACCTGAGCGCGGTGTTCCGGCTGTCGCGGCTGGTCATCCGCGGCATGATGAAAGCCAAGTACGGCCGCATCGTCAACATCACCTCGGTGGTCGGCGCCAGCGGCAACGCCGGGCAGGCCAACTACGCCGCGGCCAAGGCCGGCGTGGCCGGTATGGCGCGCGCGCTGGCACGCGAGATCGCCAGCCGCAACGTCACGGTCAACTGCGTGGCGCCGGGCTTCATCGACACCGACATGACGCGCTCGCTGACCGAAGCGCAGACCGCGGCCTTGCTGCAGCAGATTCCCAGCGGCCGCTTCGGCCAACCCGACGACGTCGCCGCCGCGGTAGCCTTCCTGGCCAGTCCGCAGGCCGGCTACGTAACCGGCGTCACTTTGCACGTAAACGGCGGGATGTATATGGAATAGCGGTGAATGCGCGGCAATTGCGCTGCAAACCCGGCCGAATCACTGATCCTCGCGGATTAGGCCGTGCGTTAGCCGCGAACGGGCCGCCGAACTGCTATACAATCCGCCCGCGCCGACATGTCGCCCCCTTGTGGCGGAGCGGCCACTTAGTACAGGAGCCTTGAATGGAAAACATCGAGCAGCGCGTCAAAAAGATCGTGGCCGAGCAACTCGGCGTCAACGAAGCCGAGATCAAGATCGAATCGTCGTTCGTCGACGACCTCGGTGCCGATTCGCTGGATACCGTCGAGCTGGTGATGGCGCTCGAAGACGAATTCGAAACCGAGATTCCCGACGAAGACGCCGAGAAGATCACCACGGTGCAGCAGGCCATCGACTACATCAAGACGCATTCGAAGTCCTGACCCAGGCCTGGACAACGAAGCGGTTGTTCGCGCCGCGGTTGCGCTCGCAGCACCGATCGTGTTTCGATATGGTGCTGTCCGTTGCCCGCTCCGGGCGCGGGCAACGGTTTCCTCTTCGCAGCAAGGAGCATTGACGTGAGTCGGCGCCGAGTCGTGGTCACCGGCCTGGGCATCGTGAGCCCGGTCGGCAACGATATCCCGACGGCCTGGTCCAATCTGGTCGCCGGGCGTTCGGGCATTTCGCGCATCACCCGTTTCGATGCGTCGGCGTTCCCGACGCAGATCGCCGGTGAGGTGAGCGATTTCGATGTGTCGCAGTACATGCCCTCGAAAGAGGCGCGCCACTTCGACACCTTCGTGCACTACGGCATCGCTGCCGGCGTGCAGGCGCTGCGCTCCAGCGGGCTGGAAGTCACCGAGGCCAATGCCGAGCGCATCGGCGTCATCATCGGCTCGGGCATCGGCGGCCTGCCGCTGATCGAGGAAACGCACAACGAGCTGCTCAAGCGCGGCGTGCGGCGCGTGTCGCCGTTCTTCGTGCCCGGCTCGATCATCAACATGATCTCGGGCGAGATGTCGATCCTGCACGGCCTGAAGGGGCCGAACTACGCGATCGTCAGCGCCTGCACCACCGGCCTGCACTGCATCGGCGATGCGGCGCGGCTGATCGAATATGGCGACGCCGATGCGATCCTGGCCGGCGGCTCCGAATCCACCGTGTCGCCGCTGGGGCTGGGCGGCTTCTGTGCCGCACGCGCGCTGTCGGTGCGCAACGATGATCCGGCCACCGCCAGCCGCCCGTGGGACAAAGACCGCGACGGTTTCGTGCTGGGCGAGGGCGCCGGCGTGCTGATGCTCGAGGAATACGAGCACGCCAAGCGGCGCGGTGCCACCATCTATGCCGAGATCACCGGCTTTGGCATGAGCGCCGACGCGCACCACATCACCGCGCCCGACATGGATGGCCCGCGCCGCTGCATGCAGGTGGCGCTGCGCAATGCCGGCATCAACGCCGACCAGATCGACTACCTGAACGCGCACGGCACCTCGACGCCTTTGGGCGACAAGAACGAAACCGAAGCGATCAAGGCGGCGTTGGGCGAAGCCAACGCGCGCAAGATCGTGGTCAACTCGACCAAGTCGATGACCGGCCACCTGCTGGGCGGCGCCGGCGGCATCGAAACCGTGTTCACCGTGCTGGCCATACACCATCAGGTGTCGCCGCCCACGATCAACATCTTCAATCAAGATCCCGAGTGCGATCTCGATTACTGCGCCAACACGGCGCGGGACATGAAGATCGACGTCGCGCT